>JAUNAX010000105.1 GCA_030527365.1 Eubacteriales bacterium | reverse complement strand
GAACGCCGTTCATGCGGAACATCTGCTTTGTAATTCCCTTATCCATCGCAAGGGCGCTGCTTAAATAACCTGTTCCTGTATACTTGATTCCCATAAGGTCAAAGGCTGCCTGAACCTTTCCGTCTTCTCCGTTTGCACCGTGAAGCCCAAGAAATACAATGTCACAGAGCTCACAGAGCTTTATTACATTTGGTCCGAAAAAGCTTTTTCTCTCTTTTTTCATGTCCTCTATTTTATCGTCAAAGCTTTTTATGTACGCGCTTGCCGCTTCCACATCATATTCCTTCGGGAAAGGATTTTCCCAGTCCACATTTTCTGTGCCTCCGAAAACGTCCACCAGAATCGCCTGATGGCCTTTTTCACGGAGAGCAGTACAGATACCTGTTCCGGAAACAATAGAAATGGCTCTCTCTGTACTTGTTCCCCCTGCTAATACTACAATCCTCATTTTTTTATCTCCTTTATCTTCTGCTCCGCCTACTGATAAACAATAACCGGCGCGCCGATTTCAATGTTATTATATATAATCTGTGCCTGTTCATAAGGCGTATTTACACAACCGTGAGAACCTTCTGTCATATAGAGAGTTCCCCCGAATTCTGTTCTCCAGGAAGCGTCATGGATTCCCACATTTCCCGCAAAAGGAAGCCAGAATGTAACAGACGCTTCATAATCCTCTCCTGTAAGCGTTGCCGGAGACTGTTTTGCGTCTATTGCATAACAGCCCACAGGAGTAGCTGTATCTGTATTTCCCGGCTGACCTGTTACAACCGGCGTATCTACAACAGGAACGCCGTCTTTATAAAAGACCATTCTCTGATTTGTAAGATCGATTTCCACATAGGTATAACCTATATCATTTGTAGTGTCACGACTCCAGGCAGAATAAGCATAAACCGGTTCTCTCACCTGAGTTTCCCCGTTTAATACGGCATTATAAAGAGCGTCTGTCTCCGCTTCCTGGTCGATCGCCCAGCCGTAATCTCCTCCTGCTATAGTGACGATTCTTCCATCATATGTACGAAAATCTCTTGTGCAGCCAAAGGTATCGTATTTATAGCCAAGATCATTTACATACCCTGCCACCTTTTCTTTATCGAGGGTATAGCTTCCGTCTTTTCCTCTTATGATCCAGTTTTTAATGACGCTTCTGTCAACAGTTTCCGTCTTATCTGCAAAATCATAGGTAATGATTACGTCTGTAAGTTTGTTCAGTCGATCGCAGTCTTTTTTCAGGTTTTCATCGTCCTGATAAACGGACGGCTTTTTATAACAGCCTGCTTTCTCCAGATTCAGACGCGGCTCTCCCAGAAGCGCGGACTGCGCCACAGCGCTGAAAAGCTTTTCTTTGTCCGGCGCATTTCCCTCTGTCTCCGGCACAATCTCATATCCCGCCTCTGTCTCTCTGATGGCTGCATCTGTCGGCTCCTGTGCATTTTGTACACAGGAAAGCCCATCAATGGCTTTTCGGAGCATTTCTTCATTATATACAACAGCCCCCAAAGCCTGATATTCTTTTTTTTCTGAAAAAGAGAGAAACCATTTTCCTTTTTCCTGGTTTTGAAGAAGCGCCTGTACGCTTCCTCCCCCTTTATAGGAAAGTCCCATCTCTTCTGCAGTAATGCCCTCCTGTCCGTTATTTTTTGTCTCAAGTGTAAGGGCGTATGTTTTTATCTTTTCTGTTAGAAGTTTTTCTGCCTCCTCTGCAGTCATATAAGAGCAGTTCAGCCCGTTTATATAAGAGCCCGGCAGAAAATGGCTGCCAAAGTAAGATACTCCGTAAAAATACGCGGCAGCCGTAAGAAGGAGAAATACAACGATAAGGGCAATAAGCACCTTTCTTCCTGTACTCATTCCTGTCTTTTCTTCTGTCATTTTTTAACCTCAGTTCTTTCTTACTATAGCTTATGCCTGCGCAAGTAATTTTTCCACACTTGCAAGTTTTACGCAGAGGACAAAAATCTCCGCTGCCTTTTTCAGCTCCTCAAGAGACGGGAAGGTTGGCGCAATACGAATATTTGAATCTTTCGGATCCTTTCCATATGGATAAGTTGCTCCTGCGCCTGTCATAACAACGCCTGCCTCTTTTGCTTTTTCTACGATAGCTTTTGCACAGCCCTCCATAGAATCAAAGGAAATAAAATATCCGCCGTGGGGTTTTGTCCACTCTCCGATTCCAAGACCTCCCAGCTCTTTTTCCAGCGTCTCAAGAACAAGCTCGAATTTCGGGCGGATAATGTCCGCATGTTTTCTCATATGGGCATGAAGTCCCTCAAGATCTTTAAAGAAACGCACATGGCGAAGCTGATTTAACTTGTCGTGGCCGATTGTCTGAATCTGCATATACTGGCGAAAATCTTCAAGGTTTGCTTTTGACGCTGCAACAGCTGCAATACCTGAGCCCGGGAAGCTTACCTTTGAGGTGGAAGTAAATTTATATACAAGATCCGGATTTCCTGCTTTTGCACACTCTGCCAGAATCTCTTCAAGGAAATCCTGATTGTCATCATAAAGGTGATGAATACTGTACGCATTGTCCCAGTAAATACGGAAATCAGGAGCTGCCGGTTTTAATCTTGCAAAACGCTCCACTGTCTCTTTTGAGTAAGTATATCCCTGGGGATTGGAGTATTTCGGCACACACCAGATTCCTTTAATGGAATCGTCCTCACTTACCAGCTTTTCCACCATATCCATATCCGGTCCTTCCGGAGTCATAGGTACGTTAATCATCTCGATTCCAAAATATTCTGTGATTTTAAAGTGACGGTCATAGCCTGGTACAGGACAGAGGAATTTTACTTTGTCCAGTTTACACCACGGAGTATTTCCCATTACGCCATGTGTCATGGAACGTGCAATGGAGTCGAACATGACATTCAGGCTGGAGTTTCCATAAATAATAATGTGCTCCGGATCAACCTCTGACATTTCTCCGAGAAGACGTTTTGCTTCCGGAATACCGTCAATCACGCCATAGTTACGGCAGTCTACCCCTGTCTCACATTTAAGCTCCGCTCCTCCTGCCAGAACGTCCATCATTCCCATAGAAAGGTTAAGCTGCTCCACTCCCGGTTTTCCGCGGGACATATCAAGGGCAAGACCCTGAGCTTTTACCTCTTCATACTGCTGCTCCAGTTCTTTTTTCAAAGAAAGAAGCTCCTCTCTGCTCATTTCACTGTATTTCTTCATAATAATCCTCCTCATGCCGCTCTTTCACCTTTTTCTCATACATTTTAGTATGGTAAAGTCCTGATTGTCAAGCCTGTTCTGGGCTTTTTTTAATTCCTGATGTTAAAATAACGGGGGATATGTTATAATGGGGTGTATCAAAAGAAAAAAGAAAGAGGTTACAACAATTATGTGGATTGCAGATGGCTGGAAAGAATACGAAGTCATTGATACTTCCTGCGGAGAAAAGCTTGAAAGATGGGGAGATTATCTTCTTGTCCGCCCGGACCCGCAGGTTATCTGGGATACCCCGAAAACCCACAAAGGCTGGAAAAAAATGAACGGGCATTACCACCGCAGCAAAAAAGGCGGCGGAGAATGGGAGTTTTTCGACCTTCCGGAACAGTGGGACATTCATTATAAGGAGCTTACCTTTCATTTAAAACCCTTCAGCTTCAAGCACACGGGACTTTTCCCGGAACAGGCTGCAAACTGGGACTGGTTCGGAGATAAGATTAGAAACGCAGGACGTCCCATCAAGGTTTTAAATCTTTTTGCGTACACAGGAGGCGCAACACTTGCCGCTGCAGCAGCAGGCGCTTCCGTTACTCATGTGGACGCATCAAAAGGTATGGTTTCCTGGGCAAAGGAAAACGCCCTTGCCTCCGGGCTTGGAGACGCTCCTATCCGCTGGCTTGTAGATGACTGTGTAAAATTTGTGGAACGTGAAATTCGAAGAGGAAACCACTATGACGCGATCATTATGGACCCGCCATCTTATGGAAGAGGGCCAAAAGGAGAAATCTGGAAAATTGAGGACGCCATTCACCCTCTCGTGAAGCTTTGCACAAAAATTTTAAGCGATAAGCCTTTATTTTTCCTTATTAATTCCTACACAACCGGTCTTGCTCCGGCTGTACTTACTTATATGCTTGCCACAGAGCTTAAGAAATTTAACGGACGTGTAGATTCCCAGGAAATCGGACTTCCTGTTTCCTCAAACGGTCTTGTCCTTCCGTGCGGTGCGTCCGGCAGATGGGAAGCTCTGTAAGCTTTCAGGAGGTGGGATTGTGGAACTGGATAAAAAAACCCTTTTCAAACATGAAATGATGCGCTACGGCGGCGCCGTTATTGCCGGTGTTATCTTTGCCATAAACATAAAAACCTTTGTACGGGCAGGAGGACTTTACCCCAGTGGTTTCAACGGCATTACTTTGCTTTTGCAGAATATTTTTGAGACATACATGGGAATTTCTGTTCCTTACTCTGTTATCAACATTATTTTAAATGCCATTCCCATTATGATCGGCTTTAAATTTATCGGCAAAAAATTCACCATCAGCTCCTGTGTTGTAATTATCCTGTCCAGTGTGCTCACAGATATAATACCTGTACAACCCATTACATACGACAGGCTTCTTATCAGCATTTTCGGCGGACTGATAAACGGTCTTTGCGTGAGCCTCTGCCTGATTGCAAACACAAGCAGCGGCGGCATGGACTTTATTGCTATTTATTTTTCAGAAAAGAGCGGGCAGGACATCTGGAATTATATTCTTTGTGTCAACGCCCTGATTCTTGTTATTGCAGGTTTCCTTTTTGGCTGGGACAGAGCCCTTTACTCTATCATCTTCCAGTTTACTTCTACTCAGGTGGTGCAGATGCTTCACCAGAGGTACAAGAAGCACACGCTTTTTATTATTACCAGGAAGCCCGCTGAAGTTTATAAGGAAATTTCTGATTTGACCCGCCATTCTGCAACCTGTTTCTACGGAACTGGCTGCTACACCGGTGAAGACACAAGTATGCTCTATTCCGTTGTCTCCAGAACAGAGGCGAAGATTCTTGTAAAAAGGGTAAAAGAGCTTGACCCCAGCGCCTTTGTAAATATTATAAAAACCGACTATATCAATGGTCGTTTTTATCATAAGACGGATTACTAAAAGGAGCGTGATTTTATGGGTACGGAGAAGAAAGACAGCCTTCCCTACACCTGCACACCAGAGTATGACCGCAAGAAATGCGGAGACTGTGTGTGCGCCACCTGCTATGAGCAGGAATTCTGTGACCGTTGCAGTAAATGTGAGAATCTTTCCAAAAAGAAAACACGCTGCAACGCATATGAGGGCGCTTATAATTATTAAGCGCGTCTGATAAAGGGGGCTATCGTAAAAAAATAGTCCCCTTTACAAAAGTCTTATATTCAACTCCATTCTGGCAACTCTTGTACTTTTTCCTCCTCCAGCATCATTTTGTCGAAATCACTTTGGTAAAGCCTGTCCTGACGAACACGATACTTTTCAAACTCACTTAATGCGTACTGCTGAGCAATTTTTGAAGAAATTGTCCCGGCATCCTCTAATATTTCCTTTCTGCTCAGACGTAAAATACCCTCAAACTGCTCTGCCCAATCCTCCATTGTCATAGGTACTTCTTCTTCTGCTCGCAATTCAGCCAAATCCAAATAGGCATTCACAATTCTTGCCATTGCAGAAAGCTCATCTTTTGTCAAATAGTTTTTGGCTACAACTACATCAAAACGCTGAATTTTCCCATCAGGCGCATCTTTCCATGTAGTCAGCCCCATATTGTCTTTTGTGCTGTCAGCACGGTGATATATTGTCTCAGCCGCTGTTTCCCCATGAATCGCCCAATGAAGTTGATTCTGTACTCTTGCAAAAAACTTTCTCGTTGTCGCCGCTTTAGAATCGTAATCAATGCTGGTTGCATAAATATCTGTAATTTTTTGATAAAATCGACGTTCTGAAAGACGGATTTCACGGATACGTTCTAACTGTTCCCTGAAATAATCTTTTGTTAAAACCGTACCGCCATTTTTCAGACGTTCATCGTCCATCGCAAAACCTTTTACAGTAAACTCCTCAATAATTCTATTTGCCCATTTGCGGAATTGGACTGCACGGGGTGAATCCACCTTATTCCCAACCGCAATAATAGCACTCAGATTATAGTGATTAGTGTTATAGTTTTTTCCGTCAGCAGCAGTTATTCGAAATTTTCGAATAACTGAGTTTTCCTCAATCTCTCCATCCGAAAATAGCTTTTTCAAATGGTAGTTAATGGTATGAGTTTCCACATTGTAAAGAACTCCCATCATTTTTTGCGTCAGCCATACATTCTCCTCACAATAAACAGCATTGACATCACTTTCTCCTGTAGCAGTAATAAATGTAAGGTATTCTGCTGCTGAGGAACGAACAATATTAACTTCCTGTTTTCCCTTCTTCATAATTCCACCTCAATTTCTTCACTTTCAGTCTTAAGTTTCACAATGTCGATGTTTCTCTGAATATTATTGTACCATGAA
>JAUNAX010000104.1 GCA_030527365.1 Eubacteriales bacterium | reverse complement strand
TTGTGCGCTTAAATGAGGCGGCGCCTGTTATCGGGGATACGGCAATGGAGACGATCACAGAAACCATTATCACGGAATCTTCTATGATAGGTCACAATCCCTCCACTCCTGCAGGCGCAGGGGAGGCAGTGGGAGAGCTTATTTTTCTGGAAAATATCTGGAAAGGAAAACCAGGTGTTCCCTACATTGTGGCAGCAGCAAATAAGTTTTCCTATGAGGAGGTTGCGGCAAGACTGAATCAGCATATTCCCGAGCTTTCCATAAAAGGACTGATTCTTCAGGCAGACGAGGCAGTTCTTGTGGAAAACAGACTGAGCCGCCAGATTCCCATTGTAGATGAGGTGCGCCATATCCATAAAATACCGGAAGGAAAGCTTGCAGCCATTGAGGTTGCCCTTCCGGGAACCGGTATCCGGATGCTTTCCAATCCGTATGGAATCGCAACTCTTCTGGGACTGGACGCAGAGGAAACAAAGTCCGTTACCCCCATTGCGAAGAGTCTTGTGGGAAAGAGAAGCGCAGTTGTCATTAAGACGCCTCATGGAAATATGAAAGAAAATATCCTTCCTGCAGGAGAGATTACATTTCATGGAAGCAGGGAGCTTTCTGTGGATATTGACGCAGGAGCGGACGTGATCATGGAAACTCTTCAGAATGCAGGAGAAATCCGGGATATTGACGGTCAGAGAGATACAAACGTGGGAAATATGCTCAGTCGTATAAAAACAAGCATGGAAGATGTGGCAAAGGCAGGGGAAGAGGATATTCGCATTACCGATATTCTGGCAGTGGATACCCTTGCTCCTGTGGAAATTTCCGGTTCTCTTGCAGGGGAAACCTGTATGGAGAGGGCGGTGGGAATTGCCGCAATGGTAAAAACACAGCACCTTCCCATGCAGCAGATCGCAGAGCAGCTGGAAAAGGAACTTTCCGTAAAAGCTGTTGTAGCGGGAGTGGAGGCTGTGATGGCTTCAGTTGGAGCCATGACGACACCGGGAACAAAGCTTCCCCTTGCCATTCTCGATATGGGCGGCGGCTCCACAGACGCGGCAGTGCTGGAGGCGGACGGAACAGTTCGCACCACTCACCAGGCAGGGGCGGGAGAGCTTGTTTCCATGCTGATCCAGACAGAACTTGGATTAAAGAGCCGTGTGACGGCAGAGCAGATCAAAAAATATCCTATGGGCAAGGTGGAAAGCCTGTTTCACCTTCGTCTGGAAAACGGAGCCATGCAGTTTTTTGAGGAATCCATTGACCCCAGATACTACGGACACGTTGTGCTTCTTGCTCCTGGAGAAATGTTGAAAATCGAGGAAGATATTCCTATGGAACGGATTCTTGAGGTTCGCAGGGAGGCAAAGAAAAAAGTATTTGTAAGAAATGCTGTCCGCGCTCTTAAAACAGTAGCGCCGGAGAACAATTTACGGAAGATACCGAATGTTGTCCTTGTAGGCGGTTCTGCAGAAGATTTTGAAATACCGGAGATGCTGATGGAAGCTCTTTCCGAGTACAGAATCGTCTGCGGACGGGGAAATATCCGGGGACAGGAAGGCCCCAGAAACGCAGTTGCAACAGGACTTCTCCTATCTTATCTGGGAGATTGCTGATCATAAAAAAAGGAGCAGGTGCAGATGGTTGTGAACAAACCTACAATTATCATATACAGCCGGGAACCCGATGAAGATCTTCTTCGGGAAGTATGTGCCGGTATTGAGGAAGAAGGTGTGCTGTATCAGGTGCTTTCCAGAGAAGGAGAGACGGATGATCTGGCATTCGAGGCGGCAAAAGAATCTATGCTCGGGTGCGGGATTGGAATAAACGGCACAAATCTTGCCATGCAGATGCAGCGCCTGCCAAAGGGACATAATGTGTTTGAGCTTTGTTCTCCCCGGTTCTGGCAGTGCCGGAATCTGGGGGCGAACAGTGCAAGAGCCATAAAAAAGATGCCTTTTAAACCAGTCACAGGAGATGAACCATTATGAATATTTACACAAAAAACGGAGATAAGGGAACAACTGATCTTGTCCGTACAAAAAACGTCTCCAAGTCAGATGACAGGATTGGGCTTGTAGGAACCATTGACGAGCTTACCAGCCATATAGGAGTTGTGAAAACCATGCTTACAGATGGAGAAACCATTCGTATGCTGGAGAAAATTCAGGAGACTCTGATCACTGTCATGGCAGGTGTGGCAGACCCTTATAACAGGGAATATCATATAAACGATGATAAAACACAGCTTCTGGAAGAAGAAATCGACAGAATGGAGGGGCTTTTTGACCGTCCTAAGAAATTTATCCTTCCGGGAGGCACACGCCTTTCTGCAGAAACAGATGTGGCGCGCACAGTCGCAAGGAGAGCCGAGAGAGCGTTGGCATCTGTGGGCGTAAAGTTTGGAGCAGATACAGGCGCAAAGAAGTATATGAACCGCCTTGCAGATTACCTCTATGTACTTGCCAGATATGAGGATGCAAAAAACAGCGGGAAAGCGGAAGAATCTGACAAAACAGAGCAGAAAAACAGGGAAGAAAGTGAGAAGCACATGGAAGAAAACAGAAATACCTCTGTAAGTGAGGCTGTGATTCAGGAAGTCATGAAGCGCATGGGGATTCAGGGGAAAATCACTCTGGAAAGCGCAAAGCGTCTCATTGAAAAAATTGAAAAAGAAGCGGCGCGTCAGGGGAAAAAGGCAGTCATTGCCGTGTGCGGACCAGATGGAAATCCCATTGCCGTCCATGTAATGGACGGAGCCTTTCTTGTAAGCTTTGATGTGGCAATGAAAAAAGCATATACTTCTGTGGCAGTAAAGATGTCTACAAAAGAGCTTTCTGTTCTCGCGCAGCCGGGACAGACCTTCTACGGCGTAGATAAGATGGACGGCGGAAAAATTGTGATTTTCGGCGGCGGTGTTCCGCTGAAAGTGGGCGATACGATTATCGGAGGACTTGGCGTGAGCGGCGGTACAGGCGAGGAAGACCATGCGCTTGCAGAATATGGACTTTCTGTTCTGAACGAGGTGCTGTAAGCTGTCGTTTTATTTTGAGACGGTGGAGAAATCTTGAGTTTCCGTCGAAAATGGATAGAATTTTTGGTACGGTTTTCATTGTTTCGTGGAATAAAATCTGATAAAATAAATGTACATCAAAGAAAGAGCGAGAATACATATTTTTTCATTTCTGATTCTGCGTACAGAAGAAAGCGTACAAAGGCGCTGCCATAGCCGGCAGAGAAGCCGGAAACAGAAAAAAGAGAAGCCGGAATTTGATTCCAGCTTCTTTTTTCGTGTTCTGTATGTTATCTTATGATTTTACGACTTTCACAATCGCCCAGATCAAAAGTCCCAGAAGGACAATTCCGATTCCTCCGATGAGATAATAGGGAAAATTCGTGTGGACATCGGAAAATTTCTGTGCTTCTTCCAGATGTTTTTCCCCTTCTGCAAGCGCCTGTTTATTTGCGTTTGTGTCGCGTATTTCTACCTTTGCAGTCCCTACCTGCTTATCCTCTCCAAAGAAGTATTTTCGTTTTAAAGTACCGTCGTCCTGTTTCAGATCCGTTGTCTTTAAGTCTGAGGCAGAAGTATCAGAGGGAACGATCACAGTGCCGCCGGATACGATGCTGAAATCGTCATTTCCAAGAGAAACTTTCTTGAAATTACTGAATCCATAATCAAGAAGAGCAATGGCTTCATCATCTGTCTGTCCGGAAGCTCCGTTTAATACAACGCAGATAAGTGTCATGCCGTCTCGTTTTGCAGCAGTGGCAAGAACGCTTCCTGACGCCTGGGTAAATCCCTCTTTTCCACCGAGACAGCCCTGGTAGTAAGCGGGGTCTCCTGGTTTTGTCATGGTAAAATTGCTTGTAAGTACCCTGTCTCCTCCGGAAAGGTTGGTGGCAGGAATGGTATAGGAAGGAGCGGAGGCAATGGTGCGGAATGTTTTGTTCTGCATGGCTGCTCTTGTAATTCGGGCAAGATCGTGGGCAGTTGTGTGCTGGTTTTCATCAGGAAGACCGGTAGGATTTGTAAATACGGTATCCTTGCAGCCAACCTCTTTTGCCTTTTCATTCATTTTCTGAACAAAAGCCTCCACAGAGCCGCTTACGTGTTCTGCAACCTGAAGGGCAATGTCATTGGCAGAGCCAACCATAATAGCATAGAGACACTGCTCCATTGTAAATGTTTCCCCGAGCTGAGAGGAAATATTGGCGCTTCCGTCTGTGACCTCCGCAACGCCGGTTTCTGTCATGGTAACCTGTTCGTCAAGGCTGCTGTTTTCCAGAGCCACAAGGCAGGTCATGATTTTTACAGCGCTGGAAGGATAGAGCGGCTGGTCCATATTTTTGGCATAAAGAATGGTACTTGTAGATTCCTCCACTACAACAGCTGCTGAAGATGTAATGTCCTGTGCCTGAGGCCAGCCGGGAATGGAGTTTGTGGAAATTCCGGTATTTTCAGTTGCTTCTGCTGCTCTTGCAGGAACAGGGGAGATCAGAGAAACGCAGATTCCCAATGCAAGAAGGGCGGCAGACAGTCGTTTTTGTCTTTTCATCATAAAACTGCTCCTGTTGTTTCATAAAATAAGTTGCTACAGGTTTCAGTATAACACATTTATTCCCTTTCTTGCAAAAAATATAGTAGAATGTTACAATAAGTTCATAAATTTTTTCTTAATAAATAATAAACAGAAGTCAGAGGTTAAAATAAATGGGAAAAGGCAGCAATACAGGTGGAAAGATACAATGGAGTAAAATGTTAAAAAAGCTTTCTCCTTATACGATTCAAAAGGGGTTTCGCTATTTGAAACATTACGGAGTAAAGGAATTCTGGATCCGTCTCCACGAGAGGTTTGAGCCGGAGGAAGTCCCCTATGAACCCTGGTATGAAGCGTATGTACCAGATGAGGAAACGTTAAACCGTCAGAGAAAGAGGAAATTTTCAAATGCGCCTCTTATCAGCGTAGTTGTTCCGGCATATCATACGCCGCCGCTTTTCTTGAGACAGATGTTGGACTCTCTGATCGCACAGACATATGAAGGATGGGAGCTTTGTATCGCAAACGGAAGCCCGGATGACAAAGAGATGGAAGCTGTTCTGGTGGAATATGAAAAGAGAGACAGCCGTATCCGCCATGAAAATCTGAAAGAAAATCTGGGTATCGCAGAGAATACAAATGCGGCGTTTCGCATGGCAGGAGGAGAGTTTATTGGTCTTCTCGACCATGACGACCTTCTTGCTCCGAATGCGTTATATGAAATTGTCCTTGCCCTGGAAAAAAATCCGGAGGCAGATGTGGTCTACACAGATGAGGACAAGGTAACAACAGATTTAAAAGAACATTTTCAGCCGCATTTAAAGCCGGATTTTAATTTGGATCTTCTTCGTTCCAACAATTATATCTGCCATTTCTTCACTGTGCGGAGAGAAATTGTGGAAAAGGTGGGAGGTTTCCGAAGAGAGTTTGACGGAGCGCAGGATTATGATTTTATTTTCCGGTGTACAGAAGCGGCGAAGAAAGTCCTTCATGTGCCGGAAATCCTTTACCACTGGAGAACCCACAAAGCGTCAACAGCAGACAATCCGGCAAGCAAGATGTATGCTTTTGAAGCAGGAAAGCGGGCGATAGAGGCACATTTAAAGCGGACAGGAACAGAAGGGGAGGTAAGCCATACTCCGGATCTTGGGTTTTACAGAGTAAAATATCCTGTAAAGGGAGAGCCTCTTGTTTCCATTATTATTCCAAATAAAGATGAGAAGGAATCTCTGGAAGCCTGCTTAGAATCAATATGGAAAAAAACAACGTACAAAAATTATGAGATCATTGTTGTGGAAAACAACAGTACATCAGAAGAAATCTTCCAGTATTATAAAGAAATTTCAAAAAAAGGCGTGCGACTTTTAAGATGGAAGAAAGAGTTTAATTATTCTGCAATCAATAATTTCGGTGCTTCCCATGCGAAAGGAGAGTTTCTCCTGTTCCTGAATAATGATGTGACTGTGATCACACCAGACTGGCTCACAGAGCTTGTGGGACTTTGCCAGAGAAAAGAAGTGGGGGCGGCAGGCGTGAAGCTTCTTTATCCTGATAATACCATTCAGCATGCCGGCTGCGTCATAGGAATCGGAGGAATCGCAGGGCATATGTTTGTGGATATGCCGGCAAACCGTACAGGCTATCTCCACAAGGCGTCGCTTCTCCAGGATATGAGCGCTGTAACGGCAGCCTGCATGATAGCGAAAAAGCAGGTCTTTGATGAAGTGGGCGGTTTTACGGAACAGCTTGCAGTAGCCTTTAATGATGTAGATTTATGTCTGAAAATAAACAAAGCGGGAAGTCTTGTTGTATACGATCCTTATGTACAGCTTTATCATATGGAATCAAAAACAAGGGGCGCGGAGGATTCCAAAGAAAAGGTGCGCCGTTTCCAGACAGAAATTGAGTATATGCGGTGTCACTGGATTGACATTCTGAAAAACGGAGACCCGTATTATAATAAAAATCTTTCTCTTACCAAGTGGA
>JAUNAX010000103.1 GCA_030527365.1 Eubacteriales bacterium | reverse complement strand
GCAGGGGAAGGTTCTGTGCAGATTATGACAATCCATAAAAGTAAGGGACTTGAATTTCCTGTTGTATTTGTAGCAGGAATGGGGAAACAGTTTAATTTCAGCGATATAAACGCAGGGCTTTTAATCCATCCTGAACTTGGAATCGGAACAGACGCCATTCTTCCGGAAAAAAGAATTACCTCCACTACCTTATATAAACAGATGATTCGAAGGGCGCTTTTAGAAGAAAGCCTGGGAGAGGAGCTTCGTGTTCTTTATGTTGCGCTTACCCGCGCAAAAGAAAAATTGATTATCACAGGAACAGCAGGAAAGCTGGAAGAGAGAATCCGCGGGCTTTCCGGATTTTTAAAGCAAGAGGAGGAACTGCTTCCAGTGGGAACCCGCATGAAGGCAAAATCCTGCTGGGATTACCTTCTTCCTGCTCTGATCCGCCACAGAGCAATGGAGCCGCTTTTGGAAGAATACGGGATTTTTTCAAACAGAAGAAACCCTCTTTATGAAGGGGAAAGCGATTTTATCATACAAAAAATAACGGCAAAAGACCTTGTAAAAGAAGAGGTGGAACTTCAGGCGGAAACGGAAATCCAAAGAGAGGTTCTGGAAAACTGGGACGCTTCTGTTGAGTATAGCAAAGAAATAAAAGAAGAGCTGGAAAAAAGATTTTCTTTTGTTTATCCATATGAATTTTTAAGGGAAATTCCGGTAAAGGTCAGTGTATCGGAATTAAATAAAAGAGCGCACCATGATTTTTACGAACAAGAAGAAAATATAACAGAGATTTCAGAAGAGGAAGAACTTCCTGTTGTGCCGGAGTTTATTGAAAAGCAGGAAGCATATACAGGGGCATCAAGAGGAACGGCTTACCACAGAGTGATGGAGTGTCTGGATTACAGCCGCACATCTTCTGTAGAAGAGATTAAGATACAGATAAAAGAACTGCTTATGCAGAAGAAATTAAAAGAAAAGGAAGCAGAGTGTATCCGTCCGGGAGATATTTTTACATTTGTCATATCTCCTCTTGGACAGAGAATGAAAAAAGCCTCTGAAAACAGGCTTCTTTTTAGGGAACAGCCTTTTGTTATTTCAAGAGAAGCAGAAGAATTAAATCCTGACTGGGAAGGAGAACGCGTTCTTGTTCAGGGTATTATGGACGCTTACTTTATGGAGGACGGAGAGCTGATCCTTGTAGATTATAAGACAGATAAAGTGAGAAAAGGAGAAGAACAGGTTCTCACAGAACGGTACAGAAACCAGATTCTGGATTATGGGGAGGCGCTTTCAAGGGCGGCAGGAAAGCCGGTAAAGGAGGCGTATATTTATTCCTTTGGACTTGGGAAAGAGATAGAGGTGTAACTATTATTGAAGTTTTTCTGAAAGATTTGTATAATGTAGGAAGATAATACGTAAGATAATACGCAAGATGATGGAGGTGTTTTTGTGGGAGATTATAAACCGCCTTTTACAATAACGAATGAGATATTGTCATATGTATCTTCTATTTCTGAAAAAATCGGACGTATAACAGCGACAAATAATCTTGAGGCAAAGCCGCATTTACGAAAAAATAACAGAATTAAATCAATTCATTCCTCTCTGAAGATAGAAGCAAATTCCCTGACACTAGGGCAGGTCAGAGCTGTAATCAACGGTAAAATGGTACTGGGAGAGCAAAGAGAAATACAGGAAGTAAAGAATGCCTATGCTGCATATGAACAGCTTTCAGAAATTGACCCTTATGATATGCAGCATTTGAAAAAATTCCACGGGATTATGACGAAGTATCTTGTGGAAGAGTCTGGTGAATTTCGACTGGGGGAGGAAGGCGTTTTCAATGGTGAACAGTGTGTTTTTATGGCTCCGCCGGCTCGATTCGTGCCACAGCTTATGGAGGAATTATTTTGTTGGATAAAAATAGCGCAAAACGATGTTCACCCGTTGATTTTGAGTAGTGTATTTCACTATGAATTTGTATTTATCCACCCCTTTGCAGATGGCAACGGAAGAATGGCAAGATTATGGCATACTGCTATTTTGTCTAAATGGAAGCCGATATTTGAATATATTCCAATCGAAAGTCAGATTGAAAAATTTCAGGGTCAATACTATGAGGCAATTTCCAGATGTCATGCTGATGGAAGTTCTACAATTTTTATTGAATTTATGCTGCAGCAGATTAATAAGATTCTTGAGGAGATTTCTGTTCAAATGAGCGGAGAAAATGAAAAGCTGTCAGAAGCTGTTAAAAAGCTGCTTGGAGTTATGGAATACGATGTGCCTTATACAAGTAAGGAACTTATGGAAAAAATGGGCTTAAGATCCAGAGAAGGATTCCGCAGAAATTATCTGAGACCTGCTGTTGAGCAGAATCTTATCAAAATGACGATTCCTGATAAGCCCAACAGCAGAAACCAAAGATATGTAAAAATATAAGGTAAAGTGTTTTTTATGACACGATTAAATGATTCAGAGACGATTTCACACTCTCCACCCAGCAGGATATTTATTTTTCAGCACACTATTTACCAGTTTTCCGAATCCGATCGGATACCCTTCTACGCAGAGAAGTTGCCAGCCTTTTGTTTTGGCGGCTTCCTGCGGCTCAATATTTAAAGTTTCTCCTTTCAGATACCGGGTAATCCGCTCGTCGTTTACAGAGAGAGAAATACAGGAAGCAGCTTCGCCTTTTCGAAGGGCAAGTGCAAGAGGCTGCGATGGTTCAAAACGATTCTTTTTTATATCCCCCAAATACAGACCATTTCTTAAAAAAGCCAGTCCGCGGAAATCGCAGGATACAGGGGGAAGATAATAGGCTTTGTCTTTTCGGATTTCCACACGGTTCCAGTCAAAAGGATGACCGCCAAGAGAGGAAAGTCCGATTTCTTTAAAAAATTCATCTATCCATTTTACTGCATTTTTATCTGGCTTTGTGTGGGGAGCGGATATGCCTCCCTGTGTGGAAAGACCAGGTTTTTGAATAAGCGCCATAAAATGTCCTTCTCCATTCATTTTGTGGGGGAAGAGACGCACACAGCGTTTCAGACGTTCTTCACCGTTTCCGGCAGATGGAATCCCTTCTGTGAAACCCTCGTACCAGGGAATTTCCACAAGTTCTGCTTCCGGTCTGTTTTCCAGAAGGAAGGAAATGCTTCCTTCGTCCTCTTCAGGGGAAAACGTACAGGTAGAATAAAGGAGAAGACCTCCGGGACGAAGCATATCAAATCCATTTAAGAGAAGCTCTCGCTGGATTTTGGAAAGCTCGTCTGATTTTTCCGGTGTCCAGTCGAGAGCGAGAGCTTCTTCTTTTCGGAACATTCCCTCGCCGGAGCAGGGGGCGTCCAGAATGATTTTATGGAAAAATTCCGGGAAGGTACGGGCAAGTTTTTCCGGCGGCTCATTTGCTACAAACACATTGGGAATGCCGAAAAGCTCAATGTTTCGAAGGAGAGCTCTCGCTCTTGAGGTACTGATGTCATTTGCCACAAGAAGCCCCTCTCCTTTTAAGGCTGTGCCGAGAGCTGTTGCTTTTCCACCGGGAGCAGCACACATATCAAGTACATATTCACCGGGAGAAACAGGAATTCGGGAAGCAGGCGTCATAGCGCTTGGTTCCTGGAGATAATAAAGCCCTGCCTGGTAAAGAGGGCAGCGGGAGGGGCGACTTTCCTCCTCATAAAAATATCCGTTTTCTATCCAGGGAATGGGCGTTACGGGAAAAGGAACAATGCTCTCAAATTCCTCGCAGGTGATTTTGTCTGTATTGACACGAAGCCCAAAGGTTCTGGGAGCTTCGAAGCTTTTTAAAAAGAGGGGATATTCTTCTCCCAGGAGCGCTTTCATACGCTCCAGAAAAGCCGGGTGGAGAATTTCAGTTTTATTCTGGTTCATAGGACCTCCTGATATTAAAAGATTTTGTACGATATAAAAGACTGGAATTATCTTACCATATATGTTTCAAAAAGTATATATTGAAACATCAGTGCTTCATGACCCTTTTTAGTATAAATTTCCCTAAGAATACTATTGACAAAACTATATTATATGTTATATAGTATTATCAGAAAAACAATATTGATGAGTTATATAATATTATAAAGTGAAAAGGAAGTGAGACGATGGTATTTAATACAGGTGCGGCTCTTCTTGATGCGATTGTTCTGGCGGTCGTATCGAAAGAAAAAGAAGGGACGTATGGATATAAGATTACGCAGGATGTAAGAGGCGTTCTGGAAGTATCAGAATCTACTTTGTATCCTGTTTTACGAAGACTGCAGAAAGATGACTGTCTGGAAGTATATGATATGGCATATGAAGGCAGAAACAGAAGATATTACAAGCTGACAGAAAAGGGAAGCGCACAGTTGAATTTATATAAGGTAGAGTGGAAAAACTACTCATCAAAGATTTCCAAAATGCTCGAGGGAGGAATAGGAATATGAACAGAATGCAGTTTATGAGAGAGCTGTCCCGTCTTCTTTCTGATATATCAGAAGCAGAAAGAGAGGAAGCACTGGAATATTACGAAAATTATTTTGAGGACGCAGGCGCAGAAAGAGAAGCGGAAGTAATCCGGGAACTTGGGAGTCCGGGGAAGGTGGCTGCCATCATTAAAGCAGATTTAAGTGCAGGTTCCGGAGATTATGGAGAATACACGGAGCAGGGATACACAGACACAAGGACAAAGGAAGAAGGACAGATGCCCGGGAAATATACGGCAGGAAGAAGAGAAAGCCGTGCAGAGCGTGGGTATTGTGCAGGAAGAAAGAAGAGAAATCCTGTGGCAATCGGTCTTATTATTCTGGGACTTGTGATTCTTTCCCCCTTTCTGGTGGGAGTAACAGGCGGAATCCTTGGAGTTGTCATAGCGATAGCCCTGATTCCATTTCTTGCAGCTTTTGCAGTGGGAGCCTGTGTACTTGGATTTTTTGCAGGAGCAGCAGCCTGTGTGGCAGCAGGAATCAGCCTTTGCTTCACATATCCGGGAGCCGGCGTTTTAACTCTTGGAATTGGCTGTTTCTTTGCAGCAGGTGCGATTTTAAGTGTTCTGGTTCTTGTGTGGAGTGTAAGAACAGCGCTTCCGTGGATTTTAAGAAAAGTAACAGATGGACTTCATAATCTTATCAATAAAGGAGAAAAAAGAAAGGACGGTGTGGAAATATGAAAAAATTTACAAAGGGAATGTTAATTACTGCCGGTGTTTTTGGTGTATTGGGAATCGGGCTTTCCGTAAGCGGAGTGGCAATGGGAGCGACAGTGGACAGTGTGGAAATTCTCAGAGATTTTCGTGACAGAGTAAATGCAGAGCTTACAGAGACGGACTATGACGATGGCGACTATGACGACGATTATGATGATCGCCGTGACAGGGAAGCAACGCAACCATCTGATGCAGTGCAGGGTACAACGGAAGACGGTGTGCGTTCTTACACGTTAAACGATGTGACAAAGCTTGATGTGGAACTTACCTGGGATACTTTTACGATGGAAAGCTGGGATAGGAATGATTTTGGAGTAGAGATTGAAGGGGATGAAAAAGAAGAGGTATCTGTTCAGCAGCAGGGGCAGGAAGTTAAAATTGTAAGTAAAAAACTGGAAGAAAAACATGAAGAGTCAAGAACCGTTACATTCTATTATCCGGAAAATACAAGCTTTCGTGAAATGGATATTGAAATCGGAGCAGGAACGGCAGAACTTATGGACGCTATTATAGCAGATGAATTCAGCTTAACAGTGGGCGCCGGTGAGGGATACTCATATGATCGAATCAATGCAGGAGAAATCAGTCTGGAAGTCGGGGTCGGATTGTTGGATCTTGACGTAATAGAAGCCTGGGAAATTGACGGAGAATGCGGAATGGGAAGCTTGGACGCTACTTTTGCAGGAAGAGAAGAGGATTATTTTATTGAAACAGAGGGCGGGCTTAACAGTATCGTAATCGGAAGCGATGAGCTTGGAGGTATAGCAGGCAATCACAGCTTTGGAAATAAAGGGGCTGCTCATACAGCAGAGTTTGAATGTGGAATGGGAAGCATCAACATAGATTTTGAGGAGGAATAATTATGGAAAACAAACGCTTATATAAATCAGATGTAAACTGCATGATTTGCGGCGTATGCGGAGGAATCGCAGAATACTTTAACATTGACCCTACGCTGATACGTATTATATGGGTGATTTTAAGCTGTTTCTGGGGAGCGGGAGTTCTCGCATATTTTCTCTGCGCCATTATTATGCCGAAATCTCATGTATAAATCCCGAATTTCTGTCTATACTCCAGAGGAAAAGGAGGAGTGGACAGATGAACCGCGACAAAGAAATCAAAGAATATCTGGAAGGAAAGCTTTCCAGAGAGGAAAACATGAAATATGAAATTGCAGAAGAGCTGGGGCTTCTTGACAAGGTTCTTGAAAGTGGCTGGAAAAGTCTTTCTGCAAAGGAAACAGGACGAATCGGCGGACTGATGACACGACGAAAAAAGAAAACTGAAAATATGTAAAAGAAAATCTCCGGGAGAAGAAAAAGAACTCGCCGGAGATTTTTTGTGAACGATATACATGGTCTTTCTTTACAATCACACAGGTTTTGTGTAAAATAGCAAT
>JAUNAX010000102.1 GCA_030527365.1 Eubacteriales bacterium | reverse complement strand
AAGAAGCGTAATTCCATAAATAATTTCAGGCAGAGAGCTTAATGCCCTCTGCCTGTCTTCATCTTTGTCCATTGCTCTTTTAAACATTTCCAGTAAATCCTTTGCTCCTTCTTTATTTTATGATACCATCTCTCCTGATTCTTCACAACGGAGCCACAGGCAACTACAGTGAAAAAAGCTTTCCTGGTGCTCACAGATTATCTGTCTTTTTCTTTTTTAAGTCTCCTCACAGTTTCCAGCGGAAGCCCTATTCTCTCTGCAATCATCTTCTCATCTAAAATATCCAGAAGATTTCTGGCATTATTCATTTTTGTCTCCCGCTCTCCTTCCTTTATTCCCTTTTCCATTCCCTCTTCCAATAACATTTGTCCAAGTCTCGTCATACGAACCGCCTCCTTCACCTCTTCCATATCTGCTGCTTCTAAAAATTTATCTGCCATTGCGTATATCACCGCCTCTATCTTTTGAATATCTTCTTTCATTTTTTCATCTTTTGTATTTTGCAGAATTGAAAATGCGGACAAAATACGTTCCTTCTGTCCCATTTCTCCTCCCATTAAAGGACACAATGTCAGGGTTGACAATTCCTGACGGGTAAGCGTCTCTCCACGTTTCATCTTTTGTCTGAATTCCTCCAGTATACTGCCTGCGTTTTTGTCCCGCATGATAACAGGAATCACTCTGTATGTATTCACGCCCTCCTTCAACTCTGTCATCGGATTTTTAATTTTTCCAGAATACAGCACATAAGTAGTAACAGGAACACCATTTTGGCAGCTTGTCACCGCCTCATAAGAACGGAATCTTCTTAATCCCTGCTTCCCTTCATTTTTACTCTGAAATTCAAAATGTTTCCATGAACCATCTTCCATTATGAAATTAAAATCCTGATATTGCTTGCTGATTTGAAATGATACAGACTCAGTCGGCGCAACTCCTGATACCTTTTCTTTAATTCCAAAATATGGCAGTAATTCCTCTGCAAAAAAGCGCATCGTTACTTTCAGCGCTGCATCTTCGTGCTGTACATTTTTCCTGACTTTTTTACTCTTCATTATCGTCCTTTCCGCAAAGTATACGGAGTATTACCTTAACTATACCAAAAAAGACAAACTGAGACAACGGCTTTGCTGATTACTTCTTATATAATTTTATATGTGAAAAATCCCCTGAACCGGGAAGATATAAACTGAGAATTGATTGATTACGGTAATACTCCATACACCGTCATCCTAAAAAACAGACTATTCCATTTGCCTTTAAATGTCAACAATATAAAACAACTTTATATTTTTTTCACAAATTAATACCGGAGGGTGGATAAAAGAAATTTTGTCTTTTATCTTCCCTCCGGCATCCATTTATTTACGCATTACTTGCGGCTATTTTCACTCTGCTCCACAGATTACTGATGAGCTGCTTTGTTTTTTCGTTATAGACAAAAACTTCGTCCATCTTATTTCCGGAACGGGGAATATAGGAATTAATTCCTTCATAATCTCCGCCCTCTCCTGACAGTGTATCCATTACCTCCTGATTTGCAGAAGTATACCCTACATAGCTGGAGTTGTCATAAGCTCCGTCATAACTGGAAGCATAATTAATAAACGCGTGGGCAAGCTCCGGATTTCTGGCATTTTTCGGAATTACCATAGCGTCCGACCAGAGATTTGTTCCTGTCTCCGGCAGATAATATCCCATGTTTTCATTTTCTGCCATAACATATGTGGCGTCTCCTGAATAAATCAGTCCCAGAGCTTTCCTTCCCTGTGCCATATTGTCAATGATTTCATCTGTCACAATCTCCGGTTTCATTGTCTGTACACATTGCACAAGCCAGTCATACGCCTCGTTGATTTCCTGCTCATTTTCCGTATTCATGGAATATCCAAGGGCTTTCAGCGCCATCATAAAAGAGTCTCTCTCTGAATCGTAAAGATAAATATCTCCCTTGTATTTTTCATTGAGGAAAATATTGTATCCCTGTTCTTCCAGATCTTTTATATCCACCTTTGTTTTATCATATACAATGCCTACCGTTCCCCAGAAATACGGAACCGAATATTCATTTTTCGGATCATAGGGAAGACCTTTTACATCTTCTGTCAAAAGCTCCATACAATCCAGTTTTGAGCGATCCAGCTTCTGAAGAAGATCTTCCTGAATGAGTCTCTGAATCATATAATCGCTTGGAACAAGCACATCATAAGACTCTCCGTTTGCCACTTTAATATACATCTGCTCATTGGAATCAAAATTTTCCATAACAACGGAAGCGCCTGTTTCTTCTTCAAAATCCCGGATAATATTTTCTCCTGTATATTCTCCCCAGTTATAAAGATGAAGCGTCTGTCCCTCGAACGGACGCGCTACGTTCCCTTTTCCAAACTGAAATACAGAAACAGAAATAAGAGCAATAACTGTCACAGCTGCAACTGCAGGAAGAAAATATCTTTTTCCCGGAGTCTCCCTTTTTTCCCTCTTTGCAGCAATCAGAGGAACCACATTAATAAGTATCAGCACAAGAGTGATAATCACTACAACAAGAGTGGAAACTGCATTAATACTCGGATTCATTCTCTTGCTCATTGTATAAACCATAATACTTAAATTCTTTACGCCCCGGCCTGTTACGAAATAAGAAATAATAAAATCATCTACTGACATGGTAAATGCAATCAACGCTCCCGATACAATACCGGGGGTAATCTGCGGCACAACAACTTTCGTTAATGCTTTCCACGGAGTCGCCCCCAGATCCATCGCCGCATCTGCAAGATTGGGGTCAAGGGAGCGGATTTTCGGCATAACGGAAAGCATAACATACGGCGTACAAAAGGCAATATGAGCCAGCAGCATTGTCATATATCCCTTTTCAATGCGGAAGGTAATAAATAAAAGCATTAACCCGATTGCAGTCACAATTTCCGGATTCATCATAGGAAGATTATTTACCTGCTCCATAAGCTGGCGTACAATTTTCTTTGATTTACTGAGACCGATAGCAGAAATCGTTCCTACAACAGTGGACACAAATGTTGCGATCAAAGCCACTCCAAAAGTTGTATACAAAGCCTCCATCATGTCGCCTGATTCCAGCATATGTTTGTACCATCTGAGGGAAAAACCGCTGAAACTTGTAAGCGATTTTCCCTCATTAAAGGAAAACACAATCATATATACGATAGGAAGATAAAAGAATACGATCATTAACACCATAAGAAGCTTCCCGAATAAACGGTTGTTTTTTTTCATTCTCCTACTCCTCCTTTCCGCCCTGATTCCGCACTTCCACTTTTCGAACAGCCATCATAAGAAGCATCATAATAATTGCCATAATCATAGAAATAGCGCTTCCGAAATTCCATTCTCCAACTGTAATAAACTGGTTCTCTATCATATTTCCGATGAGGAAATACTGTCCTCCTCCCAATAATTTAGGAATAAAAAATGAGCTGATCGCCGGCAAAAATACAAGGGTGATTCCGTTAATTACTCCCGGCATGGAAAGGGGAAGGGTAACACGGCGAAACGTCTGTACAGGTCTTGCCCCAAGGTCTGCGCTTGCCTGTAAAAGAGCCTGATCCATCTTGCACAGAGACGTATGAATCTGCAGAATCATAAATGGCAGAAAGTTGTAAACCATGCCGAGAAGCACAGCTCCCTCTGTATACAAAAGCTCCATATCTCCAAGCCCAAACAGCCCCAGAAACTTCTGCACCAGTCCTCCTTCGCTTAAAAGTCCGATCCACGCATAAGTTCTTACAAGCATATTGATCCACATGGGGATGGTAATACATAAAATCAAAATATTCTGGGCTTTTTCACCGCTTCTCGCAATAAAATAAGCCACGGGATAACCAAGGAAAAGACAGATAATTGTCGTCTTTACTGCAATCATAATAGAACGCCAGAGAATTAATAAAAAGTCATGGTCGGTAAAAAAAGTGACATAATGCTCCAGCGTAAAGCTAAATGGAATGATACTGTTGCCGGAATCCATAAAAGAATAAACTGCAATGAGCCCCATTGGAAGAAGCAGCATCATAACAGCCCATACAATATATGGAAAGGCAAGCTGTGAAAACTTTTTCATCAGTATCCCACCTTTGACATCACATGAATATCTTCCGGGAAGAATGTCAGTCCGACCTCCTGACCTTCCTTAAAGTAATCGGTTGTGTGGATTTTCATTTCCCGTCCTGTTGTCCAGAACGTGATTTTATAAATTCCCTCTGTGACATTTTCCGGCTCAAAATCATAATCTACGCTTAAATCCACACTCTGATTTTCGTCACTTAACTTCCAGCCCTGGGCATTTGCCCATGTTTTTAAATCTGTATCAAGCGCCTGAGATTCCTGGATTTCATCTACTGTCTTCTGGAAATTAAACGCCATAACTGCCTCATTTGCCTTCTCGTTTTTCACAAAAGGCTGGTCTACCACGTAAATGGTACGCTCAATTTTTGTTCCATTTACCGTAGTAAATACAACCGGGTAATGCCCCTCTTCTTTTGAAACCTCGTACTCTACTTTTGCAATGGAAACGTACTCCTCATCTACAACTGTCCATGCCTGTGCGTTGGAAAGAGCAATCACTTCTTTATCATCCAGCTCTTCCACATCGTCCACATCTACATAGAAATTATTGGCGCTGATTTTCTCCTTTCCGTCCTCACTTGTCACATCCTGATTCCGGATTACCCGCATCTCTACTGTCACACTTGTTCCCGGAACTGTCTCCACGATGATTTCATAGTGGACGCCTTTAAATAAAACACTCAGCACCTCGCCTGTCAGTTTTCCATCTTCCAGAGCCACAATATCTATATCCTCCGGGCGGATCACCACGTCAACAGGTTCGTTCTCCTTAAATCCAAAATCTACGCAGTCAAACACCACATCGTCAAAACGAACCTTATAATCCTCAAGCATCACGCCAGGGATCAGGTTACTCTCCCCGATGAAATTTGCCACAAAACGGTTTGCCGGTTCATTGTAAATATCTTCCGGTGACCCCACCTGCTGAATTTCTCCGTTATTCATAACAACAATCTTGTCCGACATGGTAAGGGCTTCTTCCTGATCATGGGTAACAAAAATAAAAGTAATCCCTACCTCCTGCTGAATCCGCTTCAGTTCATACTGCATTTCCTTACGCATTTTCAAATCCAGAGCTGCCAGCGGCTCATCAAGAAGAAGCACCTTCGGTTCATTTACAAGAGCTCTTGCAATGGCAACTCTCTGCTGCTGCCCGCCGGAAAGCAGAGTAGTATTCTTTTTCTCATACCCTTCCAGACCAATTAATTTCAACATTTTCATAACCTTCTGGTCTATGATGTCTTTACTTACTTTTTTGAGTTTTAAGCCAAAAGCAATATTTTCATATACATTCAAATGGGGAAACAGAGCATATTTCTGAAACACTGTGTTTAATTCCCTCTCATAAGGCGGCTTTTTGCTTATTTCCTCCCCGTCAAAAATCACCTGTCCTTCGTCCGGATCAAGAAATCCACCCAGAATCCTGAGAAGCGTTGTCTTTCCACAGCCGCTCGGACCAAGCAGCGTAACAAACTCATTTTCGTAAATATCCAGATTGACTCCCTTTAAAACAATCTGACCATCAAAATTTTTCACTATATTGCGAAATTCGATGATTTTCTTACTTTCCATCAAGCTTTTTCCCTCTTTTCATTTTTTCTTTTGTCTCTGTATCCAAAAATTCCCGGAATTTCTCCAGTCTTTCGTCCCCTTCAAAATACTTTTTCCCATAAGAAAGATTAAATTCATAATCAAAGATTTCCGGATTCTTCCCCTGCACATGCTGAAGAATCGTTTCTCCCTTATCAAGAGCCTTTACAAAGCGGGCTTCCGGTGTTTCTCCTCTGAAATATTCTTCCCATAAAGAAATATAAAAATCTCTCTGCTGCTCTGGAAGCTTCCCGAACACCTCCCGTATATCGTGACGTTCTGTCTTCTCCTTTTCACTGGAAGAAAACTCAGAATTTGCAGATATATCGCCTGTATACACCTCTCCCATATCGTGAACGAGCGTCATAAGAATAACCTTCTGTTTATCCAGCTCCGGAAATTCCTCCAGAAAAACAGAAGCCAGAAGAGCCAGTCTCCAGGAATGCTCCGCCGTACTTTCCCTTCGCCCTGTGGAGGTCCACGCTGTACGCGTCACAGATTTAAGCCCCTCTGCCGCCTTTATAAAATCCATATATTTATTTAAGTTTTTCATCTCCGCTCCCTCGTTCAGCATCTCCTTTATGCCGCAGTAAGAAATCTCCAGTTTTTTCTCAATGACTGTGGCATAAGTGCCCCCAGTTTTTCGCCATCTCGAAGCAAGCTTCTGTTGTTAAAATGGAAAAAGAAAATCTCTCCCTGCCCTTCATTATATCCCAACTGAAATTCAAGTTCTTTTTTCCAGTATGGAAAAACAGGTTTTAATTTTTCATCCATTGCCTCTACAACAGCAAGACCACGTGTTTTTAAATTTACCTTTATCCATTCCTCATTCTTCTCAAACCAACTCCAGAATTTCTCCGCTTCCTTTAAATCCATCTCTTTCTTTCCGAATAACATCCTACTTTTCCTTCCCTATATCAGTTTTTCATACGCAATCCTCGGGCTTCCTTCTTCTGTGAAAATAATCCCGCATT
>JAUNAX010000101.1 GCA_030527365.1 Eubacteriales bacterium | reverse complement strand
GTGTTTGGGAAAACTATGGAGCTGCAATAAGCAGCTCCTTTTTATCTGCCCTCCAAATGAATAAGAAAAACTGCTGTAAAACAGTGAATACTGTTTGCAGCAGTTTTTTTGTAAAAAAATGTTGACAGAAAAGAGGAATAGAGATATAACAGAATAAGAAAAAAGTTATACTAAGGTAACATATGGAAAGGGATACATAAATGAAGCTGAGTGAATTACAGATAGGAAGCACAGCTACAATAAAAGCTGTAGGCGGAGAGGGTGCTTTGCGTCAGCATTTTCTGGATATGGGTCTGATACAGGGAACAGAAGTGACAGTTGTAAAATATGCACCTATGGGAGACCCTATAGAGCTTCGAATTCATGGCTATGAGCTGACAATTCGACTTGCGGATGCGGAAAATATAGAAATCAGCAAGCCTCATCAGCCTAAAACTATAAATAAGAAGACAGAAAGCCCGGAAGGCTTTCACCCCGGATATGGAGAAGGCGGAAAGTTTCACGACAGAAAAGAGGAAAAACCATTACCGGATAATGAGACACTTACCTTTGCCCTGGTAGGAAATCAGAATTGTGGCAAGACCACATTATTTAATCAACTTACCGGCTCAAAACAGCATGTTGGAAATTTTCCGGGAGTCACAGTTGACAGAAAAGATGGTGTGATACGCGGGTATGAAAATACATTAATTACAGACCTGCCGGGAATTTATTCCATGTCTCCGTACAGCAGTGAGGAAATTGTAACAAGAGAATTTGTGATAAAGCAAAAGCCAAAGGGAATTATCAATATCGTAGATGCCACCAATATTGAGAGAAATCTTTATCTTACTATGCAGCTTCTTGAGCTTGGCTTTCCTATGGTCGTTGCTTTAAATATGATGGATGAGCTGAGAGAAAATAATGGCTCTGTAAAAGTTAATGAAATGGAAGCGCTGCTTGGAGTTCCGGTTATTCCGATTTCGGCAGCAAAGGGAGAAGGAATCGAGGAGTTGATCCGTCATGCGATTCATGTTGCAAAATATCAGGAAGTTCCTCTGGAAAATGATTTTTGTAGAAAAGAGGAGGGAATCCACAGAGGAATTCATGCAGTGATGCATTTGATAGAAGACCATGCACAGAAAACAGAGATTCCTGTAAGATTTGCAGCAAGTAAGGTCATGGAGGGTGACGAGAAGATTATGGAACAGTTAAGCCTTACAGAAAATGAAAAAAATCTTCTGGAGGATATTGCAAAGCAGACAGAAGAAGAAACCGGTCTTGACAGAGCAGCTGCTGTGGCACAGATGCGATTTGAGTATATTGAAGATGTTTGTAACGGGACAGTAATTAAACCAAAAGAAAGCAAAGAACGCCTGCGAAGCCAGAAAATCGATCATTTCCTTACCGGGAAATATACAGGCATTCCGGCTTTTATCGGGATTATGGGAATTGTATTCTGGCTTACTTTTAATGTAATAGGCGCATTTTTGCAGGGGGTTCTGGAATCTGGAATTACAGCTCTTACAGAATTTGTAGATGGAGCTATGACGGCGGCAAATGTAAGTAATGTTGTTCATTCCCTTGTAATAGATGGAATTTTCAATGGAGTAGGCGGCGTTTTAAGTTTTCTGCCAATTATTGTAACGCTGTTTTTCTTCTTATCTATTTTGGAAGACAGTGGATATATGGCAAGAGTCGCGTTTATCATGGATAAACTCCTCCGTAAACTGGGGCTTTCCGGACGAAGCATTGTGCCTATGCTGATTGGTTTTGGATGTACCGTTCCGGGGGTTATGGCAAGCCGTACACTTCCGTCAGAAAGAGACAGAAAAATGACTATTTTGCTGACTCCGTTTATGAGCTGTACAGCAAAGCTTCCGATTTATGCCTTTTTTACGGCGGCTTTCTTCCCTGGAAAAGGGGCGCTTGTTATGATTGGGCTTTATGTATTAGGGATAGTAATGGGAATTTTAATGGCGCTTATTTTTAAGAAAACAGCGTTCAAGGGAGAAGCCGTTCCATTTGTTATGGAGCTTCCTAATTACCGTATGCCGGGAGCGAAAAATGTATTTCATCTTTTGTGGGATAAGGCGAAAGATTTCTTACAGAGAGCATTTACTGTGATTTTTATTGCAACGATTGTAATCTGGTTTTTACAGAACTTTGATACAGGATTCAATATGGTATCCGATTCAGAGAATAGTATTCTGGCGCTTGTCGCAGGTGTACTTGCTCCTGTATTTACGCCGGTGGGATTTGGTGACTGGAGAATTGTGACAGCTTTGATTTCCGGCTTCCTTGCAAAAGAGAGTGTGGTATCTTCTCTCACGGTGCTGTTTGGAAGCACAGCCGTTTTACAGAGCAGCCTTACAACTGTGGGCGCAGGAGCGCTTCTTGTGTTCTGTCTTCTTTATACGCCCTGTGTTGCGGCGATTGCATCTGTAAAACGTGAGCTTGGCGGTAAATGGGCGACAGCTATGGTAATCGGACAATGTGTCATTGCATGGATTGCAGCCTTTGTGATTTACCGTCTGGGAATGTTTCTTCTTTAATGATTTTTGGCTGTTTCCAGGTTTTTCAGCCAGTTGGAACGGAAGAAATAAATAATAAAAGTAATGGAGCTTAAAAACCAGGTAAGTGGATAAGCCCAGAAAATAACACGTATGTCAGGAATAAAACGCACAGTTATGGTTATGTAGGTGACACGTATAATGCACCAGCATGCAAGCATGACAAACATGGGGACTGTGGATTTTCCCGCTCCCCTGAAAATTCCCGCCATACAGTGAGAAAATGCAAGAAGGAAATAGAAAAGGGACGCTGTATGAGCCTGTGCAACGCCGTAGGATAATACTTCCGGCGTATTGTTAAAGGCAGCGATAAAGTAGGGTGAGAAAATGTAAATGATCACGCCTACAAGCTCCGCTGCAGTAACAGAGCAGATGACTCCAAATGCAGCGCCTTTTTTTACCCTTTTATATTCTCCTGCACCGAGATTCTGGCTGATGAAGGTTGTGAGAGCCAGTGCAAAACAGGTAATGGGCAAGAAAGCAAAGCCTTCTACCTTACTGTAAGAACCGCAGCCTGCAACAGCCATAGGTCCAAATTTGTTAATATTGGACTGAACTACTACGTTTGCGAAAGCAATAATAGAGTTTTGAATTCCAGATGGAAGACCATTGGAAAGAATCTGTCGAAGAAGTGGAATATCTACTTTCAGTTTTGAAAAAGAGATTCTGTATTCCGCAGGAGCTTTCAAAAGGTGGCGCAAGCATAAAAGCGCGCTTAAAAACTGGGAAATAATGGTTGCAACAGCTGCAGCCCCAACACCGAAACCAAAGCCTGCCACAAGCACAAGATCCAGTATAATGTTTGTCAGGGAGGAAATGATCAGGTACATAAGAGGGTGTTTGCTGTCGCCAACTGCCTGAAGGATTCCCACCATAAAATTGTACATGACAAAGGCAAGAGAGCCGCAGAAATATATGCGGAAATATACAAGGGAATTCGGCAGTACTTCGGCAGGAGTTCCAATCAGTACCAGAATCTGCGGCGCTGCCACAACTCCGATAAAGGTAAGTAAAATACCGAAAAGAAAACCAAGTGTGACAATGGTATGAATCGCTTTTTGTACCATGTCATATTTTTTTGCGCCGAAATACCTGGCAACGACAACACCGGCGCCGGCGGCAAGACCATTAAAGAAGCCTACCATAAGGAAAATAAGGCTTCCGGATGAACTGACGGCAGCAAGGGCGCTGCTGCCCAGAAAATTTCCTACAATTAAGGAGTCGGCAGTATTGTAAAACTGCTGAAAGAGATTTCCCAGAAAAAGGGGAATGGCAAAGGCTATGATTTTTTTCCAAATAGGACCCTTTGTCATAAGTGTTGCTGAAGAATTTGCACTCATGTGATTAAGCCTCCGATAAAAAGTATTTTGAATGCTATTTTAGTTTATTTAAATCCTTTGCTGCTTCTGCAAGATTTTCACGTATGGAAATTCCCTGAGGACATACGGTTTCACATTTTCCACATTTCTGACACTGGTCTGCTCTTGCTGCTGCGCTTAAATCCTGGAAAAATGACTGCTTTGCTTTTTCTTTATTTCCGTACATGGAAAGCTCATTCCAGATGCGGAAGTTTTTTGGTATATCAATGCCGAAAGGACAAGGCATACAGTAGGCACAGCCGGTACAGCCGTTTTTCGTCCGTTTTTTCATACTTTCTGCTGTCTGAGTAATAAGGGCAGATTCTTTTTCTGTCAGTGGTTCAAAATTGCTGAAGGTATGTAAATTATCTTCAACCTGTTCCATAGTGGACATTCCGCTTAAAACAACTTTTACATTTGGCCTACTTGCCACCCAGCGAAGCGCCCAGGAAGAAATACTGTTGTCAGGACGTTCTGCTTTCAGTGAAGCTGCAAGATCGTCCGGAAGGAAAGAAAGGGAGCCGCCTTTTACTGGTTCCATAATAACAAGAGGAATGCCAAGTTTTTCTGTAAGTGCGTAGCCCCTGTCTCCCGCCTGAATATCTGTGTCTACATAATTATACTGGATCTGGCAGAAATCCCATTTTCGGTAAGTGGCAATTTTTTCGAAAACCTCATAATCATCATGGAAGGAAAAACCGAAAAAACGGATTTTTCCCTGATGTTTCAGTTCTTCAAAATAAGGAATCAGGTTAAGATCCAGTACAGTCTGCCATTTTTCCTGATCGAGACAGTGGAGAAGATAAAAATCCACATATTCCGTATCAAGCCGCGTTAGCTGTTCTTCAAAAAGACGTTTTGCATCGTCCTGTGTTTTTACGTTCCAGATAGGCAGTTTTGTAGCCAGGAAATAATCCTTTCTGTCATATTTTTTCAGAATGCGGCCAAGAAACGGCTCGCTGTCTCCGTTGTGGTAAGGATATGCAGTGTCAATATAAGTAACGCCTGCCTGAATTGCCGTATCCACCATTTTTTCCGCTTCCTCCTGGCAGATGGAGCCATCGGGATTTAAGGGAAAACGCATACAGCCAAATCCCAGGAGAGAAGGAGAAACCCCGAGTTTTTCAAATTTACGGTATTCCATAGGTAAATTGACCTCCTGATACTAATATTTCATGTTTTTACACATTGTAGTATGAAAAATACCTATTATATTCTAACATATTTGCGGAAAAGTTACAGCAGTATTTGCATTTTTGTGGTGAGATTTCTGCCAGCCAGATGAATTTTAGAATGATAACACGTCGGACAAACAGTTGGAAAAACTTGCCACATAGAGTGAGACCGTGGAAGATAACTGTCAAACTCCAATCTATAGATGATTTTTTTGTGCATAAATGAGAAAAATGCTGCGATGTTTAAATTACATTGAAATATCAACGGTAATAATATATAATAAATAAAAAGAAAAAACAAAAAAATAGCACGAAATATACAAAATATCTGCTGCGGTATTGTTGGGCGTACAAATCTATGATAGGGAAACACTGGTTTGATTTTAATGAAGTTTATTGTAAATTAAGGAGGAGTAAGAATGAAGAAAAAAATATCTATTCTATGGGCTATTTTATATATAATGTTATCGTTATATCCTAATATTAATGTAGTATATGCAAAGGGAGAGGATACGATAGACTTGGAGAATACAGAGGAATTAGAAATATGTGTTGAAGAAAATGAGTACGATCAAGGAAAAATAAAAAAGGCAATAGAAGAATATCAGAAACTATATCCAAATGTAAATATTATAATCAGAAAACTTCCGTATGCAGGATATGCCGAGGGAGAGGTTTTACGAAAAGCAGAAGTGACAAAGATTAAGACGGAAATCATGAGTGGAGAAGGCAGTGACTTGTTTTTGCTTCATTCAGGAAGGTCTTATGTGTGTGGAAATACAGACAATCTTTTTGAAGATTTGGAAAAAACAGCGAGGACAGGTGTTTTCGAGAACTTATCAGTAATTTTTGAAGGAGAAAATGCAATTGATTCTGAAGAATATTATGAATTTGCACTTGAAGCAGGAAGAGTAGAAGGAAAACAGATATTTTTGCCTTTAAGCTTTAATTTTCGTGGTTGTCTAACTTCAGAAAAAAATTTGAAAGATAGCAGATTTGATTGCGATAAGGCTGAAAAATCTATGCAAATGTTTCATGAGGAGATTCTAAAATGTTTCAATAAACAGGAGCGGGCAGATTTAGGAATAAGCTATTATAAAAACATGAGTTCTCCAGTTATAGATTATCATACGGGAAAGATACATATTGGAAAAAAAGAAAAGCAATATTTTGAGTGGAGCAAAGAAGAGTATCTTCTTTCAAAGGAATATAAACAGGACACTTTTATAAGTGATAAGTATGATCAAGAAGTTGCCAGGAATATTATAACAGGAAAAACCAAAATGCAGGGAGGAATTTTAGAAACAGAACCTTTGGGAATAATGCTTAGTGCTCAAATTATGGCAAAAGAAGGTGAAAAGCCAATATTTATAAAAATCCCAGATGAAAACGGAAAAACTGTTGCGAACATTAAAGGATATGCGGCAGTAAATAAAAATAGTAAAAATAAAAAAAATGCTTTCAATTTTATAAAACTTTTATTATCTGAACAGATGCAGATAGAAGGAGCATATCCTAGTTCAGAATCATTTCCCATAAAAAAAGGGAAAGATGTAATAAAAAAAATAATTGATAAAAAATGTCAAGAAGATAGTTTGAATAATGTAGAAGTTAATTCTTTAACAGATATTACGATGGATTCAATAATGAATATTGTGAATGATATTGAAACAGCTCATATACAGGAAATATATGAAATTCCCCTTGAAGGCTCCAAAAGGTATAGCGATTACCTTATGGAGTATATGGAAAATGAGATGACATATGAGGAATTTTCAGAAGTTGTAACTGACAAATTAAAATTTTATTTAGAAGAATAAGTTTGAAACTCAAAAGTAAAGGTAA
>JAUNAX010000100.1 GCA_030527365.1 Eubacteriales bacterium | reverse complement strand
CTACAAAAATTACCCCCGCAAAGCCAAGGGTAATTATTTGTGATGTATTTAATTTATAAAACCTTTTAATTAAACTATGAACGTCCATGATCGTATATTATTTTACAGCATTTTTGTCATAATTGTGAGAAAGAGAATTACAGATTTCCCACTGATATTCTGAAACATTTTTCTTCATTGCAAGAGCCTCGTTAATATCAAAATCAACAAACTCTCCATGACGGTATCCTACTACACGGCATGTTTTTCCCTGTAAAAGAAGGTCTACAGCCATTGCACCCATCATAGATGCGTACACACGGTCCTTACATGTTGGACTTCCTCCACGCTGCATATGACCAAGAATAGTTGCACGTGTCTCAATTCCTGTTGCAGCCTCAATACGCTGCGCCATAGCCTCAGAATGTCCGATTCCTTCTGCATTAATGATAATGTGATGTTTTTTGCCTTTTTTACGGCTCTCAATAATGTTATTAATGAGTCTCTGCTCATCATAATCATATTTTTCAGGAATGAGAACGTCCTCTGCGCCGTTTGCAATTCCACACCACAGAGCAAGGTATCCTGCATTTCTTCCCATAACCTCAATGATACTGCAGCGCTCGTGAGATGTAGATGTATCGCGTACTTTATCAATGGCTTCCATTGCAGTGTTTACTGCTGTATCAAAGCCGATCGTATATTCTGTACACGCAATATCAAGGTCAATCGTTCCCGGAACACCGATTGTATTGATTCCGAGATTTGCCAGCTTCTGCGCTCCTGCAAAAGAACCGTCACCACCGATTACAACAAGACCGTCAATGCCATGTTTTTTACAAACTTCCGCACCTCTTCTCTGTCCTTCCTCTGTACGGAATTCCAGACAACGTGCTGTGTAAAGAACAGTACCGCCTCTTTCAATAGTATCGGATACGTCCTTTGCACTCATATCTACGATTTCTTCGTTTAAAAGTCCGTTATATCCTTTATAGATACCTTTTACATTTAAGCCGCTGCTTAATCCTCTTCGAACTACTGCGCGAATTGCCGCATTCATTCCGGGAGCATCTCCACCACTGGTCAGAACACCAATCGTTTTAATCTTCTTCTCTGACATTTTATTTTCCTCCATCTTCTGAGTCCAGCGCCGGTATAAGAAGGACATCGACGCTGTCAGGTTCTACACATATTCGGTTATAGTGTATAGCATTTTTATAAGTTTTTCAATACTCTTTGCAGAACTTTAATATTGGAATCCCCATATTTTTTGCACATGGATTCCAGCCATAAATCGGTTATCTCTACATGATATGCCGCAGGAAGCTTTTTCATTGCTTTTACGTCCCGGAGAAAAATTACAACACTGTCCTTTCCCGGCGACTGCCGAAGATCCTCAAGAAGTTCCTGTTCTTTTTCTCCATAAGCCTCTCTGTCTGGAAATTGTATCCATAATTCCCTCGGAATATCCTCAAAAGAACGGATTTTTTCCAGAATCAGTTTACTTGGTCTGTCATCCTCCGCAGAAACACGGCCCTGTATAAAGACTTTTTCTTCCTCGTTTAAGAGAGTCTGGCTCTTCTCATAATCTCTCGGAAAGACAACAACCTCCACAGTTCCCATAAGATCTTCCAGAGTAAAAAATGCCATTACTTTATTATTTTTCGTGTATTTAATGGTTTTATCTGTGATCATTCCTCCCAGAACAACCTTCTGACCGTCCACTACCTTAGGAAGCCCCGTGTCCTCGTCCTGCTGAAAATCCACTGTTCTGGCAGTTGTCATTTTCTCCATAATATCACGGTATCCCTCAAGAGGGTGTCCGCTTAAATAAATGCCCAGAACTTCTTTTTCGAAAGCAAGTATGGTTTCTTTGTTAAATTCGTCCAGATCCGGCATACGGATTTCAAACTCCTTTTTCTCCTCCTCGCTTACAATATCAAAAAAGCTTAACTGCCCTGCCATTGTGTTTTTCTTATCCTGGTTGATCCCGTCCACGATCCGGGCGAACGTCATCATTTTCTGACGGCGGTTTCCTTCCAGACAATCAAGGGCTCCTGATTTAATAAAGTTTTCAATAGCGCGCTTATTTACCTGTTCCAGATTTCTTTCTATAAAATTCTGAAGATTCGTATAAATACCGTTTTCTTCCCGTTCTTTTACAATGCTCTCAATTACAGGGCGACCCACGCTTTTAATTGCAGAAAGCCCATATCGGATAGAACCATTATCTACAGAAAACCCGTACATTCCACGGTTAATATCCGGCGGCAGGATTTTAATTCCCATCTGGCGGCACACATAAATATATTCTGCCACCTTTGCAGGCATTTCAATCACAGATGTCATAAGCGCAGCCATAAATTCCACCGGATAATAATATTTCAAATATGCTGTCTGATAGGAAACAACCGCATATGCTGCCGCGTGAGATTTATTAAAGGCGTATTTTGCAAAATCAATCATATCGTCATAAATCTTATTTGCTGTTTTTTCCGGAATCCCATTGGCAATACAGCCGGGAACTCCCTCCTCCTCATTTCCGTAAACAAAGTTCTGGCGCTCTTTTTCCATGACTGACGCTTTTTTCTTTGACATGGCACGACGCACAAGGTCACTTCTTCCCAGCGTATATCCTGCAAGATTCCGCACAATCTGCATAACCTGCTCCTGGTATACAATACAGCCGTAAGTAGGCTTCAAAATAGGCTCAAGCTGCGGACAGTCATACTTTATAGTATCCGGACGATTCTTTCCCCGGATATACTGAGGAATAAAATCCATAGGACCTGGACGGTAAAGAGAAATTCCCGCAATTACGTCCTCAAGACTCTGTGGCTTTAACTCCTTCATGAAGTTTTTCATTCCACCGCTTTCCAACTGGAACACACCCTCTGAATGGCCCGTGCCAAGAGAACCGAGAACTTTTTTGTCATTATAATCAATTTTCCCCATATCAAGGCTCACGCCTGTGTCTTTTTCCACAAGTCTTACTGCATCCTGAATTACAGTCAGGGTACGAAGTCCAAGGAAGTCCATCTTGAGAAGTCCCAGCTCCTCAAGTGTTGTCATGGTAAACTGGGTCGTAATAGAACCGTCCTGTGCCTTTGAAAGCGGCACATATTCATCTACATCTTTCTGGCTGATAACAACACCTGCAGCGTGCATGGAGGTATGGCGCGGAAGACCTTCCAGGCGTTTTGCCACATCAATCAGATGATGAATTTCCTCCTGCTCGTCATACGCTTTTTTTAGCTCCGGATTCATATTAAGAGCTTTATCTATTGTAATATTCAGCTCTTGTGGGATCATTTTTGCAATCACATCCACCTGTGCATACGGCATATCAAGAACACGTCCCACATCACGGATTACACCGCGGGCAGCAAGCGTACCAAAGGTTACAATCTGTACCACCCGGTTTTTTCCATATTTGCGAACTACATAATCAATTACTTCCTGACGCCTCTCAAAACAGAAGTCCACATCAATATCCGGCATGGAAACTCGTTCCGGATTCAGGAAACGCTCGAACAGCAGATCGTAGCGGATAGGGTCAAGCTGAGTAATTCCAAGGGTATATGCAACAAGACTTCCCGCAGCAGAACCTCGTCCCGGTCCTACCATAATATCATTATCTCTTGCGTATTTAATAAAATCCCATACAATAAGGAAGTAATCCACATATCCCATATTTTTGATGGTGGAAAGCTCATATTCCAGACGTTCCCGCAACTCGTCCGTAACAGGCTCATACCTCTCCGAAAGCCCGTCAAAACAAAGCTTATTCAGATATTCCCATGAGGTATACCCCTCAGGCACATCATATTTTGGAAGCTTTGTCACGCCAAATTCGATTTCCACATGACATCTCTCTGCAATTTTATGTGTATTTTCCAATGCTTCCAGTGCATATGGGAAAAGCTGAGCCATCTCTTCAGGAGATTTCACATAATACTGACCGCCCTCATAACGCATTCTGTCTTCATCTGCCAGCTTTTTCCCTGTCTGGAGACAAAGAAGAATATCGTGAGGATCTGCATCTTCTGCTGTTGTATAATGCACATCGTTTGTTGCCACAAGGTCAATTCCTGTTTCCTGGTGCATACGAAGAAGCTGACGGTTTACCTCCTGCTGCTCTGAAATCCCATGATCCTGAAGTTCAAGGAAAAAATTTCCCTTTCCAAAAATATCCTGATACCTTAATGCCGCCGCTTTTGCATCTTCATACATTCCTCTTGTAAGATAACGTGATACTTCTCCTGCAAGGCAGGCGCTTAATGCAATGATTCCCTCATGGTATTCCTGAAGAAGCTCCATATCTACCCGCGGCTTATAATAAAAGCCTTCCACAAAGCCCTTTGACACGATTTTCATAAGGTTGCTGTAACCGGTATTATTTTCCGCCAGAAGAACGAGATGGTAATAGCGATCTTCTCCCGTTCCTGTATCCTTATCAAATCTGGAACCCGGAGCCACATACACCTCGCAGCCAAGAATGGGATTGATTCCCGCTTCTCTTGCAGCACGGTAAAAATCAATGACGCCGTACATTACTCCGTGATCTGTGATCGCAGCGCTGTCCATGCCCAGTTCTTTTACCCTTGCCACATATTCCTTTATTTTATTGGAACCGTCAAGAAGACTGTACTCTGTATGCACATGAAGATGTGTAAAGTTCACTTCATTTCCCTCCGTTATCTCTTACAGCTTATAAATGCGGCGCTCTCTGATTTCAATTTTCTTCTCTTTCAGAAGATGACCTACCGCTCGTTTAAAAGCATTTTTGCTCAGTCCAAACTCTCTCTTTATTACTTCCGGTGAAGCTTTATCATCGAACGGAAGTACTCCTGCAAATTCATCAATGACGCTCATTACCATTTCCGCGTCTTCATTTATCTGAAGATATGCCTTCTGCCTGTCGCTTACATTCATTTTTCCGTCTTCCTTTACTTCTGTAACACGAAGATCCAGAATGGTTCCCGGACGGTATTTCCCTGCTGCCTCCCTTGCAGGAATCAGTGCGGAATATTTGTCATCAACAGCCACAAACACACCGAATCTCTGACTGATTTCATAAACTCTTCCCTTTACCTGGTCCCCTGCCACATAAGGCGTTCTCCTGGAAAGATAATGATACACCTTCATTGTCGCACAAAGACGGCTGCTTTTATCAAGGTAAAGAGCCACAAGGCAGTCTTCTCCCTCTCTCACACGAAGCGTCTGCTCATGGTAAGGAAGGAGCAGATCTTTCTCCAGTCCCCAGTCAAGAAACGCACCAATTTTTGTAACCTGTTTCACTTTAAGAACTGCTGTCTGCCCCAGCATAATAAGCGGCTCTTTTGTTGTGGCAATAGGTCTGTCAGAAGAATCCTTATAAAGGAAAACCTCCAGTTCATCTCCTTCTTTTGTTCCCTCCGGAACCTGTCTTCCCGGAAGAAGAACTCTGTCCTTTGCATCTGCATTTTTATCCTCTGCAAGATACACGCCAAACTCTACTTTTTTCACTACAAGCAATTTCTGCTTTTTTCCTAATTCAATCATGAAAATCTCCTCTTATTTTATCCTTAACCCCTCAGGGAATATTGTTTTTCTACAGTTTCTTTTTCCTATTGTAAAGTTTTTCCTAAGAGATGGCAAGGGGAATATTTTTCTCCTACATTTCTCAAATACAAACAAACTGCCAGCCTCCTTTCCGAAGCTGGCAGTTATTCTGTCACCTATTAACCTGTCCGTAATATGCGTTCGCACCATGTTTTCTGTAATAGTGTTTATCCTGAAGTTCCTGTGGAGCCGGTTTTACATCAGGATTGATCATTTCACAGCGAGACGCCATCTTTGCCACTTCTTCCAGCACAACCGCATTGTGTACTGCCTCATGTGCGTCTTTTCCCCAGGTAAACGGTCCGTGATTTTTGCAGAGAACTGCCGGAACTGCATTATAATCTCTGTTTTTAAAATACTCCGCAATAAGAACCCCTGTATTTTTCTCGTATGCCTCGTCAATTTCTTCTTTTGTAAGGTTACGCACACATGGAACTTCTCCGTAAATATAATCTGCATGTGTCGTTCCATAACATGGAATAGAACGTCCTGCCTGCGCCCAGCTTGTCGCCCAGGAAGAATGGGTATGTACAATTCCTCCGATTTCTGGAAATGCACGATATAACTCTACATGTGTCGGAGTATCAGAAGAAGGATTATATTTTCCTTCCACACGATTTCCCTCCAAATCTACAACAACCATATCTTCCGGTGTCAGCTTATCATAGTCTACACCACTTGGTTTGATTACAAAAAGTCCACTTTCCCGGTCAAGACCGCTTACATTTCCCCATGTGAATGTAACAAGACCATACTTCGGCAAATCCATATTTGCCCTGTAAACCTCTTCTTTTAATTTCTCGAGCATATTTCCGTCTCCTTTCAAACCTGTACTTATACATACATTATAACACTTGTGCGGACGGTTTTTGCAACATATATTTTAAAATTATAATAGTTTGTGTTGTATCGCTTACCATCTGCCGCAGTTGTTTCCATTTTGGAAACAACTGCTTCTTCTTGTAATTCCCCGGATTCAAAAATATTTTTCAAATGCTTTGAAATAGCCGCCCTTTGCACTTCAAATAATTCCGCCATCTTTGCCTGCGTCAGCCATAGATTTCCCTTGTTTCATAAGGAGTCGGTACATATATCTATCACAAAACAACCGACCGGAAAAACTCTTCATTTCCCATGTGTCCTTCTACCGACCGCCACCTGACTTTTTCTGCACAGATTACTGTTCCCGTGTATTCTTTTATTGTCTCCTCTGTAATGCCCCAGCAATCGCACCAATACACGCAGTCTTCTTTTAAAATCATAGTTGCATCATTGATTTCTCCTGTCATTCACTGGATACATTCCCAGATCTTCCTCCACATATGCACCGCTTACATATTTCATTTCCTTAATACAACTGTCATGAAAAAAGTCCATACTTTTCATAAATTCTTCCAGTGTTTTTTCATCTCTTATATCATTCCACATAGATAGCCCTTCCCTCGTTTTTGCTGTATTTATA
>JAUNAX010000099.1 GCA_030527365.1 Eubacteriales bacterium | reverse complement strand
AAGCATCTCTCATGATTTTTCATACCAACGCTCTTGAAATCCGGTACAACTGTAAAATACTGCCATACTTTTTTATCAAGACCAGCTTTTGCAAATTCCTCGCGGAGAATCGCATCAGACTCGCGAACTGCCTCAAGACGATCTCTTGTGATTGCACCAAGACAACGAACCCCAAGTCCCGGTCCCGGGAATGGCTGGCGGTAAACCATATCGTGAGGAAGACCAAGCTCAATACCGCAGGCACGGACTTCATCTTTAAATAATTGTTTCAGAGGCTCTACCAGCTCAAACTGAAGGTCTTCCGGAAGACCGCCTACATTGTGGTGAGATTTTACCATTTTTGCAGTTTTTGTACCGCTCTCAATGATGTCCGGGTAAATAGTTCCCTGACCAAGGAAGTCGATTCCTTCCAGCTTTCTTGCTTCTTCTTCAAAGACGCGGATAAATTCGCCGCCAATGATTTTTCTCTTTTCTTCAGGATCAGCTACATTTTCCAGTTTTCCAAGGAAGCGCTCGGAAGCATCTACATAGATAAGATTTGCATGAAGCTCGTCACGGAATACCTTCACAACGCTTTCAGACTCATTTTTACGCATGAGACCATGATTTACATGAACACATACAAGCTGCTGACCGATAGCTTTAATCAGCATTGCAGCAACAACTGAGGAATCCACACCTCCAGAAAGGGCAAGAAGAACTTTTCTGTCTCCTACCTGATTGCGAATAAGCTCTACCTGATCTTCGATGAAATTTTTCATATTCCAGTTTGCTTCTGCTTTGCATTCCTGGAAAATAAAGTTTTTCAGTGTCTCGGTATCCGGCAGTTCAGAAAGCTGTACGCTGCATTTTGATGCCGGATAATCTACAGAAATCATAGGGTATCCTAAATCGTAAAGCTCTGGAAGTACTTCTACTTCTTTGCCATCAACTACGCGGTTTTCTCCGCCATTTAAAATAATACCTTTTACATTTTCCAGATTTTTCAGCTCTTCTGCTGTAATGTCATGAGGGTGAATCTCACTGTATACGCCAAGCGCGCGGATTTCTCTTGCAAGCACTGTATTTTCTGTGCTTCCAAGGTCAAGAATCACAATCATATCCTGTTTCATTTGACCTTCTCCTTTATCTTCTTTGTTTTCAGCAACGGACTTTTTACAGTTCCAATCATCTTTATTATAACGTGTACATTTGAAAAAAGCACTATAAATTTCTTTAAAAATCAGAAATTTCATCAGATATTATCTGTGAACACTGCAGTTTTAATCACATTGTCTTTTCTGTTTTCAAATAGATCATATGCTTCTTCAATATGAGAAAGAGAATATCTGTGTGTAATCAGAGGAGTAGTATCTATTTTCCCCTCTTCAATGAGGCGCAGGATTTCTTCGCAGTCGCAGCCGTCCACACCGCCTGTCTTAAAAATAAGATTTTTTCCGTACATATCCGGGAGCGGAAGTATCTGCGGCTCATCATAGAGCGCAACTACTGTCACTATGGCATTGGGGCGGGCACACTCCCACGCAAGACGGAAAGTATCTTTTGCCCCTGCCACCTCCAGAACTACATCTGCTCCGCCATGTTCGCTGTTTTCCCGGACAAATTCCGGAAGATTTTCCGGCTGTGCAAGAATAACTTCCGGATAATATTTCTTGACAAATGCTCTTCTTGCCTCATCTTTTTCACATACAATAATACGTTTTGGTTTTTTTAACATCACACAGAGAAGTGTACAAATTCCTGTTGGACCTGCCCCCAGAATCAGAACCGTATCTTCTTCTTTGATTTCTGAAATTCTGGCAGCCCAGAAGCCTGTTGCAAGAATATCTCCCACAAATAATGCCTGCTCGTCTGTAACTGTTTCGGGAATCACATTTAAACCCTGGTCTGCGTATGGTACGCGAACATATTCCGCCTGTCCGCCGTCAATACGACACCCTAATGCCCAGCCTCCGTCTTTGTCTGTGCAGTTATTCACATAGCCATTCTGACAGAAAAAGCATTTTCCACAAAATGTTTCCACATTTACCGTAACTCTGTCTCCCGGCTTTACTTTTTTTACCTCTGAGCCAGTCTGCTCCACAATCCCCACCATTTCATGTCCTACTGTAATCCCGGGCACAGCTCTCGGCACAGAACCGTGTTTAATATGAAGATCGCTTGTGCAAATGCTGGAAAGCGTCACTTTTACAATCGCGTCTTTTTCATCCCGGAGCACCGGTTTTTCTTTTTCTCTGAGTTCAAATTTTCCTTTTTCCACATAAGTATACGCTAACATTTTTTACCTCCGTCTCGCAAACTGTTTCTTTCATTATAAGAGCTTTTTCCGGGAAAATCCACTTTTTGAAACAGCTTTTTTATTTTTATGTGGAGTCCTTGCTCATTTAATGTTACAATGGGAGAGAAATATTTTTATGGAGGAAATTTGATATGAAAAAAGGAAATTGGAAGGCACTTCTTCCAATCGCTGTATTCCTCGTCATGTATCTGGGACTTGGAATTTTATTTGAATATGGACTTCACATTCCTATGGGATTCTATAATATCCCCATTGTCGTCTCCTTTCTCACTGCTCTTCTTGTGGCATGTGTGCAAAACCCAAAACTGAGCTTTGATGAAAAGCTGGCAGTTATGGCAAAAGGCGTGGGAGACAAAAATATTGTCACTATGATTTTAATTTTTATGGCTGCCGGAATCTTTGTGGGTGTTGTGGGAAGAGGAAGCGCAGAAAGTGTAGCATACTTTCTCTTGTCCATTATTCCGGCACGGTTTGCTGTTATTGTTCTTTTTGTGGTAAGCTGTTTCGTCTCTCTTGCAATGGGAACATCTGTAGGGACTATCACTTTGATTACTCCCATTGCCGTAGCTGTTTCAAACGGCTCCGGTTTTTCCGCTCCTTTATGTATCGGCGCGGTTATGGGGGGCGCTATGTTTGGAGATAATCTTTCCTTTATCTCTGATACCACCATTGCAGCCTGCAACGGTCAGGGCTGTGCTATGAAAGATAAGTTCCGGGCAAACTTCTGGATTGCTTTTCCTGCTGCCCTGGCTACGTTGATTATTATTTTCATCCGGACTTCAGGAAGCGATGCAGGCTCTGCCATTGTAAAGGACTATGATCTGATTCAGGTTGTTCCGTATCTTCTTGTATTAATCGGCGGCATTATCGGAATCAACGTGTTTGTCGTTCTTTTAATCGGAATCCTGTCCGGCTCTGTTATTATGTTGGCAACAGGCGCAACACAGGCAACCGATCTTCTTACAAACATGGGCTCCGGCGCTTCCGGAATGTACGAAACTACTATGGTTGCAATCCTTGTTTCTGCTATCTGCGCTCTGATTCAGGAATACGACGGCTTTACCGCTCTTCTGAATTTTATACGGAAGATTTTTAAAAGCAAAAAAGGGGGAAAACTTGGAATGGGACTTTTGGTAGGCGCTATGGACGTAGCTACTGCCAACAATACAGTCGCTATTGTTATGGCAAATCCCATTGCAAAAGAAATGGCTGAAGATTATGGTATTTCTCCAAGAAATTCCGCTTCTATTCTGGATACCTTTTCCTGTGTATTCCAGGGCGTGATCCCCTACGGTGCGCAGATGCTTGTTGCTATCTCTGCCGCAACAGAACTGGGCTGCGAAATTTCAGCATTTGACATTATGCCGAATTTATATTATCCATTTATGCTTCTTATAAGCGCGCTATTCTTTATGTTCTATGCACCGGAAAAAAACAAAATAAAAAGCGCATAACTTTACAAAGTATTTTTCTCAATAATAAAACTGGCGAAAGGGAATCCTTAACGCCAGTTTTATTATTGTCTTTTATTCTTCTTCCTGCAAGTTACTTAATTTTGCAGCCTGGTCCGCTGCAATCAGACTATCAATTATTTCGTCCAAATCTCCATTTAAGATATTTTCCAGACGGTGAAGTGTCAATTTGATTCTGTGATCCGTCACACGTCCCTGTGGGAAATTATAAGTACGAATTTTTTCAGAACGGTCTCCTGTTCCAATCTGGCTTCTCCTTGCCTCCGCCTCTGCATCGTGCTGCTTTGCAAGCTCCATCTCATAAAGACGGGAACGGAGAACCTTCAAAGCCTTGTCTTTGTTTTTCAACTGTGATTTTTCATCCTGACAGGAAATTACAATACCTGTCGGAATATGAGTAAGACGAACAGCAGAGTCTGTTGTATTGACGCACTGTCCACCGTTTCCGGAAGCACGGAACACGTCAAATTTACATTCGTTTAAGTCAAGATGAAAATCAATTTCCTCTGCCTCCGGCATGATGGCAACTGTACAGGTAGAAGTATGAATACGTCCGCCGGACTCTGTTTCCGGAACTCTCTGTACACGGTGAACGCCGCTCTCATATTTCAGACGGGAATATGCTCCTGCTCCTGTTATCATAAACGTAACTTCCTTGAATCCACCGATCCCGTTTTCGTTTAAGCTTAGCATTTCTGTTTTCCATCTGCGGGACTCTGCATATTTTACATACATACGGTAAATTTCCGCTGCAAAAAGAGCTGCCTCATCACCGCCGGCTCCGCCGCGGATTTCCACGATTACGTTTTTATTATCGTTAGGATCTTTTGGAAGAAGAAGAATTTTCAGCTCATGTTCCAGCTCTTCCACACGCTTCTTTGCATCAGAAAGCTCTTCTTTGAGCATATCACGCATCTCTTCGTCCTTTTCTTCCTCCAGCATGGAAAGACTGTCCTGAATGGTTTCCTTACAGCCTTTGTACTCTTTATATGCCTCCACAATCGGCTGCAAATCGCTCTGTTCTTTCATAAGACGCTGAAAATGCTCCTGGTTATCTGTAACCCCCGGCTCTCCCAGCTCATTTAAAACTTCCTCAAATCGGATTAGCAAATCGTCTAATTTATCAAACATGATTTTCCTCCCGGTTTTCCCTGTGTTTATATATTTTCACTCCGGCAGTTTTCCCCGCACCACTCGGTCAAGACCTGCCAGATCTTTTATTACTTTTACGTCCAGAAAGCCGCAGCTTTCAAACATTTCCTTTACCTCTTTTCCCTGGCTGCACCCGATTTCACAGGCAAGAAAGCCGCCTGATTTTAAATATTTTCCGGCGTTTTCTGCTATTTTTCTGTAAAAATACAGCCCGTCCTCTTTTCCGTCAAGCGCCATAAACGGATCGTGGAAACGCACCTCTTCCTGAAGCTTTTTTATTTCTTCTGTAGGGATATACGGCGGATTGGAAACAATCATATCAAAGCTTTCTTTTTTCTCCTCAAAATATGTACTTTGAAACAGGTCGCTCTTTATAAGCTCTGCACGTGTTTCCAGATGGTACGTCCCTCTGTTTTTTTTCGCCACAGAAAGAGCTTTTTCGGAAAGGTCTGCGCCTGTCCCTTTCGCGTCTTTCCTCTCAAGAAGAAGGCTTAAAAGAATGCAGCCGGACCCTGTGCACATATCAAGGATTTGTGGCGATTGTCTATCTTTTATGAGAGACAGCGCCTCCTCCACAAGAATTTCCGTATCCTGTCTTGGCACAAGTACATTTTCATCTACATAAAACTCATATCCCATAAAGTAACCCTGGTGCGTTAAATGCTGAAGCGGAATATGCTGCGCCCGTTTCCTGATTTTTTCCATATAAGGCGCTTTTATCCCTTCTTCTGCCTCTTCTTCACAATGGGCAAAATAATACGCTCTGTTTTTCCCGCTCTCATATTCCAGAAGGAGCCAGGCGTCCAGCCCGGCTTCCTCAATCCCGGCAGCTTCCAGGATTTCCTGTCCCTCTTTTAAAAGCGCTTCCCAGGTTTCCCCTCTCATGCGTTCTCCTCCGAAGCTGATTCTTCCGGAACGTCCACGCCAAATTCTTCTTTCAGATAGGTTCTCCAGTCAAACACCGCCTCAACCGCTTTGATTGCAACCTCCGCCATATCTTCTGTCGGCTCTTTTGTTGTCAGCTTCTGCATGGCAAGACCCGGTTTGCTCAAAATATCTGCAAGCTTACTGTCTGTTCTTCCTGCCCACTGAATCATTTCAAAAGAAATACCTGCCACAACAGGAACCATAAGAATTCTTCCGAAAAGACGCACCCAGTAAAAGGGCACAAGTACAAAAATAAAATGAAGAAAAATACTTACTATCATAACAAGGAATAAAAAGCTTGTTCCACAGCGTCTGTGCTGTCTTGAGCTTTTCATTACATTTTCCACAGTAAGGGGCAGACCGTGTTCCACACAGTTGATACATTTATGCTCTGCTCCGTGGTACATAAAAGTTCTCTGAATATCCTTCATTCTGGAAATCAAAATCATATAGCCCATAAACAACGCGAGTTTCACAAATGCCTCAGCTATTGTAACAATCACTTCTGTTGCCCCGATTTTTCTGAGGAGACTTGCAAGCACATAGGGAAGAAGCATGAAAGCTGCAATGGAAATCACAATAGAAAGCGCAACTGTCGCATACAGAAGCAGCTTAAACATTTTATCATCTTTTGCTTTTTTCTTTGCTTTTTCATCTTCTGAAAGATGCGCCGTTTTCTTTGCTTCCTCCTCATCTTCCTCATCTCCTGCAATCTCTGCAGAATACATCAGACATTTCATGCCCACAACAAGAGAGTCCACAAAGCTTACCACACCGCGGATCAGCGGTTTTCTCCAGATTTTTGCACTGCCGAAGATACATTTATAATCCTCTACCTTCAGCTCTATTTCGTTGTCCGGACGGCGCACCGCTATGGAATACTTGTCTTTATGGCGCATCATAATCCCTTCCATAACTGCCTGTCCGCCAATATTTGATGGTTTCATATTCGTTCTCCTGATACAAAGAAAGGTTGAGATTTCCCAACCTCAACCTTCTCACTGTAATATTCTTTAATTATTTGTTCAGACCATATTTTCTGTTGAACTTGTCGATACGTCCGCGAGCCTGAGCAGCCTTCTGCTGTCCTGTGTAGAACGGATGGCATTTGGAGCAGATTTCTACGTGGATGTCCTCTTTTGTAGAACCTGTTGTAAATGTGTTTCCGCAGTTACAGGTTACAGTTGCCTGATGGTAGTTTGGATGGATTCCTTCTCTCATGATTTTCACCTCTCTATATACCTTCTATTTATTCGTATTACTTGACGAATTTCTCTATTAAACAGCTTTTTGATTATATCA
>JAUNAX010000098.1:2192-7238 GCA_030527365.1 Eubacteriales bacterium | reverse complement strand
AAATGAATAAGAAAAATGCAAATAGTTCGCTCTATTTTTTGGTGGGAATTTTACTGTTATTCAGCGGAATGATGGGACAGAATGCCACATTTTATGTATTGGCATTTGTATTTATCATTCTCGGATTTGTGAAGAGAAAGAAGTAAAGATGGAAGTATTGAGCTTAAGGGAGAAGTATATTTAAAACAAAGTGAGGAATTGAATGAAATCAAAAACAATGCGCGCCATTTTACACGCGCTTTCATACAGTAATCTTGAGGTGGAATCTGCAAGGCGTCTGGCAGATTTAAAACGTCTTGACCCTATGCGGATATTTTGCAGGAAATTAGACGTAAAAATATATAATGAGGATTATGAAGTTCCGACTCGCCTGTATTTTCCAAATGAGCAGGCGATGAAAGATGGAATGGAAAAAGGACATTCCTATGCAGTCCTGCTGTTTTTTCATGGCGGCGGCTGGGTAACGGACAGCGTGGAAAACTATGATCGTGTGTGCAGCCAGATGGCGCAGTCCACAGGACAGATTGTAGTATCTGTGGAATACCGTCTTGCACCGGAATACCCTTTCCCAACAGGGCTGATGGACTGCTATGCGGCGGCAAAAGCCCTGTATACGAACCGGTTTATTTTAAATACAGAACCGGAAAAAATTACTATTGTGGGAGACAGCGCAGGGGGAAATCTTGCAGCGGCGGTTTCTCTTATGGCGAGAGATAGAGGCGAGTTTATGCCGGACAGGCAGATATTGATTTATCCTGCATTAAATAACTGCTACACAGAAGAATCACCATATCTTTCCGTAAAAGAAAACGGGGAAGATTACCTTCTTACAGCAGCAAAAATGGAAAATTATATATCATTATACCAACGTAATCCGGGCGACAGAGAGAATCCGTATTTTTCTCCGCTTCAGGAAAAAAATCTGGTAAATCTTCCGGATACTCTGATTTTAACAGCAGAATTTGACCCGTTAAGAGATGAGGGAGAAGAGTATGCAAAGCGATTAAAGGAAGCGGGAAATTATGTAGAGCTCCATAGAATACCGGGAGCGCTTCACGGATTTTTCGCTCTTGGAATTAAGCTTTTTCATGTGAAAGAGAGCTTTGACATTATGAATAAATTTCTTGGAAGGGAGATGGGAACTTGTTAGAGTTTGGATATTCCCACTGGAGAAAACTTGACAATGCAGCCCTTGTTTTTCCGGCAGTAACCGGGAAAAATGACACAAGAGTATTTCGTGTTTACTGCCGTTTAAAGGAAATGGTGGAGCCGGAAATTTTACAGAAAGCGCTGGATGCTACAATGGAGAAGTATCCCCTGTATCAGGCTGTGCTTCGAAAGGGACTTTTCTGGTACTATCTGGAGCGGCGTGACATACGTCCTCTTGTAAAACCGGAGACAGATCCGCCCTGCAGTGATTTATATGTGCCGGATAAAAAATCTCTTTTATTTCAGGTAACATACTATAAAGACAGGATCCAGTTTGAAGTTTTTCATGCGCTGACAGACGGAACGGGAGCGATGCACTTTATACAGGAACTCGTAAAACAGTATCTTATTTTGGCACACCCGGAGGCGCAGCTTCCGGACTTTGATACGGGTGAGGAAAGTACGGGAAAGGAGCAGGAGGAAGACAGTTTTTCCCAGTATTATCAGACGGAATTGCCGAAAAATAAAGAGAAAAAAAGAGCGGCGGTACAGTTAAAAGGAGAGAAACTTCCGCAAGATGAAATGCACATTATGGAGGTGATTCTTTCTGTAAAAGAGACTCTGAAAACAGCCAGAGCAAATGGCGTTACCATTGCTGTTTTGCTTGCTTCCGCTCTTCTTTGGGCAATCCATGAGGAGATTCCGGCGAGTCGTTTAAAACGCCCTGTTACGCTGATGGTTCCTGTCAATCTTCGTAATTATTTTGATTCCAAATCAATGGCAAATTTTTTCGGCTGGATTGAGGTTGGATATGTTTTTAAAGAAAATACAACCTTTGATGAGGTGATGGCTCATGTAAAGAAAGAGTTTGAGAGGGAGCTGATGAAAGAGAGGATTGCCGTACATATGAATGACTATGTAAGGCTGGAAAAGAACCCGCTGATCCGGGCAGTTCCTCTTGAAGTAAAACGGTTTGGAATGATGGCAGGAGCAAAATACGGAACAAGGAGTATCACAGGTATTTATTCAAATGTAGGAATCTTTAAATTTCCTGAGGAATACGGGGATTATATACAATATTTTGGCTTTCTGGCAAGCACATATTCCATGCAGCTCTGTTCCTGTTCCTATAAAGATAATCTTGTGCTCGGTTTTACTTCAAAAATTCCGGGAGACAGCATTCAGAGAAATTTTCTGAAGGTTTTAAAAGAAAAGGGTCTTTCTTACGAAGAGGTGGAGAGTGACTTTCCAGGATATAAGAAAGAAAAAACAAACGTGCCTGCAAAAGTATTTCAGACATTTACGTTTCTTTGCATTGCTGCAGCTATTGTATCTGCAATGGTAAATTATGTGGTATCCGGTAATTTTACATGGTGCTGGGCGGCAGCGGCAGCAAGTTTAAGCGCATGGCTTCTCGTCTCTGTTGCCTATAGAAAACGGAGAAATATTTTGAAAAATGCAATGTGGCAGCTTCTTCTTGTGACAGTTCTGGGAATTTTGTGGGACGTATTTACAGGCTGGCATAAGTGGTCTCTGAACTTCCTTTTTCCGGGGGCGTGTCTGACTGTTTTATGTTCCATGCCTGCAGTTTCCAGGATTCAGCGGCTTGAGATAGCAGAGTATTTATTTTATCTCATACAGGCGTGTGCTGTGGGCTGTATTCCATTGATTTTGACTGCATTTCACATTGTGACAGTGCCATATTTATCTGTTGTATGCTCAGGAATCAGCATTTTGGTTCTTCTTGGAATGTTTATTTTCCAGAGAAAGAACACGCTCCGGGAATTTCATAAAAAATTTCGGATATAAAAAGGATTTCTATAAAAAACAAGTGTACTTCCATTGTGGACATTTGGGGGGAATCTAAGATTTTTGTAGATTTATCTAAGAAAATTGTATGTACTTTGCCTAAGCAGATTGCTATAATACACATCAGTTTTGTGGAAATTTGCAGTACGGAAGCGCCTTTCAGGCTCACGTGATTCCGGTAGATCCACAGAGGCGTAGCCAGACCGGGAAAGGAGGAAAGAGCTTTGGTCAGGCAGATGATTGTACAGAGCCTGAGATGGAGGATTGAATGAAAAAGTTTTATAAAAAGGGTATAGGAGTTGCACTGGCAGTTACTATGGCATCATCAGGTGTGGTTGCCTATGCAGCAGAAGCTACAAAAGACGGTTCCGGAGCAGCAGGAGTGGCATCAGAAGCAGCGCCGGACAATAAAGATGTGGACGGAAGCCAGTTTGCAGGTGAGGAATGGTACGACCAGAGAGCTACATTCCAGGTAAACCGTGAAGATGCACATACAAGCTTTGTATCTTTTGGAAATGTGGAAGATGCAAGAGTGCGTGACAAAGAAAAATCACCTTCTTATCAGCTTTTAAACGGAGAATGGAAATTTGAGCTTGCAGATAATCCGGAAGGAAGAAACACAGAGTTTTATAAAAACGATTATGATGTAAGCGGCTGGGACGATATTACGGTTCCGTCCAACTGGCAGACAGAAGGATATGATCACCCGAAGTATACAGATACAAGACTTCCGTGGGAAGGGGTAGAGACACCGGAGTTAGGGGTTGCACCTGTAAAATATAACCCGGTAGGCTCTTACAGAAGAGACTTTACAACTCCGGCGGAATGGGACGGAAAAGAAATTTTTGTATCTTTCCAGGGTGTGGAATCTGCTTTTTATCTGTGGGTAAACGGACAGTATGTAGGTTACAGTGAAGACAGCTATACACCGGCGGAATTTGACATCAGCCCATATTTGAATGCGCCTGGAGAACAGAATAATATTTCGGTACAGGTATATCGCTGGTCTGACGGCAGTTATCTGGAAGACCAGGATTTCATCCGATTAAGCGGTATTTTCAGAGACGTATTTTTATTCTGCAAAGATAAAAATGCTTCTATCTTTGATTTTAACTACACCACTGATCTGGATGAAGAATACAACAATGCAGTCCTGAATTTAGAGACAACTCTTCGTCGTTACAGTGAAGATGGAAATGCAGAAGGGTACACAGTAGACGCCACACTTTTTGACGCGGAAGGAAACGAAATGTTTACACAGCCGATGGAAGTGAAATTCGATGGAAATCAGGCTGTTGTACAGACTGCAGTAGATGTGGAAGCTCCGAAAAAATGGTCGGCAGAAGATCCTAATCTGTACCAGCTTGTTCTTTCCCTGAAAGATGCAGAAGGCAATATTGTGGAGACTGCAGGCTGCAATGTTGGTTTCCGTGAAGTGGAAATCATCAATAAGGGAACAACAGAATCTCAGATTACCATTAACGGACAGCCAATTATGTTCAAAGGTGTAAACCGCCATGAAACATCAGGAGAGACAGGACGTCATGTGACAGAAGAGAGCATGATCGAGGATATTAAGCTGATGAAACAGAATAATATCAATGCAGTCCGCAACTCTCATTATCCAAATGATGCGAGATGGTATGAGCTGTGTGACGAGTATGGTCTTTACATGATCGACGAGGCGAATATTGAGTCTCATGGTGTAAACGATTATATTCCGCAGAGCGATCCGGAATGGATTCTTGCCTGCAAAGACCGTATGACAAGTACCATTGAGAGAAGTAAGGTTCATCCGTCTATTCTTTTGTGGTCTCTTGGAAATGAATCTTATGACGGGGACACCTGGGCAGAGCTGGGAAAACTCTGTAAAGAGCTTGATCCTACAAGACTTGTTCATTATGAGGGACACAGAGATATTCCGGAAGTTGACGTATGGTCCAGAATGTACCGCCGTGTAAACAATCCGGATGAAATGGATAAATACTCCAATCCTCTTGTATGGTGGGGAAATTACGGAACAAAACCGGCTTTCCAGTGTGAATATGCTCACGCAATGGGCAACGGTATCGGAAACCTGAAAGAATA
>JAUNAX010000098.1:0-2092 GCA_030527365.1 Eubacteriales bacterium | reverse complement strand
GCATGGGTAAAACCGGAAGCATCAGAAGAGACATCTCCGATCATCACAAAAGGAAATGATGAGTGGATGTGTACAGAATCCTACGGTCTTCAGAGAAAAGTTGTATTCGATGAAGAAACAGGAGAAAAGACAGACGATTATATTGAGTGTTATATTTACAATCAGAACTGGGACGATGAGAACGGAGTTTATGAAAAAGTATCTGCATCTGTTCCAACACCGGAAAACTGGGCAGACAACTGGCATCATGTAGCCGGTACATATGACGGAACTACTCTGAAGCTTTATATTGATGATAAAGAAGTAGCTTCTGTAGAAGATACAACCGGTATTGCAGGCGGCGGAAATGCTGTGGGAATCGGTGCAGATATTACATATGATGCACAGAATCCTAATGTTCCGGCAAACTTTAAAGGTCTGATCGACAATGTGCGTATTTACAAAACTGCACTTTCTGCTGAGGAATTAAAAAATGCGGAAAGAGAAGCTGATGATAACACAGTTGTATGGCTTGATTTTGAAGAAACAACAGATAAGACATACGCAAGAGAACAGTACAACAGCTTCGGCGGTGACTGGGAAGACATTCCAGAAGGAAATCCGAACAACAAAAACTTCTGTGCAAACGGACTTGTATCTGCGGACAGAACAGTACAGCCTGAGCTTGTAGAAGTGAAAAAGCTGTATCAGAATATCGGAATGGAAAACGAAGATGTGAGAAACGGAAAAGTGAAGATTAAAAATAAACATCTTTTCACAAATCTGAACGCATTTAAGGGAACATGGGAACTGATTGAAGATGGTAAGCCAATCCAGAGTGGTGAATTTACAGATGAAGAGCTGAATATTGCACCTCTTACAGAAGGCGTCCTGAATATTCCGTTTACACAGCCTGAATTAAAAGCAGGTTCCGAGTATTTTGTAAACATCAGCTTTACTCTGAAAGAGAATACTTCCTGGGCAGAAGCAGGTCATGAAGTAGCAAAAGAACAGCTTGCTCTTCTCTATGAAGTTCCGGCTGTTGAGCCTGTAGATGAGGCATCTATTCCTGCTCTTTCTGTAGAAGACGGAGAAGAAGCATCTCTTGTAAAGGGAGATGGTTTTGAGCTGAACTTTAACAAGAAAAAAGGAACGATCGACTCCTTTACATACCAGGGTGTAGAGCTTCTGAAAAAAGGACCGACTCCAAACTTCTGGAGAGCGCCTACAGACAGTGATCTTGGATACTATTCTGCAAATATTCTGTCCGACTGGAGATATGCAGGAAGTGACAGAGTAATCAAAGAAGTAACAGTAGATACAGAAAGCGAAAATAAAGTTGTATTTACAGTAAATGCAAAACTTCCTACAAGCGTGGAATCCGACTGGCAGCAGGTTTACACTGTTTACGGCACAGGCGATGTGGAAATCACAAGTACACTGAAACCGGGAAGCGCAGATCTTCCAATGATTCCTGAGGTTGGAAATATGCTTGTTCTTCCAAAAGAGTTCCACAATGTAACATGGTACGGAAGAGGACCGGAAGAAAACTACATTGACAGAAAAACAGGTTATAACATTGGCTTATATCAGAGTACAGTAGAAGATTTCTTTGTGGATTATATCAAACCGCAGGAAACAGGAAACCGTACAGATGTAAGATGGGTAAGTATGACAAATGATGACGGTATCGGACTTCTTGCTAAATCTTCCGAACCGATCGAATTTAACGCACTTGCTTATACACCGGAAGAACTGACAAATAATCTTCATTCCTATATGCTTCCGGAGAGCGACCGCGTGATCTGGAGATTGAACCACAAACAGATGGGTCTTGGAGGAGATAACTCCTGGGGAGCTATGCCTCTTGAACAGTATCAGATTCCGGCAGGGGAAACATATGAGTATACTTACACACTGAAACCGATTTCCACAAGTGATGTAGATGCTTCTATGGCAGAATCTAAAGTAGTAATGCCTGAATAAAATTATAAACGGAGCCGTCCGGCGGACAGAAAAACTGTCTGCCGGGCGGTTTTTTTTGTGTAAATATTACTATTGACAAATATTTTGAATGTGATATACTTTGAAAGTCAAAATATTTTAAAACAAA
>JAUNAX010000006.1 GCA_030527365.1 Eubacteriales bacterium | reverse complement strand
CGTCTGGATCCGATTATTTTTGAAATCAGTTCCAAACGAGCATCTCGTTTTCTATTAGCTATAGCTAATATATTTCTCTATTGTTTCAGCTAATATATGTTTGCAAATTATATTCTGCAAAGGATTTTTCCTTTTATTTACTGTATTTTACATCCCTAAATCAGTGGTGACAACAGATACTTCCCCAGATATTAGCAATATCTCTGATACAGTCTGTTTGCAAAACTCTATTTTTTATTAGCTGCCAGCTAACAATTATTTCATTGTATTAGCTGAAAATCATCCTCAAAGCAATAAAATCATGCATTTTTCTTATCAAAAAAGCGCCCCATTATTTGCATTTCTGCTAATAATCGAACGCTTTTGACTGGCCGTCTCGTATAGGAATCGAACCTATAATTTAGTCTTAGGAGGACCATGTTATATCCATTTAACTAACGAGACAAAATGCCATTTTCCCTTGAAAACACGCGGTTTTCCGGCTTTTTGGTAATGGCAACCTTTATTTAATTATCAGCTTTTTTCAAGCTGTTAATTACTATTATTTTTCATGTTGGTGACATCAAAGCACTCACCTATTAGGGTAACACCTTCGTGTCAATTTTTACTCTTCTTAACTAGATTTGAACCCAAAAGTTTTTTCAGGAAGTGATAACCTTGGTTCCTCCTTAGGAGGCGCTTGTTTTATCCGTTAAACTAACAGGACAAATGTCGCTCTTTCTCAAGCGACACTCTTATTCTACTATATTTCCAGAGGAAATACAAGTAAAATTTAAAAATGAAGCTGTCCCTGAAGCCATATAATACCCTTAAATCTGCGTCCTGCCTGCGGCTCACCTAGCAAATCCTTTTTATTGATGCAAACATCAAATTGTACATCATTACTCTCCAATGTAAGCTGATAGATTTCTTCTCCTGTAAGAATATTCTTAAACTCCATAAAATCAAGAATTTCTCCCATTACATTGTACTGGTCACATTCAATTCCATATGGCATAAAATAAGAATCTACAATAGAAAAAACATCTTCTCTGACAATGCGCTGAGAAATCATGGAATACGTATCCATATCTTCCATCGTAAGGCTTTCCATCGCATCTTCATCGCCATCTCTTGCTGCCGCAATCAGGCTGCTCCTGTTCTTTGCCAGCTCACGTTCTGCCCGCGCAGCCTCCTTATCCTTTTGTAAGGGAAGGAGAATCATTCCTTCCCTTGCAAGTCCGGAAATTGTAAGCGCTTTCCGGTTCTCGGACACAACCTTCTTCCGACTTTCCATCATATATTCAGCTGCATTCTGAAGATAAAAAATCAAAGTCACACCAATCCTTAAATCATCACACGCACCCGCAAAAGACTGCCGCGCCGCATGGCGTTCTACCACAACATTTTCATCTGTTGTAATTCCAGTCCCTCGAAAAAAGGGAAAATAATATTCCACGTGAAACTCATTATTCTCATCATACTGTCCGCACACCGTAATGCCGCAATCACAGCCATAATTTTTGGATAGCTCCGCAAAAACGCCGTCTTCATAATCTTCTACAACATTTTTTTCATCATATGTCTCGATTACATCCTGTATGATTTCTTCCATTTGCCTTCTCTTCTTTATCTCCGAAAAGCCAACTGCTCTTAAATAGCTATGCACAAAAACACCTCCTGAAACAGTCAGTTTTATGCACGTTTTTTTTCAATCTTTGTCATTCCTCCCATGTAAGGCTGTAATGCTTTCGGAATGTTCACAGAACCATCCTCATTAAGATTGTTTTCCAGAAATGCAATCAGCATTCTTGGCGGTGCTACAACTGTATTATTTAAAGTATGAGCCAGATATTTCTTTCCATCTTTTCCATTTACGCGAATTTTCAGACGGCGCGCCTGTGCATCTCCCAGATTGGAGCAGCTTCCCACCTCGAAATATTTCTTCTGGCGCGGAGACCATGCCTCCACATCAATAGATTTCACTTTTAAATCTGCCAGATCTCCTGAGCAGCATTCCAGAGTACGAACCGGAATATCCATAGAGCGGAACAGGTCAACTGTATTCTTCCAGAGTTTTTCAAACCATTCCGGGCTTTCCTCCGGACGGCACACAACAACCATCTCCTGTTTTTCAAACTGATGAATACGGTAAACGCCTCTCTCTTCCAGTCCGTGTGCTCCTTTTTCCTTGCGGAAACACGGAGAATAACTTGTAAGAGTCTTTGGAAGCTCTTCTTCCGGAATAATCTGATCAATAAATTTTCCAATCATAGAATGCTCACTGGTACCGATAAGGTATAAATCTTCACCTTCTATTTTGTACATCATCGCTTCCATTTCCGCAAAGCTCATAACACCAGTTACTACGCCGCTTCGAATCATAAACGGAGGTACGCAGTAAGTAAAACCTCTGTTAATCATGAAATCACGGGCATATGAGATCACTGCAGAATGAAGTCTTGCAATATCTCCCATGAGGTAATAAAATCCATTTCCAGCCACTCTTCTTGCACTATCTAAATCAATTCCATCAAAACTCTCCATAATATCTGTATGATACGGAACTTCAAAGTCCGGCACGACCGGCTCACCAAATCTTTCAACCTCGACATTTTCGCTGTCATCTTTACCAATCGGAACAGACGGATCAATAATATTCGGAATTACCATCATATTTTTCAGAAGTTCTTCTTCCACTTCTTTTTCTCTTGTAGAAAGCTCTTCAATCCTTGCACCGGAAGCCGCAACCTGCTTTTTCACTGCCTCTGCTTCCTCTCTCTTTCCCTGTCCCATCAAAGCACCGATTTGCTTTGAAATTTTATTTCTTTCTGCACGTAAGGCTTCTACTTCCTGTTTAATCTCTCTGTTTTCCTTGTCAAGTTCCAGCACCTTATCGACCAGTTCCAGCTTACCGTCCTGGAATTTATTACGGATATTCTGTTTTACAATCTCCGGATTTTCTCTCACAAACTTAATATCTAACATATTGTCCTCCTGTTATTTATTCTTTTTCTACTATTTCTCCAATTCCAAAATTTACAGCTTTCCGAAGAGCTTCTACCTCTTCCTGACTTAACATTACATAAGATTCGCCCTTTACAATCTCCTTTAAATACAGAAAACAATTATCTCGGCTGTGTACTGCATTTAAAATCAGTCCGGAATTATCCTTATTGAGCATCGCAAGAGCAAAGCTTAACTTTCCTCCCACATCTTCAAAAGCATCATATTTTTCAACACCATATTTACTGAAAGTGTAACCAAATGCTTTTTTCAGATGATTAATATCTCTTTCATGATCTTCCTTCGCCTCGTAGAGCCTGTCTATCTGAGCAAATTTTCTTATGAACATTTTCTCCAACGACTGCCCGTCTGTCCCTTTCATGAAAATCCTGTATTTTCTTTCAAGTCGGCTCAGACGCATATTACTGCTGACCACATTTATAATAAGGACAATGGACAGAACCAGCAATATAATAATGATAATTCCCGGATCAATTCCCAAACTGTCAAAAATACCGCTCATTCAATATTCTCCTTATCTGATTGATTCAAATAGCTCTATAATTCTTTCCAGCTCATCTCTTGAATAATATTCTATTTCAATTTTGCCCTTATTGTTTTTCTTTCTGTTGATGACGACCTTTGTTCCCATAATCGCCTTCATCTTTTCCTCAAGGCTTTCATAAACAGCATCTTCTGTGGTATTTTTTTCCACATTTTTCTCCCTGGGCGGCTCCATAAGTGTTTTTACAAGTTTTTCCGTTTCTCTTACACTCATTTTTTCATCAAACACTTTTGTAGCAACAGACGCCTGTTGTTCCTTATCCGGCAAAGCCAGAATTGCCCGCGCATGACCTGCAGAAATCATTTCATCTATCAACATCTGCTGAACTTTTTCATCCAGCTTTAGAAGTCGCATAGAATTGGTTACGGCTGTTCTGCTTTTCGCAACCCGTTCCGCTATCTCGTCCTGCTTCAAATGAAACTCATCAAGAAGCCTTTTATACGCCATAGCCTCTTCAATAGGATTTAAGTCTTCTCTCTGAATATTTTCAATCAGAGAAATTTCCACAACTTCCTGCTCTGTAAACTCTTTTACAATTACAGGAACTTCCTTCAGCCCCGCAATTTTCGCCGCGCGCCATCTGCGCTCTCCTGCTATTATTTCGTAATATCCTTTTTTATCTGACACAAGCAACGGCTGCAAAACTCCATACTGTTTGATAGATTCTGCCAATTCCAGAAGCGCATCTTCATCAAAATGTTTTCTTGGCTGCGAGCGATTTGGCTCTACGCTGGAAATTTTCACTTTTTTCTCTGCGGCAACAGGCACTGTCTTTTTCTCAGTTTTTGTTTCTGCCTGTGTTTTTTTTACTGCTTCTTTTTCTGCAGATGCTTTTGCAGGTATCAAAGCGTCCAAGCCTCTTCCCAATCCCCCTGTTTTTCTCACTGCCATCATTCACCCTCCCTGTTTATTACTTCGTCAGCCAGAAGGCGATAGCTTTCCGCTCCTGCCGATTTTGAATCATACAAATTAATCGGCATACCATAACTTGGCGCTTCTGCCAGTCGTACATTTCGCGGAATAATTGTCTTATATATATTTTGCTGCAAGTTATCTTTCACATTTTCCACTACCTGAAGAGAAAGATTTGTTCTTGCGTCATACATAGTAAATACTACACCTTCTATTTTTAACCTCTTATTCAGGCGATCCTTCACAAGCTCAATCGTATGAATCAACTGTGACAATCCTTCCAAAGCATAGTACTCACATTGAATTGGCACTAAAACAGACGTTGCCGCTGTCAGCGCATTGATTGTAAGCATACTTAATGATGGAGGACAATCCATAATAATGTAATCGTATTTTCTTCTTATTTTATCTGTTATGCCCTTCAATATGTATTCCTTATTATCAATTCCAATCAGCTCGATTTCCGAACCAGAAAGGTTCATATTAGATGGTATTAAATCCACATTTTCTACTACATCTTTTATAATTACTTCTTTTGCAGTTGCTTCACCCAAAAGAAGCTCATATAAGGTTTTTTCTACTGCATTTTTATCAACACCTAATCCACTTGTAGTATTTCCCTGCGGATCAATGTCAATCGCCAATACTTTTTTCCCTTTTTCCGCAAGACATGCAGAGAGATTAATGGCTGTGGTGGATTTTCCTACTCCGCCTTTCTGATTTGCTACTGCAATAATTCTTCCCAACTTCACCCGCCCTTTCTGTATAAGTTTATTGATTTTATTATAGCACTTTTACTTTTATCTTTCTACATAATGTTTCACGTGAAACATAAAAAAAAGAATTTGTTTTATTCCTTTTATTGTATAGTATACCCAATCCTTCTATTTTTAATCTTTTGCACTTAAAATCTGATTTTTATAAATCCCTGTTCTCTTATTCTTACCAACAAAGCCACAACCAACGAATCGTAAAATATCCCAATATGACATAGGCAGAAGCAACTCTTATTATAACCCCCCTTACAATCTTCTTTGCAAAATAATACAGGAAAAAGGAACCTTACTCCTATACTTCTCATATCGTCCGTTAAAGTGAAAAAACATTGTAAAACCAATGGTTTTAGCGTATAATAAATACAATAAATACCCGTTTATACCAGCAAAACAAGGAGGCTTATTATGAAAAAAAAGAACCATAAACTTCTGACCTTAGCTGTGCTTGCCGGAAGCGCTACAACAATTATTCATATTGCAAACAAATTTATCACTGCGACTTCACAGTTAAAAGAGATGTTAGATATATCCTGCAGAAACTTTTATGAATGGCGTTTAGGAGATATTTACTACACAAAAAAAGGAGAAGGAACTCCCATTCTTCTAATACATGATTTGCTTCCCGGCGCCTCCGGATATGAGTGGAACCGCATCGAAAAGGAACTGGCAACAGAACATACTGTTTATACTATAGATTTACTTGGCTGCGGACGTTCTGCAAAACCAGGAATCACTTATACAAACTTTTTATATGTCCAGCTAATCTGTGACTTCGTTAAAGATGTGATTAAAGAAAAAACAGATATTATCGCAAGCGGAATGTCCTGCTCTTTTGCCGTTATGTCTTGTTTAAACGAAAAAGAATATCTTGGCAAACTTATGCTTGTAAATCCTCCAAGCCTGAATTCACTCCAGAAAATGCCTGGATATAAAGAAAAATCACTTAAAACAGCTTTAGAAATTCCTGTATTCGGCACACTGGTATACCACATGATTGTTTCACGTGAAAATACAAGCAATCTTTTTATGGAAAATATGTATTACAATCCATTTCATGTATCAAATGAAATCATTGATACTTATTATGAAGCAGCGCACAAGGGTGGCTGTTATGCCAAATTTTTATTAGGCAGCCTAATTGGAAAATATGTAAACATCAGCATCGACCACGCGCTTTCCTCCATTGATAACTGTCTTTATATTGTATCCGGTGAGGAAAGCAACAGCCAACTCATTACAAATGAATATACTCGTTTAAATCCGGCTATCGAATCTGTCCAGATTTCAAAAACAAAACATTTACCGCATATGGAAGACCCGGAACACTTTCTTGAACAAGTTGGCATTTTCTTTTAACCATATATAAAAATGTAGTTGTCGAAAGGCATCTCATCACATACCAGTGCGACTTTCAGACACAATTCAATATACCATCAAATTTCACGCAAAGAAGCGCAAATTCCTTTTTATCCCGGGAATTTGCGCTTCTTTATAGTTATTTTATCTGTTACTCTTGTTCTTCAGGAGTTTCTTTGCTTTTTTCTTCTCCCATCTGCTCATAAGCTTTAAACATTTCTTTTACATTCATCTTATTTACCATGTAAATCTTATTTTCCACTTCTACACCATAGAAATTAGAATCATATCCATGATACAACACTTCTTTTTCTGTTCCATCTGTCTTTTTGAAAACAATTTTCATTTCCGGTTCTGAATTCAGAGTTGTATCATCTGAAACTCTCTTTTGAGCCGCCATATTGCTGACTTTGTTATAGAAAGTATTGAATTTTATACTATCCAGCTCTTTTCCATCCATTTCATAAACAAGTGTCTCTGTTTCATTTCCGTCCTCATCTTTAGATGTTTCACGTGAAACATTTACAATCTTTGTTTCACCCTTGTAGGTAATTTCAATGCTTTCTATATCATTTATAGAAATATAGCACACATTCATATCCCAGAAATCTGCGTTTTCTTTATCCAGAAATGTAGAAAGTGCCTCATCCGACATTGTGTAAACTTCTTTACTGTCATCAACGTTCACATATCTACCACTCTCCTCTGTTTCCTTCCCTACATGTATCACAAGGCTTTTATCTACCATTTCCGGCTCTGACTCTTCTTCCTTTTTTGTCTCTCCCTGTTTTTCCCCTGTTTTTTCTGCTTCTTCTGACCCCGTTTCTTCTTTTTCCAGATTATTTGTTTCTTTTTTATCAACTTCTTCCTTATAATCCAATATTATGTTCGCATACGGTTGATTCAACCCATAGCTCTCCATTTCTTCTTCAGAGGCATTATAATTGACAAAAGAATCATATTCCAATGTACTAAAAGAAGAAGCTACACTTGTCGCTTTTGCGGAATCTGCCTTTTCCTGATTTTCTCCATCAGAAATATACCAGAATCCATTTTCGTCTTGTGACAGACTGTAAGAAGTTTCTCCCTCCACCTGAATCATTTTTACATTTTCCGAACTGATTTCTGGAAAAGTTCCAGCTTCTGCATAATCATAAAGGCTGTTCATAAACGGTGTAAGAGATGCACTTGCTACCAGGTATACCGTTTTATCGTCCTCATTTTTCTTCACATAATACTGACTTACAGATTCATTTTCTGCCCCTACTTTTATGGAAGTTTCCTCTCCTCCCTTTGTTTTAAAAACAATGGTATTTGTAGGAGTATCCAGCCCATATTCTGACAGATCATCTACATCTTTCAGAACTCTCTCTGCTTTTAAACCACCCAACATACCTGTCGCATTATTTAAAGTATCCTGAGATACAGGGAAGGCTTCATCGTCACTTTTTACCCATAAATCTTCTTTTTTCTGGAACGTAATCTCCTGCTTGTCAATTAAAAACTGTACAGATTCTATTTCATCTGCTGAAGCATCTGTAACAAAAACCTGTTTTTCTGCTTCTTTGCTGTTTTCTGCCTCTTCTTGTCTGGATACATATGTGCTCACTCCCACATACGTTCCACATAAAACAGCCAGAGCAGCCACAGCTAAAACCATTTTTACTGTTTTTTTCTTCATCAGGCTCTTCTCCTCTTAAACCAAATCATAAATCCAAGCACCAGGAAAACGCCAGGAATAATACCAATTACCCATATTTTCCAGAAACTTGCGTCGTATTCTGTTAATGACAGTGATGCAACCTGAAGGCTTTTAGAAGGAATGGAAACACTTGCGCTTTCTTCCGTATCTACCAGCCATTTCAGCGACTCTGTAACAAGCTGCTGATTTCCACCTGAAACCATCTGATTGATCTGACTGTCTATAATATTTGCAGTAGAATAGTATACAAGCTGCGTTTCTTTCCCGTCAGCAAGGCTTTCTGTTATACTTACACCAATATCAAATGGACCTTCTACATCTCCTTCTTCTTTTTCAATCTGTGAACTGTTCATATTTGTTTTTGAATAAGAGCTGTCCGATGTTGTCAGAATACTTTCTATCTTTACAGTATCTCTCACATTGTCCAGCTTCTGGATTCCCTGTGCAAATGGTGCAAGCGTTAAATAATCAGAAGCTGCTGCCTCAGAGGACGCCTCTGTACTTCCAACATCAGGAACAAGATAATACGGCATCTGCATTGCATAATGCTGTGCATCTCCCTCAAAAACAAGACCTTCCGCACGTTTTACACCATAATTTTCTAATATCGTATCGAAATTTTTCAGCTCTGCTTCTGTATAATCTGAAAAAATCATAGCTTTTCCACCATTTTCCAGATATTTTAAGACTGCATCTTTTTCGGCTGAAGAAATGTCTGTCGTTGGAGAAAGAATCATAAGACAATCTGCATCTTCCGGCACACTTTCTTCTGTAAGAAGATTTAACTCCTGAACGTCAATATTGGCTTTTTCAATGCTGTCTTTCATGTCTGTGGAAAGTGATTTTTCCCCATGACCTTCCAGCGTATATAAAACAGGAAGATTTTCAGATGTCACATATCCTATCGCACTTGTAATCTGACCCTCTCCGTCAAATCCTGTTGTCTGGTAGCTGTAAGTATTATAGTCCAAACTGCTCTCATACATATCGCTGTAATTTATTACCTTACTTCTTTCCCCTGACTCAATAATAAGGCTGTTTGCAGAAATTTGTTCATCTGTATAATCAGAAACAAATTTCGGATTTACAACCGGGTCTTTTACCTCTACTTTAATATGTTTGGATTCATCTTTATATCTTTTCAAAAGAGATGATATGTTCTTATCTTCATATCCACTCTGCGCGATCTGATAAATCGTAACATCTTTATCCAAATCTTTTAAAGCTTTTTTTGTCTCCTCTCCAATGGAGTAAAGACCGGAATCACTCACATCAATCTGTGTATATTTAGAAGGAATTTCTCCCACAATCATATTTGTAACGACAACTGCCGCCACGAAAATAACTGTCATTATCATACTGTAAGAACCATTTTTAATATGCTTTTTGCTTACAGTTCCCACTACCCTTTTTATATTAAATTTTCTGTTCTTTTTTTCTTTGTTTTGCTCATTATTTTTTTCTGCTTTTTTTCTGAAACTCATTCCGTCTCTCCCCTCCTAATTCCAACGTCTTTTCTGAATCGACTGTATTGTAAGAAAAAGACACACTGCAATTACAGAAAGAAAATATACAATTCCAGTTATGTCCAGCATGGAATTTGTAAAGTTGCTAAAATGTCCGCTCAAATCAAAAACCTCAAGTATCTTCTGTATTCCGCCTTCAAATACAGATGGTTTTACAAAGTAAATAACTGCCAGCACTGCCTCTCCCAAAACACCTGTTATCACAGAGATAAAAACATTTTTTATCATAACATAAATAATAATGGCTGCTGCCACAATCAAAAGTCCAAATGCTATACAGGTAGATACAGATGTCTGGGAAAAGAAAGAAGAAATTCCTCCCATCATATAAAAGGCAAACAGCAATACAAAAGTAAGAACCGCAGCTACAACCTGACTTTCTGTCAGAGCAGACATAAACACGCCAATCGCAAGATTTGCACAGCCGAGAAGGAAAAATCCCAGAATCGCCGTATAAGAAGATGCAAAAGAAACAGCTCCAAATTTTGACATAATCAGAGGGTATGCACACATAATTAACACAGGAATTGCATACACCGTCACAAGAGCCAGATATTTTCCCATTACAATGTTACCGACAGAAACAGGCGCTGTAAGAAGAAGCTGATCTGTTTTCTGCTTCCGCTCTTCTGCCAGAACTCTCATACTCAAAATCGGAACACCAATTAAAAATATAAAGGTCAGAGCACTTAATGTATATTCAAACTTTGGATAAGCTGCTGCAAGCTGATAGGCAGAAAAATAAATTCCTGTCACGATCAGAACAAAAAATATAAACAGGTATCCAACCATAGAAGTCAGATAACTTTTTAACTCTCTTTTATAAACTGCTGTCATGGTTCGTCTCCTCATTTTTTTCAGATTCTGTAAGCTCCAGGAAAATTTCTTCCAGAGATACCTTCTTCGACTTCATTTCAAGAATCGGACAGTGAAGTTCTGCCATTTTAAGAAATACTTCTTCACGTATGTCTTCCTGCTCCTCTGTGGAAACACTCACATTCCACGCGCCCTCCTCCTCATTAAAGCCAATCTCTGTTTCTTTTACTTTATCTATAGACTTAATTCCTGTCTCTATCAGTTCTTTTTCACCTTTCACAAGCATATTCAGAGTGTTTGAACCCTCTGCAAGACGGCTTAAATTGTCAGGCGTATCGCTTGCTACAAGACGTCCATGTGAAATAATCAACACGTAATCGCATACTGCGCTTACCTCTGACAAAATATGTGAGCTTAAAATAACAGTATGCTTTTTCTTCAGCTCTTTAATCAATGAACGAATCTCTATAATCTGCTTTGGATCAAGACCAACGGTAGGTTCATCAAGAATAATCACTTCCGGATACCCCAGAATCGCCTGCGCCAACCCCACTCTCTGCCTGTATCCCTTTGACAGATTCTTTATAAGACGGTTTTTCATATCTGTGATTTTTACCATATCCATGACTTCCTCAATCATAGATTCCCGTTCTTTTCTTGGGATTTTTTTAAGATCTGCCACAAATTTCATATATTCCAGAACTGTCATATCAAAATAAAGCGGCGGCTGTTCCGGCAGATAACCGATACATTTTTTTGCTTCTTCCGGTTCCTCCAAAATATCGTGTCCGTCAATAACAACCTTACCCTCTGTAGAGGCAATATATCCGGTTATCATATTCATTGTAGTGGATTTTCCGGCTCCGTTCGGTCCGAGAAAACCATAGATTTTTCCCTTTTCAATCCGAAAAGAAAGATGATCCACCGCTGTATGGTCCCCGTATCTCTTAACCAGATTCGTTACTTCAATCAATTTGCTCTCCTCCTGTTTTACAAAAAATTGTAGAGACAGCCTCCAGACTGAAACAGAATGGGGAATCCAGAGTTCTACTATCTCTACAATTTCTATTTTATGGATAAAATGTGAGGAAAATCCGATAAAAGTGTGAGGATTTTGTGTTTATTCCATGAAAAAAAGAAGGACTTAAAAAGCCCTTCTCTGTCTTAAAGCGGTTCCTTTAACGGTGTTCCCGCTTTTCTGGGATATTTTCCCGGCGTATTTTTTACTTTTTCAATGACAACAAGAGAACGCTCTATCTCTGAATCCGGAAGTGTAAAATAACAAATATCTTTTATTTCTCCTCCCAGAAGCTTTATTGCTCTTGCCGCACTTTCTGCCTCTTCCTGTACTTTTCCTGACTTATAAGAAATAAACATGCCGCCTTTTTTTACATAAGGAAGACAATACTCGGAAAGTGTAGAAAGATTTGATACAGCTCTTGAGACACATAAATCATACTGTTCCCTGTATGCCTTATTTCTGGCAAATTCTTCTGCCCTTCCATGAATGGCTGATATTTTATCAAATCCCAGAAGATTGAATGTTTCTTCAAGGAAGATTACTCTTTTTTTCAAAGAATCAAGAAGGCATTCTTCCAGATGAGGAAAGGCAATCTTAAGAGGAACTCCCGGAAAACCGGCTCCTGTTCCAATATCCATCACTTTTTTTACTTTTGTAAGGTCAACTGCCTTCACGCAGGCAAGGCTGTCAAGAAAATGCTTTACCAGAACCTCCTGAAACTCTGTGATACCAGTTAAATTCATAACTTTATTTTTTTCTACAAGATATTCATAGAATTGAATAAACTGTTCCTTCTGTTTCCCGTCAAGAGAAATCCCCAGATTTTCGCAGCCCTTTTCCAAAACAGTCATATCATACGTCATACTTCTTCCCTCCTTCTGCCATACTGCTCCATATAAACAAGAAGCACAGAAATATCTGCCGGTGAAACACCGGAAATTCTTGAAGCCTGTCCAATAGATACAGGACGATACATCTCAAGCTTCTGACGCGCCTCAATACGAAGACTTCCTACTTTTTCATAATCAATATCTGCCGGGATTTTCTTTGCTTCCAGCTTTTTAAACTGTTCAACCTGACGGAGCTGCCGTTTTATATAGCCATCATATTTTACATTAATATCTACCTGCTCTTTCACATCCCAGGAAAGCTCCGGGCGTTTTTCGTCAATGGGAGCAACCGCTTCATAAGAAAGCTCCGGACGGCGTATCAGTTCCGCAAGGGTAGTTCCTGATTTTAACGGTGTACTTCCAAAAGATTCCAGAAGGCTTTGTACCTTTTCGGACGCACCGATATTCACATGCTCAATTCTGTTGATTTCTTCCTGTATCTGTTTTTCCTTTTCCACAGATTTCTGATAAGTCTCCTCATCAATCAGACCTGCCTGGTATCCTTTTTTACGAAGACGCAGGTCTGCGTTGTCCTGTCTTAAAAGAAGACGGTACTCCGCACGGCTTGTCATCATTCTGTACGGCTCATGGTTTTCCTTTGTTACAAGGTCGTCTATCAGAACGCCTATGTACGCTTCTGAACGATCAAGAATCAGCTGTTCCTGTCCTTTTATTTCCATCGCCGCATTGATCCCCGCGATCAATCCCTGAGCTGCTGCCTCTTCATATCCTGAACTTCCGTTAAACTGTCCGGCGCTGAACAGTCCCTTTATATTCTTAAATTCAAGGGTCGGATAAAGCTGTCTCGGATTAATGCAGTCATATTCAATGGCATAGGCATTTCTTACAATTCTTGCGTTTTCAAGTCCCGGTACAGAACGATACATTTCATACTGCACGTCCTCAGGAAGAGAGCTTGACATACCGCCAATATACATTTCATTTGTATACGTCCCTTCCGGTTCAATAAATACCTGATGACGGTTCTTATCTGCAAAGCGCACAACCTTATCTTCAATGGACGGGCAATATCTGGGACCTGTTCCCTCAATCGCTCCGGAATATAATGGAGAACGGTCAAGGTTTGCCCTTATGATTTCATGGGTTTTCTCATTTGTATAAGTGAGCCAGCAGGATTTCTGCTCAATCTGTACGTCCTCCGGATTTGTAGAAAAGGAAAAGGGAACTACTCTCTCATCTCCGAACTGTTCCTCCATCTTACTGTAATCAATACTGTTTCCTGCAATTCTGGCAGGCGTTCCTGTCTTAAACCGGAACATTTCAATTCCAAGTTCCTTCAGGCTGTCTGTAAGATAATTTGCAGCCTGGAGTCCGTCCGGTCCCGTCTCGTTGCTCACATCACCGTAAATACATCTTGCCTTTAAGTACGTTCCTGTACAGAGAATCACTGCCTTACAGTGATAAACAGCGCCGGAATATGTCAGAACACCTGTGATTTTTCCTTCTTCTACCAGAAGCTTTGTCACCTCTCCCTGACGTATCGTAAGGTTTTCTGTATTTTCCAGCGTTTTTCTCATCTCATTACTGTATGCCTGTTTGTCTGCCTGCGCCCGAAGAGAATGAACTGCCGGTCCTTTGGAACGGTTCAGCATTTTTGACTGAATAAAGGTCTTATCTATATTTTTTCCCATCTCTCCTCCAAGAGCATCAATCTCTTTTACAAGATGACCTTTGGAGCTTCCTCCAATATTGGGATTACATGGCATCAGGGCTATACTGTTTACGCTTACCGTAAACATGATCGTGGAAAGTCCCAGACGCGCAGACGCAAGTGCAGCCTCACAGCCTGCATGTCCTGCTCCCACTACCACAACATCATAATTTTCTGTTACTGTCTTCATCTGTTTTTCCTCTCTTATTTTCCCATACAGAATTTACTGAAAATCTCGTTTACAAGGTCTTCCCCCACAGATTCTCCTATAATGCGTCCAAGACTCTCATAGGCATTCATAAGGTCTATAGAAAAGAAATCTTCCGGCATATCCATTTCTATGCTGTTTTTTACAAGACGCAAACTTTCTGCCGCCTCCATAAGAGCCTCTTTATGACGTACATTTGTAATGTAAACCTCATCATTAAAGGACAGCTCTCCGCTGAAAAACAAATTCTTTATCTCTTTTTCCAGCTCACGGATTCCTGTTTCCTCTTTTGCTGAAATAGAAATAATCGGGTGATTTACTCTTTCCTTTAACTCTTCCATATCTACTTTTGCTTCAAGGTCTGTCTTATTATATAAAACAATTACCTTCCTGCTGTCAAGCATGGAAATGATCTCTTCATCATTTTCATCAAGAGGTCTGGAACTATCCACTACATAAAGAATCAAATCTGCCTCTTTCGCCATATCTCTGGCACGGTTTACGCCTATTTTTTCCACTACGTCCTCTGTCTCACGGATTCCTGCGGTATCTATCATTCGAAGGGAGATTCCATGAAAATTAATATATTCCTCAAGTATATCTCTCGTTGTACCTTCTATATCTGTAACAATCGCTCTGTTTTCTCCTACAAGAACATTTAAAAGAGAAGATTTTCCTGCATTTGGCTTTCCCAGTATGACAGTTCGGATTCCTTCTTTAATAATTTTTCCGTCTGAGGCAGTTTTCAACAGGTGACTGATTTCTTCCTGTGCTTTTTCCACAATTTCAAGAAGCTCCTGTGCATATCCTTCCAGACTGATATGCTCCGGATCATCAAGGGCTGATTCTATATATGCAATGTGATAAATCAGATCTTTTCTTATCTCTCGGATTGCCTTCTGTACAGAGCCTCTTAACTGCTCCATAGAACTTTTCAGAGCATACTCATTTTTTGCCTGAATAACGTCCATCACTGCTTCCGCCTGGGAAAGATCCATCTTTCCATTTAAAAATGCCCTCTTTGTAAACTCTCCGGGAGAAGCTGTTTTTGCCCCATTTTTCAGAACGGTTTCCAGAACACGTTTCATGGCGTACACGCCGCCGTGACAGTCTATTTCTACCGTATCTTCTCCTGTAAAGGTTCTCGGCGCTCTCATTACCATCACAAGAACCTCATCAATCAATTCCTCTCCATCATATATATATCCATAATGGATGGTGTGTGTGGGAACTTTATTTATCTCTTTTTTTCCGCCTTTTGAGCGATATATGCGACTTACTATCTCCACTGCTTCCGGACCGCTGACTCTTATGATCCCGATACCGGATTCACTCATGGCTGTGGATATTGCAGCAATGGTTGTCTCCATAGTCTTCCTCCATTATAAAAAAGAAATGTTATTCCCGTAAAAGCCACGCAAAATATTGCGTGTTATTCATGCTTTCACCAGGAATAACATTCTCTGTTTTAATTTCTCTTTAATTTTACAACTACATGACGGTAAGGTTCTTCTCCCTCACTGACTGTCTCTACGAATTTATTTCCCTGCAGTGCAGAGTGAATAATTCTTCTCTCATAAGGATTCATTGGCTCAAGAACAACAGGTCTTCTTGTTTTCTTTACCTTGTAAGCGATTCCTCTTGCAAGATTTTCCAGTGTTTCCTTACGACGTCTTCTGTAATCCTCTGTATCCAGTTTAACACGGATATAATTTTCTTTTCCCTTATTTACAACAAGGCTTGTGAGATACTGAAGAGAATCAAGTGTCTGTCCTCTTTTTCCAATGAGGATTCCCATATCTTCCCCTTCAAAGTTTACATCAAGACTTCCGTCGTTTTTATTATAAACAGCAGTAATCTCTACTTCTCCAAGCTTCATAGATGCAAACACATCGCGAAGGAACACTTTTGCTCTCTCTTCTGCTTCTCTGATTTCCTCAGGGTCTGTGAGAACAGGTACGGGTTTTGCCGTTCTTACCGGTTTTTCCCTTACAGGTCTTTCCTGTTTTTCCTTTGTATATCTTTCTTTTGCCGGTCTTTCAAATTTGTCGTTCTTTTCAAGTCTTTCATTTCTGTCCGGTTTTTCGCTTCTGTCAGCTTTGGCAGTTGTATTTTCTCTTGGTGCTGCCGGTTTTTCAAAGGAATTTTCTTTTTTCTTTTTCTCCGTTTTAAAGGAATCCAGTTTTACAGAACCAATAATATCTTTTATCTCTTCCTCTTCGGAAACCATTTCTTTTTTACGAACTTTAATTACAGCAGGCTTACTTCCGATTCCGAAAAATCCGGAACTTCCCTCGCTGATCACCTGGATTTCAAGCTGGTCACTTGATGTTCCAAGCTCAATACACGCTTTTGTAATGGCATCATTTTTTGTTTTTGCTGAAAACTGAATATAATCCTCCATCTGAAACCCCTCCGTTCTTAATTACTTCTTCTTGTTTCGTTCATCGAAATCTCTGACCATATTTGCTTTGGCTGTTATACTTCCGGGTTTTGCTTTCGCTGCATTCTGGTAAGATTGTTCAACTTTTCTTGCTCTTTCAGTTGCATTATTTACTTCTGCGCCCTTCTGAGCCTTTGCATTATTTATATTTTTTACATTCTGATGAGCCTGATTTGTGATTTTCTGAGGAGGCAGTCCTGCTTTTTCCCTCTTCTTTTCCATCTTCTTCATATTCTCATTGATCAGATCGTCAATATTCATTCGATCCATATGACGGTTGATCAAAAGCTGCTGTATACTTCGTACCACCGCACTGGAAATCCAGTAAATACCAAGACCTACCGGGAATGTGAAACAGAAGATCGCGGACATAAGCGGCATGATCGTATTCATCATCTTCATGGAATTCATCATTGCATTCGGCTCGCCGTCCTGCTGTGCTGCCTGTGGCATAAGCTTAATATTCAGCATCTGCGTTACCCATGAAAGAATTGGAATCATAAGAGCTGCAATCGCAAGAATAATTGCACCACCTGTAAAAGCAGCCTTAATATAAGTCATTGGCTGGTCTGCGATATTCAACCCGAAGAAATTCTGCATTTTTGAAATTTCATGGGCTGCTGTATCAATTACTCCGGAAAAACCGGAAAACTGATCTACTGTTGCAAGCTCCTTCCACTGTGAAGGAGATAAAGCATATAAAAAGTCAATAATAGAGTTGCTTGTTGCCTGACTTCCGTCCATAATAAGCTGAACTCTTGTTATCTTGTTATCTGTAATAAAATTCTGAACAAGCTGTGTATATCCATCTACTGCTGTAATATGAGAAACAGCTTCTGTAAAAATATCCTTAACACTTCCAACATATGCAGGAATTTTATAAATAACCTGCCACAATGCCATCAATATAGGAAACTGAATTGCAAGCTGTACACAACTACCTGTTGGAGAAACACCGTATTTCTGATAAATTGCCTGTGTTTCTTCATTCATTTTCTGCATGGAAAGCTGATCGCGTTTTCCCTGATATTTCTTCTGCACCTTCTGAAGTTCAGGCTGCATAAATGCACTGAGTTTTGAGAATTTCTGCTGCTTAATCTGCAGAGGAGTCATCAGCGCATAAATGATGATACTGAAAATAATGATACAAATACCAAGGTTCTGAACGCCAAATAAACCGTCCAGCATTTTGTAAATACCGTCCATAATCCATCCCATTACAGATGCGACCTGGCCGATAATCGGAGTGCCACTCTTTGTGGCTAAAATCATCATCTCCAATTTTACTTCCTCCTAGAATCTGAAAGTCGTCTGACTTCCTACTCTTTTATGGCACAGGGTCATACCCTCCGTGAGAAAAAGGATTACATCTTAAAATTCTCCATACTGCAAGAAGGCTGCCCTTTATTGCGCCATATTTTTGAATTGCTTCTAATCCATACTGAGAACATGTGGGAATATACGGACATTTTGTTCTCTTCATCGGTGATAAATATTTTTGATAGAGTTTAATTGCTTTAATCAGAAATTTTTTAATCATTGTCTTCACCTGTTATATGATGCCGTTTCCATACATGCAAAAGTGCGCTTTCTATCTCCTGAAAGCTTCTGTCCTTTGCAGATGGTCTTGCGATCACTACAATATCCAAACCATTTTTAAATTCTTCTTCATTTAAGCGATAGCTTTCTCTTATCAATCTGGTGATTCTGTGGCGTACCACACTGTTCCCTACTTTTTTGCTTACTGATATTCCCAGACGATTCTTCATGCACTGATTTTTCAGTACGTACATCACCAGATACCGATTTGCCTGCGATGTTCCTTGCTGATATACAATTTGAAAATCTTTGTTTTTCTTCAAGGACTCTGATTTTTTCATCGAATCCTCCTTCTGTCTCAAACAGTTTTCTTTTTCTCTAAAAAGAGAAGAAAAGACCACATAAATGCGGTCTTATGCTGATAATTGCTTTCTTCCTTTTAATCTTCTTGCAGCTAATACTTTACGTCCACCCTTTGTGCTCATACGAGCTCTGAAACCGTGAACTTTCGCTCTTGATCTTTTTTTCGGCTGAAATGTCATTTTCATAGGTAAAGCACCTCCTTTATCTATTATCCATAATTAAATTATCATACTAGAACATCATTTCAATTATATTCATAAATGCCTGTTTCGTCAAGAGAATTTGTTAATTTTTACGGGAAAACAGGGAAAAAATCCTGCATATAAAAAAATGTGTATAACGTATTCGGTTTACGTAACATTATCCACATTTTGTGGATAACTTGTGGATAACTTGTGGAATACCAGAAAAACTATCCACTTTTTACCCACCAGTCTTCTTTCTCAGCTCCAAAAAAGTCCTTTATTTTGTGCTTTTTCGACAGTGGAAAATTTTATACACTTTTTTTCGACTTTTCCACACCCTCCTCCAGCTTATGGTAACTGATTCTGCTCTATCCACACTTTTCCACACTAATCCACATTTAAAATGTTGAAAACTTTTGCTGTTTTTCATTGCGAAAAAACATTATTTATTATAATATATAAAAGGGTATTTATGTCTTTTTATAAGACGATACGTGATTCTACCGGCATCTTTCTATATAGAACCTTTATTATATAGAAGAAATTAGATGGAAAATAGACCAGGAGAGACAAAAATGAACATAGTAATGGATAATTGGGAAGAAATTCTTCAAACTCTGAAAAAAGAATATCAGATTTCAGAAGTTCCTTTCAATACCTGGCTCAAGCCCCTGAAGGTTTATACTGCTGAAAACAATGTGGTTACTATCATTGTTCCTTCTGAGCTTGCAGGTCTTGGACTGAGCTATATCAGCAACAAATACAAACTTCCTCTTCAGGTAACAATCAGCGTTGTGACCGGACTTGATGAATGCGAGGTCCGCTTTATCCCTGAAGATGAAGTTCCGGAAAAAGAAATTCCAACATATGACGAACGTGTACTGGACTCCCGCTATGAGGAGGCTCACTTAAATCCAAAATACACATTTGACACCTTTATTGTAGGAAGCAATAACAAATTTGCCCAGGCTGCTGCCCTCGCAGTGGCAGAATCTCCGGGAGATACTTACAATCCCCTCTTTATTTACGGAGGCGCCGGCCTTGGGAAAACACATTTAATGCACTCCATTGCTCACTTTATTCTGGAACATGACGAAAACAGCAAGGTGCTTTATGTAACAAGTGAGGAATTTACAAACGAACTAATTGAAACAATTCGAAACGGAAACAATACTGCAATGACAAAATTCCGTGAAAAATACAGAAATATTGATGTTCTCCTGGTTGACGATATTCAGTTTATTATAGGAAAGGAATCTACACAGGAGGAATTTTTCCATACCTTCAACAGCCTTCACAGTGCAAAAAAACAGATTATCATTTCCTCTGATAAACCGCCGAAAGATATGGAAATTCTGGAAGAAAGATTCCGTTCACGATTTGAATGGGGTCTGATTGCTGATATTACACTTCCTGATTATGAAACACGAATGGCAATTCTTCATAAGAAGGAAGAAATGGACGGCTACAATATCAGTGAAGACGTAATTAAATATATTGCAACAAACATCAAATCAAATATCCGGGAGTTGGAAGGTGCTTTTAATAAGGTCATGGCTTTTGCCAAGCTGGAAAAAAAGGACGTTACTCTTGAACTTGCAGAACAGGCATTAAAAGATATTATTTCTCCTGATGAAAAAAAGGTAATTACACCAGAGTATATTATTTCCGTTGTAGCAGAACATTTCGGCGTATCTGTAAACGATTTAAGCGGAAACAAACGAAACTCCAAAATTGTAGTTCCCCGGCAGATTGCCATGTACCTTTGCAGGGAAATTATATCCACACCACTTAAGAATATAGGAAAATGTCTTGGAAACCGTGACCATACAACCGTAATGCACGGTATCGACAAAATCGAAAAAGAAATTATCACAGATGATAACCTGAAAAACACCATTGATATATTAAACAAAAAGATTAATCCACAAGGGTGAAAAAGTTTTCCACATGAAGGGTGTATAAGCTGTTGATTAGATGTTGATTCTATGTGTATTAATGTGTATAACTTTTGCGGCAAAAATTCCACTTTCAGTTGTGCACAACTTATTCACATACTTTAACCAGATCTTTACACGAAGTTATCCCAACTCGAACCCCTTGTGTTTACTGGGTTCAAGTGAGTTTTTCACAAATTCACACCCCCTACGGCGGTTACGACGGATTTCTTCTTAAATATTATTTATAAACAAACCACCTCGAACAAGAAGGGAGTTATACACATTATGAAAATTATCTGTTCCAAAAACAGTCTTTTAAAAAGCGTAAGCATTTCTTTAAAAGCAGTTCCATCAAAGACAACCATGCCTATTCTTGAGTGTATTTTAATAGATGCAACAACAAATCAGATTAAATTTACTACCAACGATATGGAACTTGGGATTGAAACAATCGTTGATGGAACGATTGCTGAAAAAGGAATGGTGGCACTGGATGCAAAAATCTTCTATGAAATCATCAGAAGACTTCCTGACAATGACGTTACCATCAAAACAGATGATAAATTTACTGCCACCATCACCTGTGAAAAAGCAAAGTTTAATATTCCGGGAAAATCAGGAGAAGATTTTGCTTATCTCCCACTGATTGAAAGAGAAGAGTCTTTAACAATCTCTCAGTATACATTAAAGGAGATGATTCGTCAGACAATATTCTCTATTGCAGTAAATGAAAACAACAAATTAATGACAGGTGAGCTGTTTGAAATTAAAGATAATTGTCTGAAAGTTGTATCACTTGATGGACATCGTATTGCGATTCGGAAAATGCCGTTAAAAAGAACGTATTCTGACCGCAAAGTTGTTGTTCCTGGAAAAACATTAAATGAAATCAGTAAAATACTTTCCGGTGAAATGGACGATATGGTAAGCATTTTCTTTACCAAAAACCATATTTTATTTGAATTTGATCAGACTATGGTTGTTTCCCGCCTGATAGAGGGAGAATATTTCCGTATTGAGCAGATGCTTTCCAGCGATTACGAGACAAAACTTTCTATAAACAAAAAAGAATTTCTTGACTGTATCGACAGAGCCACACTTCTTGTAAGAGAGGGAGATAAAAAGCCGATTATTATTCACATTACAGACAACAACATGGAATTGAAGATAGATTCTGCGATGGGATCCATGAATGAGGATATTGATATAGAGAAAGAGGGAAAGGATATTCTCATTGGATTTAATCCCAAGTTTTTGATCGATGCGCTGAAGGTAATTGATGATGAGATTATTAATATTTACCTTGTAAATCCAAAGGCTCCATGTTTTATCCGGGACGATGAGGAAAATTATACATACCTGATCCTTCCTGTAAACATTAATCAGAATCAGACAAGATAAGGAGACTGAAAGATGGAAGTAAAAATAAGAGATGAATTTATAAAACTGGGGCAGGTATTAAAACTTGCCGGTGTTGTAGAAGACGGCGTGGAAGCGAAGTATGTGATCACTGACGGACTTGTAAAAGTAAATGGGGAAACAGAGCTTCGCCGGGGAAAAAAAATCGTGGAAGGCGATATAATTTCCTATAATGGTCAGGATATTAAAATAATCAGGTGACGGAATGTATATTGAATCCATTCAGTTAAAGGATTTCCGTAATTACGATTCTCTGGAGCTGAAATTTGACAGAGGAACGAACATTTTTTATGGGAATAATGCGCAGGGTAAGACAAATATTCTGGAAGCAGTGTATCTCTGCGGAACGAGTAAATCTCATAAAGGAAGCAAGGATAAGGAGATTATTCGTTTTCAGCAGGAGGAATCCCACATCCGTATGATGGTAAAAAAAGAGGGCGTATCATACAAAATTGATATGCACCTGAAGAAAAACAGGGCAAAGGGTGTGGCAATCAACGGCATTCCCATAAAAAAAGCAAGGGAGCTTCTGGGGGTAGTAAATCTTGTGTTTTTCTCCCCCGAAGATCTGAATATTATAAAAAACGGGCCTGCAGAAAGGCGGAGATTCCTGGATTTAGAATTATGTCAACTTGATAATATTTATCTGTCAGATCTGGCGGCATATAATCACATTGTGAATCAGAGAAACCGGCTGTTAAAGGATTTACATAAGCAGCCGGAGCTTAAGGGTACTCTTGATGTGTGGGATATGCAGATGGCAGGTTACGGCAGAAAAATTATTGAGAAGAGAAAAGAGTTCATAGAAGAATTAAATGAAATTGTTCATGAAATACACAGAAATTTAACTGGCGGAATAGAAGAAATAGAGGTTGTGTATGAACCAAATACAGAAAGTGAGGATTTTGAGGCAGCTCTGGTAAAAAACAGGGAGAGAGATGTAAGAATGAAACTTTCTTCTACAGGACCTCACAGAGACGATATGTGCGTAATGGTAAACGGGATTGACATACGCAAATTCGGTTCTCAGGGGCAGCAGCGCACAGCCGCTCTTTCTATGAAACTTTCTGAAATTTATCTTGTTAAAAAGAGGATTAAGGATACGCCGGTTCTTCTTCTTGATGATGTTCTTTCCGAGCTTGACAGCAGCAGGCAGACATATCTTCTGGAAAGTATTCATGATATTCAGACGATGATAACATGTACGGGTCTTGATGATTTTGTCAGTCATCAGTTTGAAATTAATAAGGTGTTTTATGTTGAAAAGGGAACTGTAAAAAATCAGCAGAAAGTATTTTGACAAGTATATAAGCATATGTTAAACTACTCGTAACTATGGAAAGTTGGTGAAAATTTTGGATAAAGAAGAATTTCGAATCAAGCTTGAGGAAATTAATAATTTAGTTGAAAAAAAAGATTATAAGGGCGCGATGGAAGTTGTAGACAGCATTGACTGGCGGCGTGTGAAAAACGTGAGAACCTTATGCGTTGTGGGAGAAATCTATGCAGCGAATAAGCGATATGAAGACAGTCGGGAAATTTTCCTTCTTGCTTATCATAAAGCGCCAATCGGAAAAAATATTCTTTACCGTCTTATAGAAATTTCCCTGAAAATGGGAGATATTGAGGAGGCGATGGAATATTTTGATGAGTTTAAAGAAATTGCTCCAAACGATAACACAAGATATGTTCTGAAATATAAGATATTCCGGGCAAAGAAAGCGTCTCTCAATGAGCAGATTGCAATCCTTGAGGAGTACAAAGAAAAAGAATTTACAGAAAAATGGACATATGAACTGGCAAAACTTTATTACAAGGCGGGAAATAAAGAAAAATGTCTGGAAATCTGTGATGAATTGATTCTCTGGTTCAATGAGGGTACATATGTTATGAAGGCGCTCGACCTGAAAATGCGTATGGGACTTCTTACAGGAGCAGAGAAAGAGAAATACGAAAAGCAGTTTATTCCAAAACTTCTGAAGCCGGAAGATGCAAAGGCATTAAAAGAAAATATGGAGAAACAGGAAGAAAAACCTGCTCCTGAACCGGAAAAGCCTGAGATTGAGAGCATTCAGATACGAAGTGACAAAGACCTGGAAGGAGCAGAGACTCTTCAGGAGAAAATTTCCAAAGGTATCCGTGATATTTTCCGTGCAAAGCGAACATCTTTTGATGAGTTTGAGGAAGAAGAGGAAGAAGAAAATTCTGAAGAGGAACAGAAGGAAATGCTGAAAACTCCGTCTTCCGAGGAAGAATACGACAAGGTTCCGGAGCTGGAAGAAGAGTTTGAAAAAACGAAGAAGACAGAACCGGCAGAGACAGTTTCAGAAAAACAGGAGATTCCGCAGGAGAAGGAAGAAGTTGCTGCAAAAGAGCCTGTTTTTGATTTTTCGCAGACAATGAGGATGCCGGAACTAAATATTCCAAAATCCATGAGAAATATGACGCCAAAGGAAGCGCCTGAAATTGAAGAAATAAAGCTCAGAGAAAGTATTGCAGAAAATATTACGGAAAATATTAAAGAGCCATCGGAAGAGAAAGACGATTTTGATTTTAATCTGGAGGAGACCATTCTTGCAGCTGCTTCTGCTCAGGGAATTGATATTCCGGAAGAAGAGGAAGAACCGGAGATTCCGGAAGAATCCCCAGCAGAGGAAGAGAATGTTTTGCCGGAACAGATCGCAGATGTAACGATGGACGATCTGGAAGAGGAAATCTTTTCAGAGGAAGATTTAAGACTGGCAGAGCAGGAGTTTATGAAGGGACCGTCCGCAGTACAGAAAGATGAGCCTGAGCTAAAGCTTCCGTTCGATATGCCGGTTGCAAAAACGGAAGAAAAAATAGAAATCCCGGATTTGGAATCGGAGGATATTATTGAGAATCGTTTGAACGAAAATGAAGAAAAAGAATCGGAAGACGAGGAGCTTCTCAGAAATATTCTGTCAGAAGAAAATCTGGATATGGAAGAGGAAGAAGAAGTTTTCCATGACTTTGAGGAAGAAGAGGAAGAAATTCCAGAAGAAATCATTCCGGAATCCATGCGCTCTCAGGAAGAGGAACCTTCTCTTGATGAAGAACTTCTTTCAGAAGAGGAGGAGCTGGAACGATTTATTGATTCCATGAGTGCAGAGGAAGATACAGACGCTCTTAATATTGTTCCAAGAGAGAATGAACTTCGTGACGAGGAGAAAAAGCTTTTTACATACTTTGTAAAAATACCTGGAATGAAGGAGCAGATAGTGGAAGCTCTTCTTGATGCCCAGCTTGCAGCAGCAGATAAAACGTCAAAAACAGGAAATATTGTAGTAATGGGCGGAAGAGAAACAGGAAAAACAAGACTGATTTCAAGCCTGATTCCTGCAGTCTGCAAGGAGCTGAATCTGGAAGCTGCAAATGTTGCATATATTTTTGCTGAACAGATTAATGGAAAAGATCTTCGAAAAATTATGAATAAATTGTCAGGCGGTTTCTTTATCATAGAAGATGCAAACCAGCTTGACCAGGAAACAGCAGAGCAGTTAAACCAGATTATGGAAGAGGAGACAGATGGTCTTACGGTAATTCTGGAGGACGAAAAAATAGGCATGAGAAAGATGCTTGCAAGATACCCGAAACTTGCAAAAAAATTCACGTCCGTTATTAATATTCCTGTATTCACAAATGATGAACTTGCAAATTTTGCGAAGGTTTATGCAAAAGAAAACGGATACAGAATTGATAATATGGGAATGCTTGCCCTTTATAATCTTATTGGAGTCAATCAGAAGGAGGACGAGCCAATGAATATTGGTGCTGTGAAGAATCTGATTGATGCGGCAATCAGTAAATCTCAGGGCGGTCGTCTGTTTAAAAAGAATACGTCCAAAAAACGACTGGACAGAGATGGATATATTGTACTGTACGAAAAAGATTTCAGCGGTAAATAAAAATTATAAAATCAAAAAGGAAGTGTGAATTATGACCGGACCTTATCTCGGAAATCCAAAATACACCATTGAAGTTCTTCAGAAGTATAACTTTGCATTTCAGAAAAGGTTCGGTCAGAACTTTCTGATCGATACTCATGTTCTGGAAAAAATCGTTGCGGCTTCACAGATTACAAAAGATGATTTTGTGCTGGAAATCGGTCCTGGAATCGGAACAATGACTCAGTATCTTGCGGAGTATGCAAGAGAAGTTGCGGCAGTGGAAATTGATAATACGCTGATTCCTATTCTGAAAGATACCTTGAAGGACTGGGATAATGTAACTGTGATCAATGATGATATTCTGAAGGTGGACATTCGGAAACTGGTGTTGGAGAAAAATGGCGGAAAGCCTATAAAGGTGGTGGCAAATCTGCCGTATTATATCACTACTCCTATTATTATGGGATTATTTGAAAATCAGGTTCCTATTGATTCTATTACGATCATGGTCCAGAAGGAAGTTGCGGACAGAATGCAGGTTGGACCTGGAACAAAAGATTATGGTGCGTTGTCTCTGGCTGTTCAGTATTATGCAAGACCGGAAATCGTTGCCAATGTACCGCCAAATTGTTTTATGCCAAGACCAAAGGTGGGAAGTGCAGTTATCCGCCTGGAACGATATGAGAAACCTCCGGTTCAGGTAACTGATGAAAAGCTGATGTTCCGTATTATACGGGCGTCCTTTAACCAGAGAAGAAAGACACTTGTAAACGGTCTTAAAAATTCTCAGGAGCTTTCTTACTCAAGAGAAGAGATAGAAAAGGTATTGAATGCGTGTGGCATTCCTCTGAATATCCGGGGAGAAGCGCTGACACTTTCTGAATTTGCCAGGATTGCCAATGCGTTTGATGAAAAGAAAAAATGATAACAAAAAAAGTATCCGGTGGCTAATCGGATACTTTCTTTATACGTTTATAGTTTTAAAAGGAAGGAGAGTTGATTGCCTTGGGAGCAATCAACATATGAAAAAGAAATTTTATAAAAATAATGTTGGCTGTATTATTTTTATGATGCTAGTATATCCAATAAATGTGATGGAATCATGTGTAATATGTGAAAAAATAATGAACGAATGTCAAATGTTTTATGAATAAGTGGGGAAAAACAGGACATAGGACAGGATTTACAGAAAATGATAAGAAACCTTTTATGTAAATTTTACAGATAGAGAGGGAAGCTGTGTTATACTGGGAACTGTATTAAGATATAACGAAAAACAGGAGGTTTGTAAGATGATGAAAAAAATAAAAAAATTAACAGCAACAATTATGGCAGCAGCAGTTCTTTTCTGTGCTCCGGTTACTTCTATGGCAGCAGATAATGCCGGAGCCCAGACAGAGGAAATCATTATGGAGAATGTAGATAATCTTTTAGATGATCCGGGACAGGTGGCAGATATTGTTGTTTATGTGAAGGAGTTGATCGACAGGCAGCAAATCACAGGCGAGCAGATTGCAAGAGGTGTGGATATGGCTTCAGAAGCCCTCGGCATCAGCCTTACAGATAGTGAGAAGGATGCTATTGTAAATGTGGCTCAGAAAGTTCTTGCAGTAGATATAGATGCGGAAACGCTTCGTTCTCAGATTGAAAGTGTTTACGATAAAATGGAAAGTCTGGGAATTGGAAAGGAAGAGGTAAAGGGATTCATTCAAAAAGTGATTGATTTTGCAAAAAACATTATCAGTTAAGATGGAAAGCATACAAAATCAATATTATAGAAGTGTAAATAAAAATATATATTGGTATATATTATAAAAATATGGAAAAAATATAAAAAAAACTGTGCAAATAGACAAAAGTTCATTTTTCGTTCATAGTTTATTCATAAATATTTGCTATGATGAAATCAGTTCGAAAGAACTGCTACGGTTGAAAATGTAATGATACTCATTACACAAACAGTTTTTTCATAATAATGCCCCGGTAAACCACTGCCGGGGCACTCCTCGTTTTATCAGGATTTATTCTGTTTGTCTCCATATCTCTGAATTTCTATATTAAGCTGTTCCATTTTTTCATCAAGCAAAGTAACAAAACCTGCACATTCCCGTAATTCTCTGGAAATATAATCCGGTCCCTCGCCTTCAAATTTGTAGTGCATTTTGTGTTCAAGAGTTGCCCAGAAGTCCTGTGCTACTGTACGGATCTGGATTTCCACTTTTGTATCAACCACAACATCGGAAAGAAAAACAGGAACGGTTACAAGCATATGATAGCTTCTGTAGCCGCTTTTTTTTGGCTTTTTAATATAATCCTGTACAGAGAGAACGGTCAGGTCATTCTGGTTTGCAATCATATCCGCAATTTTGTAAATATCAGATGTGAAAGAGCAGGTAATACGGATTCCTGCAATATCGTTGATGTAGAGGACCATATTTTCTACACTGGATTCATAATCGTAGCGTTTCAGTTTTTTTACAATGCTTTCCGGTGTTTTGATACGGGCTTTCACGTGCTCAATGGGATTATATTTGTGTCGGTTCTGAAATTCATCGTTTAGAATATCAATTTTTGTCTGAATTTGTTTTAAGGCGGATTTATAAAGGAAAATCACGGTGTCCCAATCGTTGACTTCTTTAAAATCCTCCAATGGTACAGATTTTTGTTTCATAGGCATATTCTTTCTTTTTTGATTATAGAGGCAGCTTGTTCTGCCATCTACAGTATAACATAATTGTTTCCATTTCTCAAAAGGATATGCTATAATCACCATAAATAAAAAATGAGGAGTTGGTTAAAATGGCAGAGACGATGAAAGATTATGAAGCAGAGCTGGAAGCTTCCTTCAAAAAAATTGAAGAGGGCGATATTCTTACAGGAACAGTGATCAGTGCGGACGAAAAAGAAGTAATTCTCGATTTAAAATATTATGCGGAGGGAATCATACCAGCAGAAGAGTACAGCAGAGAACCGGGATTTTGTATTAAAGATGAAGTTCATGTGGGAGATGAAGTTTCTGCTACTGTGATGAGACGAGATGACGGGCACGGAAATATTCTGCTTTCCAGAGTATCAGCAGCAGATATTCTTGCATGGGATAAGCTTCAGGAATTGAAAGAATCAAAAGAGGTTCTCGACGTTGTAGTAAAAGGCGTGGTAAATGGCGGTGTTGTTGCTTATGTGGAAGGGATAAGAGGATTTATTCCTGCGTCAAAGCTTTCTCTTCAGTATGTGGAGGATACAAACGAATATCTGAACCGTCCGATCCAGGTTCAGGTTTTTGATGTAGATAAAGAGGAAAAACGCCTGATTCTTTCTGCAAGAGAAATTTTAAGAGAGAAAGCAGAGGAAGAGAGAAAAAATAAAGTTTCCAATCTGGAAATCGGACTGATCACCGAGGGAACTGTAGAAAGCCTGCAGACATACGGTGCGTTTGTAAATCTCGGAAACGGGCTTTCCGGGCTTGTTCATATTTCCCAGATTTGTGAAAAGAGAATTAAAAAACCTTCAGAGGTACTTTCTGTTGGTGATAAGGTAAAAGTAAAGGTAACAGGAATCAAAGATGGAAAAATCAGTCTCAGTATCAAAGAGGCGTCAGATATGATGGCAAAGGAAATTGAAGAAGAAGTTGTGGAACTGCCTGATTCCGGAGAGGAAGCCACCACATCACTGGGCTCTCTTTTTGCCAATATTAAATTATAATAACAGAAAAACAGGAGGGCTGCGAATGCGGAATCAGGAAAAGATATTTGTGATCGGGCATAAGAATCCGGATACAGATTCCATATGCTCTGCCATTGCCTACGCAGATATTAAAAACAGAACGACACAGAGCGGAAAATATATTCCAAAGAGAGCCGGACAGATTAATGAGGAAACTCAGTTTGTTCTGAACCGTTTTGGAGTTCATCCGCCGGGATATATTACAAATATTGGTACGCAGGTAAAAGATATGGATATACGCATGAGTCCTGAGGCAGATAAAAGTATGTCTCTGAAAAATGCCTGGGAGATGATGCAGCAGAACAGTATTGTTTCTTTACCGATAAGGGATAAGGACGGAAAGCTTGAGGGGCTTATTACCATTGGGGATATTGCAAAAACCTATATGGATAAGACGGACAGCTATCTGCTTTCTACTGCAAGGACACAGTACAGGCGCATTGCGGAAACCATAGAAGGAACTGTGATTGAAGGAAATGAACATGCCTATTTTGTAAAGGGAAAGGTTCTTGTGGCAACGGCAAATCCGGAAATGATGAAAACTTATATAGAAGAGGACGATATGGTGATCATGGGTGACCGTGAGGAAGACCATCTTGAGGCGATCAATCAGAATGTAAGCTGCATTATTGTAGGACTTGGGATTCAGGTAACGGAAAAAGTAATTAAGCTTGCACATGAAAGAAACATTGTGATTATCATGTCTCCGTATGATACGTTTACTATTGCAAGGCTGATCAATCAGAGTATTCCGATCCGGTATGTTATGAAAACCGATAATCTTGTGACTTTCAGTACAGAAGATTATACAGACGATATTCAGGACGTAATGATTAAAAACCGCCACCGCGCCTTTCCTGTTATTGATAAAAGAGGACGATGTGTAGGGACGATTTCCAGACGGAATTTCCTTGATATGCACAGGAAAAAAGTAATCCTTGTAGACCATAACGAAAAGGATCAGGCCGTGGATAATATTGAGAAAGCGGAAATTCTGGAGATTATTGACCATCATAAGCTGGGTTCTCTTGAGACAATGAAGCCAATTTCCTTCCGAAATCAGCCGGTAGGATGTACGGGAACAATCATGTACCAGCTTTACGGAGAACAGCGCCTTGAGATTCCGCAGACGATCGCCGGACTTCTCTGTGCCGCGATTATTTCCGATACGCTTATGTTCCGTTCTCCGACCTGTACACTTCAGGATAAAATGGCAGCAGGAGCGCTGGCTCTGATTGCGGATATTGACATTGAGGATTTTGCAAGAGAAATGTTTAAAGCAGGAAGTAACTTAAAAGACAAGGCTCCGGAAGAAATTTTCTATCAGGATTATAAGAAGTTTATTGCGGAAGGCGAAATTACATTTGGTGTGGGTCAGATAAGTTCAATGGACAGCGAGGAGCTTCTTGAGATAAAAGAAAAACTGCTGCCTTTCCTTATGAGTGAATGCGGACGCCACAATATTTCAAGAGTGTATTTTATGCTGACGAACATTATGGAAGAATCCACAGAGCTTCTGTACTATGGAGATGGAAGCAGAGAGATGGCAGAACTTGCCTTTCATCAGGCACCTGAGGAAGGAACCTTCCATCTGAAAGGCGTAGTATCAAGAAAGAAACAGCTGATTCCGGCAATGATGGAGGCAGCGCAGATTTTGCAGAGTGATTTTGCATAAGGAACAGGAGAAAAAGATGTCAAAACAGACATGGAAGCCGGGAAATATGCTTTATCCCCTTCCGGCAGTAATGGTAAGTGTAACAGATGGAGAAGGGCAGGATAATATTATTACAGTGGCATGGGCAGGAACGGTATGTACCAATCCGCCTATGGTTTCAATTTCTGTCCGTCCCTCCCGTTACTCCTATGATATGATTAAAAAAACAGGGGAATTTGTAATTAATCTTACAACAGAAAAGCTTGCCTTTGCTACAGATTATTGTGGTGTACGTTCCGGAAGGGACGTGGACAAGTTTAAAGAGATGAAGCTCACAAAAGAAAAGGCAGAATTTGTCTCAGCGCCGATGATACAGGAATCACCTGTATGTATTGAATGCAGGGTAAGGGAAATTAAGGAGCTTGGTTCTCATCATATGTTTCTGGCAGATGTGCTTGCCGTTCATGCAGAAGAGGAATTTATGGACCGAAATAAAAAATTCCATTTGAATGATGCCAGGCTTCTGGTGTATTCTCACGGAGAGTATCTGGCAACAGGAAAAACTCTTGGGACGTTCGGATACAGTGTGAAGAAAAAAGGTAAAAAAGTAAAAAAATCCGGGAAATAGCACCGGGATTGCGGTTTTCTGCAAGATGTGTTAGAATACAAAAGAAAAAAGGACAAAAAACAGATGAACAATATAACATTGATAGGAATGCCCGGAGTTGGAAAAAGCACACTTGGAGTTGTCCTTGCCAAGATTCTGGGATTCCAGTTTTTAGATTCTGATCTTCTCATACAGAAACAGGAAAAGAGAAGACTCTCCCGCATTATAGAAGAAGAAGGAATCGAAGGCTTTAAGAAGATTGAAAACAGAGTCAATGCGTCCATTAAAGTGCAGGATACCGTAATTGCCACAGGAGGAAGTGTTGTTTACTGCGAAGAGGCAATGCAGCATCTGAGGTCTGTGGGAAAAGTAGTATATCTTAAACTGTCTTATAAATCCATTGAGAAACGTCTTGGAAATTTAAAAGGCAGAGGCGTTGTGCTGAAAGAAGGACAGACTCTTCTTGATTTATATGAAGAAAGAATTCCTCTTTATGAGAAGTATGCAGATATTGTAGTAGATGAAGAAGGAAGGAGTCTGGAGGAAGGAATTCAGGCTATTCTGGAGGCTCTCGGGAAAGACGGAATTCAGGGTTTATGAATATTTTTGTTTACAAATCAGGATTTTATGATATAATATAAAATTGACTTTCGAAAAGACAGAAGAAAATTGTAAATCCGATAAATCCTTTCTGCTCGTGGAGCGAAAAAATAGAGGTGTATTATGGAACAGTATATAATCAAAGGTGGCAATCCGCTTGTTGGCGAAGTGGATATTGCAGGGGCAAAGAATGCGGCTCTGGCAATTCTCGCAGCGGCAATTATGACGGACGAGACAATCCTTATTGAGAATCTGCCTGACGTAAAAGATATAAATGTTTTGCTTGAGGCAATCTCCGGAATTGGAGCTCAGGTGGAGCGTATTAATAGATCAACTGTAAAAATCAACGGTTCAACAATCAACGACATAAGCGTGGACTATGAGTATATCAAAAAAATCCGTGCTTCCTATTATCTTCTGGGAGCATTGCTTGGAAAATATAAACATGCCGAAGTTCCGCTGCCGGGAGGCTGCAATATTGGAAGCCGTCCTATTGACCAGCATTTAAAGGGATTCCGTGCCCTTGGAGCAAATGTGGATATTTTCCACGGAGCAATCGTGGCAAAGGCTGATAACCTTCATGGCAGTCATATTTTCCTTGATGTAGTTTCTGTTGGTGCGACCATTAACATTATGATGGCAGCATCACTTGCACCGGGAAGAACAATTATCGAAAATGCAGCGAGAGAGCCGCATGTAGTAGATGTTGCAAATTTCTTAAACAGCATGGGAGCCAATATCAAGGGAGCCGGAACAGATGTAATTCGTATCAAAGGCGTTGAGAAGCTTCATAAAACAGAATATTCTATCATTCCGGATCAGATTGAGGCGGGAACTTTTATGTTTGCTGCTGCAGCAACAGGCGGAGATATTACTGTGCGTAATGTCATTCCGAAACATCTTGAGGCTACGACTGCGAAGCTTGAAGAAATCGGCTGTGAAGTGGAGGAGTTCGATGATGCAGTGCGCGTTCGTGCTGGAAAAACACTTCGCCGTACAAATGTAAAGACACTTCCATATCCCGGTTATCCTACAGATATGCAGCCGCAGATCGCCGTTACTCTGGCGCTGGCAGAGGGAACAAGTATTGTAACAGAAAGTATTTTTGAAAACCGCTTTAAATATGCTGACGAGCTTTCCAGAATGGGAGCCAATATTAAGGTGGAAGGAAATACGGCAATTATTGACGGTGTGAAGAAGCTTACAGGAGCGAGAGTCAGCGCGCCGGATCTTCGTGCAGGAGCAGCTCTTGTAATTGCAGGACTTGCAGCAGAAGGCTTCACAATCGTAGATGATATTGTATATGTCCAGAGAGGCTACGAAAATTTTGAGGAAAAATTAAGGAGTCTTGGAGCAGAAATCGAAAAAGTGTCAAACGAGAAGGAAATTTTAAAATTCCGTCTTCGTGTTGGCTGAAATGATATTAGAAAAATAGCCTTTTATTCAGAGTGGTGGAGGTACAAAGGACCCGGGAAGCCACGGCAACCCCTGAGAAAACCAGGAAGGTGCCAGCCTGAGCGAGAAATCGAACAATAAGAGGATTGTTTATGAAATTTTGAACAGTCCGATTATTCGGGCTGTTTTTTTGATATAAATGTTACTAGCAAATCAATATTACAAATACTAAAGGAGAAAAAATGGAGAAAATTTTATTTACTTCAGAATCAGTAACAGAGGGACATCCGGACAAAATGTGCGACGCCATTTCCGACGCCATTCTGGACGCATTAATTGAGCAGGATCCTATGAGCCGTGTAGCCTGTGAGACAGCAACAACAACAGGTCTTGTTCTTGTTATGGGAGAAATCACAACAAAAGCGTATGTAGATATTCAGAAAATCGTAAGAGATACAGTACGTGAAATTGGCTACACAAGAGGAAAATACGGTTTTGACGCAGATACCTGCGGTGTTATTACAGCTATCGACGAACAGTCAGCAGACATTGCACTTGGAGTAGACAAGGCACTGGAAGCAAAAATGGGAGAAGAAGAAATTGATGCCATTGGAGCCGGAGACCAGGGAATCCAGTTTGGATATGCTTCCAATGAGACAGAAGAGTATATGCCTTACGCAATCAATATGGCGCATAAGCTTGCATTCCAGCTTACAAAAGTTCGTAAGGACGGAACACTTTCCTACCTTCGCCCTGATGGAAAAACACAGGTGACAGTAGAGTACAATGAGGAAGGAAAACCATTCCGTATTGATGCGGTAGTATGCTCCACTCAGCATGATCCGGATGTGACACAGGAACAGATTCATGAGGATATTAAAAAATATGTTTTTGATGAAATTATTCCGGCAGACATGGTAGATGAAAATACAAAATATTTTATCAATCCGACTGGCCGTTTCGTAATCGGCGGACCTCACGGTGACAGCGGTCTTACAGGACGTAAGATTATCGTAGACAGCTACGGCGGATACGGACGTCACGGCGGCGGAGCTTTCTCCGGAAAAGACTGTACAAAGGTTGACCGTTCAGCAGCTTACGCAGCACGTTATGTTGCGAAAAACATTGTTGCAGCAGGACTTGCAGACAAATGTGAAATCCAGCTTTCCTATGCGATTGGTGTGGCACATCCTACATCTATCAATGTAGAAACATTTGGAACAGGAAAACTTCCTGAGACAAAACTTGTGGAAATTGTTCGTGAGAACTTTGACCTTCGTCCGGCAGGAATCATCAAAATGCTTGATCTCCGCCGTCCGATTTACAAACAGACAGCAGCGTATGGTCACTTCGGACGTACAGATGTAGATCTTCCGTGGGAGCATCTTGACAAAGTGGAAGATCTGAAAAAATACTTATAAGAAAAATAACGGGAATGAGCCGGCATTTATGCAGGCTCATTTTTTTTCAGTTAATAGAAAATTTAGAGATGAACAGTTCTGTTTATGATATAATGTGAAATAAGAACGGAAATGAGAAAACAGAACGGAGAACAGAATGAAACTGAAAACAAGAATTATTGTAGGATTTGTTATGATTATCCTGGTTCCTCTACTCCTTTTTGCAGCAACCCTGTATGGTTTTGGGTACTCACAGGCGAACAGAGCGTCTGAACAGGAGGAAGCGTCAGTGTCTGATGGCGTTTATGAGCTTTCCATAGCCGAAGTTTCAGATGGAGTGATGCAGATACGCGTGATGACGAAGGATTTGTTTTTTACAGCATCTATTATCCTTGTATGCACGGCTCTGTCCGTAGGGCTCTGGATTTACAGAAGCATTGCAGCTCCACTTTTAAAACTGAAAAAAGCAACCAGAAGCATCAAAGAAGGAAATCTGGACTTTGTCCTTGATGTGGAGGGGAATGATGAATTTGCAGAACTCTTTCAGGACTTTGAGGATATGCGTATCCGTCTGAAGGAGTCGGCAGAGGAAAAAATTATGATGGACAAAGAGAATAAAGAGCTTATCAGTAATATTTCCCACGATTTAAAAACCCCGATCACAGCAGTAAAGGGATATGTGGAAGGAATTATGGACGGTGTTGCAGACACACCGGAAAAAATGGACCGGTATGTAAAAACCATTTATAATAAGACAAACGAAATGGATCATCTGATCAATGAGCTTACGTTTTATTCCAAAATAGACACAAACCGCATTCCTTATACATTCAGTAAGCTGAATGTGGAGGATTACTTTGGAGATTGTGCGGAGGAAATTGGACTGGAGCTTGAAACAAGAGGAATTGAACTTGTATATGCCAACTATGTGGAGAGCGACGTACAGGTAATTGCAGATGGAGAACAGATTCGCCGTGTCATTCACAATATTATTGGAAATGCCATTAAGTATATGGACAAGCCAAAGGGGATTATTCAGATACGAGTGAAAGATGTGGGCGATTTTATCCAGATTGAAATTGAAGATAACGGAAAAGGAATCGGAGCAAAGGATATAGCGTATATTTTTGACCGTTTTTACCGCACGGACGTGTCCAGAAATTCTTCAAAAGGGGGAAGCGGAATCGGACTTTCTATTGTGAAGAAGATTATGGAAGACCACGGCGGAAAAGTGTGGGCGACAAGCCGGCTGGGCATAGGAACGATTATGTACTTTGTTCTCAGAAAATATCAGGAGGGACCTGTCAGATGAGTAAAATATTAATAGTAGAAGACGAGGAGGCAATCGCTGATCTTGAGAAAGATTATCTGGAGCTTTCCGGATTTGAGGTGGAGATTGCAAACAGAGGAGATTTGGGACTTACGAAGGCATTAAATGAAGAATTTGATCTGATCATTCTGGATTTGATGCTTCCGGAGGTAGACGGATTTGACATTTGTCGTCAGGTGCGTCAGGTAAAAAATACACCGATCATCATGGTTTCTGCCAAAAAAGATGATATTGATAAAATCAGGGGTCTGGGACTGGGGGCAGACGACTATATGACAAAACCATTCAGTCCCAGCGAGCTTGTGGCAAGAGTGAAGGCACATATGGAGCGGTATAACCGCCTTATTGGTTCCAATGTACGGAAAAATGATGTAATAGAAATCAGAGGAATCAAAATTGACAAAACAGCAAGGCGTGTGTGGGTAAACGGAGAGGAGACAACCTTTACAACAAAGGAGTACGACCTTCTTACCTTCCTTGCGGAGAATCCAAACCGGGTCTTTACAAAAGAGGAGCTGTTCCGGGAAATCTGGGATATGGAATCTGTAGGTGACATTGCGACAGTTACGGTCCATATTAAGAAAATCCGGGAAAAAATTGAGTTTAACACAGCAAAGCCACAGTATATTGAAACAATATGGGGAGTCGGATACAGATTTAAGGTATAATATAAAGAAAGTGGGAGCAGCAGAACTATGGAAAAATTGTACAGGAAATTAGAGAGCCTTACAGACACAGGAAATTATCCGTTTCATATGCCGGGACATAAAAGAAATCCGGAGTCTGTTGACGGGGATTTTCTTTTCGAAAAAGATATTACGGAGATTTCCGGCTTTGATGACCTTCACCACTCCAGGGGGATTTTGAAAGAAGCACAGGAAAGAGCAGCAAAGCTGTATGAAGTAAAAGAAACATTTTTCAGCGTCAACGGAAGTACAGCGGCAATTCTTGCAGCAGTCTCTGCCGCTGTGTCAAAAGGCGGACAGATTCTTGTGGGAAGAAACTGTCATAAGGCAGTTTATAATGCCATGTATATCAGAGATCTTGTTCCGTCCTATATTTATCCACAGGAAGATCCGATTTTGGGGATAAGTGGCGGAATTTCTCCGGCAAGAGTGGAAACTGTGCTTGATGAGAATCCGGAGATCCAGGCTGTACTGATCACCTCTCCAACTTATGATGGCGTGGTTTCCGATGTAAAGCGTATTGCAAATGCAGCGCACAGTCATGGAATCCCTCTTATTGTGGACGAGGCTCACGGAGCGCATTTTAAATTTTCTAATTATTTTCCCACATCTGCTGCAGAGCTTGGGGCAGACCTTGTGATCCAGAGTCTTCACAAAACGCTTCCATCTCTTACACAGACTGCAGTTCTCCACAGATGCAGCGATATGGTAAACAGAAATC
>JAUNAX010000005.1 GCA_030527365.1 Eubacteriales bacterium | reverse complement strand
GCTTCAATGCCTCAAAGCCACCTACATTTTCGTCTGCCAGAATATAATATGTCAGTGTGAGAGGCACTGTAAGGAGCATATTTAAAATAATTCCTCCCAGAGAAATCATAAGATATGTCTGCAGTACAGCCATCTGCTGTTCCAGGGTTGTTCCCGGATCTGTCACATAAATATAATAGCTTGCCGGAAGAGCAGTAATCCATGCAATCAGCGCCATGACAAAAGATGCTACAATTACTTTATCCGGCTGATTTTTAAAGAAGAAAAATAAGTTCCTGTAAGAATATTCCCTTTCTCTTGCCACGTTTAGATACATATAATAAAGCCCGGCTGTAAATATGCACATTACAAGAGTCACAAGAAAAGAAAATACCTGGCTTAAAGCTAACGCCATTCCACTTGTTCCCGGAAAGAGCATTGTGGTAAGATTTCCTACAACAAGATTTATGACGGAAACAATGATCTGTGCCATGATCAAAGTTCCCCATCTGCCTGAAAGCGCGCTTTTAGCGCTCAATTTCCAGCTTTTTCTATTTCCATTCATAAAATTCACCTGCTTAGTCTGCCAAGTCGAAGGCGTCATGTACTGCGTTCATTGCTCTTATGCCTTCTTTTTCATTAATCAAAACGGTTACACGGATTTCTGATGTAGAAATCATATTGATATTGACGCCTTCGTTATAAAGACTTTCAAACATCTTTGCAGCAACCCCCGGATTGCTCATCATTCCAGCTCCTACAATAGAAAGCTTTGCAATATTACGTTCGGAATGAATTTCTTTATATCCAAGACGAACCTGATTCTCTTCCAAAACAGCAATCGCCTCGTCTAAATCACTTCCATCTACTGTAAAAGAAATATCCTTTGTTCCTGCGCGTCCAATAGATTGAAGAATCACGTCTACATTAATATTTTTCTTTGCCAGTGTATCAAAAAGACGGAACGCCACGCCCGGCTCATCTTTCAATCCGATCACTGCAATTCTCACTGCTTCTGTATCAAGCGCCACTCCGCTAATCAACATTCTTTCCACTGTTACTTCCTCCTTTACTACCGTTCCCTCACTGTTATTCAGACTGGAGCGTACAACAAGGGGTACGCCGTATTTCTTCGCCATTTCCACGGAACGGTTGTGAAGAACTCCTGCTCCCAGAGTTGCCAGATCCAGCATTTCGTCGTATGTAATTTCCTTCAGCTTCCGGGCTTTCGGAACCTTTCTCGGGTCTGCTGTGTAAACGCCGTCCACGTCTGTATAAATCTCACAGGCATCTGCGTGAAGAGCTGCCGCAAGGGCAACGGCTGTTGTATCAGAACCGCCTCTTCCAAGAGTTGTATAGTCATCATACTTATTGACTCCCTGGAAGCCTGTTACAATTACGATTTTACGGCTGTCCAGCTCTCTTTTGATTCTCTCGGTATCAATTCGTTTTAATCTTGCGTTTCCATGCACGCTTGTAGTGTGCATACTTACCTGAAACGCATTTAAAGATACTGCCGGAACGTCCAGCTTATTCATTGCCATCGCCATAAGAGAAACTGACATCTGCTCTCCGATCGTAAAGAGCATATCCATCTCACGCTTCGGCGGTGTGTCATTAATATCCTTTGCCATATGGATCAGCTCATCTGTATATTTTCCCATAGCTGAAAGAACTACTACGACATCATTTCCTTTTTTATAATCTTCGATACATCTGCTGGCAACATTAAAAATTCTCTCTTTATTTGCCACAGAAGTACCGCCGAACTTCTTAACGATTAACATATTTTTCTCCCATCTCAAACAGGCGTTCCATTATATCCCAGCCGTTTATAAGAGGCGCACCGCTTTCCATTGCTTCTTGTTCATTATAATGCCAGGTGTGGTTTTCCGGCTTTCTGCTGTCGTAGAGCAGATACGGAACCGGTTCTGCCACATGAGTGCGGACTTTTAAAGGTGTAGGGTGATCTGGAAGAATCAGCATACGATATTCTTCCCCTGCACAGTCAAGTCCCTCTTTTATCATACGGATAAGACGTTTATCCAGATATTCGATCGCCTGTATTTTTTTCTCTGTACTTCCCTGATGTCCCATTTCATCGGGAGCTTCCACGTGAACATAGGCAAAATCATAGCCATCTTCTGCAAGCGCTTTTACGCAGGCTTCTGCTTTTCCTTCATAATTCGTATGAAGTCCGCCTGTCGCGCCCTCTACTTCCACTCTGTCCATTTTTGCCCCTGCCGCAATTCCCTTTAGAAGGTCAACTGCGGAAATCATCACGCCTTTTTTGTGATATATTTCTTCAAAAGGATCAAGAGCCGGCTTTGTTCCTGCTCCCCAGAACCAGAAGCTGTTTGCCGGGTGAAGTCCCTGTTTCTTCCTTTTCAGATTTATGGGGTGATTTTTCAGAATCTCATAGCTTTCCTTCTGCATTTTCAAAAGTATCTCCTCTTCTGGAAGATACGCTCCCACAGTTTTTGTGAGAATGTCGTGAGGGGGCGTTAAATCGCATATTTTCCCCTCTTCCCACACCATACAGTGACGATAGCTTGTTCCCCTGTAAAAAGAATATCCCCTCTCCCAGAGTGCCTCTGATACTGCCTTTAAAAGAATGCCTGCGTCTTCTGTCCCGATTTCATCGGAGCTGTGATCCAACATAATCTGCTCTTCGTAAGGCTTCTCCTCCTCTGACAAGGTTACAAGGTTACATCTGTACACCACATCTGTATCTTTCATTGGAATCTCTATACTGAGCGCCTCAAGAGGAGAGCGTCCCGTATAATATTTCTGTGGATCATACCCCAGAACAGATAAGTTTGCCGTATCGCTTCCCGGAGCCATTCCGTCCGGTATAGTTTTTACCATACCAATCTGAGATTCTGCCGCAAGCGCGTCCATCATCGGAGTGTCAGCGTAAGAGAGCGGTGTTTTTCCTCCAAGCTCTTCTATTTCCCAATCTGCCATTCCATCTCCCAAAATCACCACATATTTCATTTATATCAGTCCTTTACACGGATCATGGAGATCACACGGTCTCCAAGCTTCTCTGCTCCTGCTTTATATGCCCCCTGTGTAATCACAGATGTCAACACACCCATTTCTTCAGGAAGTGCGTCTGTTTCCACAGTCTGTACCTTTCCGAATGCTTCTTCCAGTTCGTCTACTGCCACATCTTTTACGCGGATAAAGAATCTTCCATGCACATGGTCAAGAGGAGTAAGGGGAAGAGGCTGATTTGTCCAGTTTGTCATAATATTTCTGTGAAGATGTTTTGCCTCGTCTACCACGTCTGCCACAACTGCACTTGCAGTGGGAAGCTTTCCTGCGCCGCTTCCGTAGAACATTGCGTCTCCCAGCATATTTCCGTGTACGAAAACAGCGTTAAATACGCCGTCTATACTGTGAAGCGGGCTTGATTTGCCCACCATGAAAGGCGCTACCATTGCATAATAGGAATCTCCCACCTTCCGGCTTGTTGCAAGAAGTTTGATATTCATACCAAGAGTTCTTGCATATTCCATATCTTCCTGAGTGATTTTTGTGATTCCTTCCATGTAAACATCTTCGTAATTTACAAATTTACCATATGCAAGCGAGGAAAGAATTGCGATCTTACGCCCTGCATCATGGCCTTCCACATCTGCTGTCGGATCTGCCTCCGCATAGCCCAATTCCTGCGCTTCTTTTAATACTGCACTGAAATCGCTTCCCTCTGTGCTCATTTTGTCAAGCATATAGTTTGTTGTTCCGTTTAAAATTCCTGTAATCTCATCAATCTCGTCTGCTGTAAGAGATTTATTCAGTGCACGGATAATGGGGATTCCGCCTCCGCAGCTTGCCTCAAAAAGAAAGTTGATATTTCTCTCTTTTGCCATCTGCACAAGCTCAGGACCGTGTTTTGCCACGAGAGCTTTGTTGGAAGTACACACGCTTTTTCCTGCTTCCAGCGCGCGCTTTACAAAAGTATGAGCAGGTTCTATCCCTCCCATAACTTCCACTACAATATCTACCTCCGGGTCGTTTACGATTACTTCGTAGTCGTGAACAAGAACATCCTCAACCGGATCTCCCGGAAAATCACGGCGATCCAGAACATATTTGATATTAATTTCCTCTTCTGCCCGCCTGTTGATGCTTTCATGGTTCGTGCGGATTACCTCTACCACTCCGCTTCCTACTGTACCATAGCCTAATACTGCAATATTTACCATATCGTCTACTCCCTGCCTAATATTTTCAGATAATGAATGCCATCGCTTTGCTCAATTTCTTCTACCATAGCTTCTATGTCTCCCTCTCCCGGAAGAATATCCACGCTCAAAGTCAGCATTGCCACTCCGTTAATCGGGATACTTTGATGAATAGTAAGAATATTTCCATGAAAATGCGCGATTGCTCCAAGCACCACTGACAAAAGTCCCGGCTCATCGTCCATCTGAATAGTAAAGGTAATCGTCTTTCCCCTGGCCTCCTCATGGAAAGGAAAAATATCATCCTTATATTTATAGAAGGAACTCCTGCTAATGTCCACTTTCTCTGCGGCTTCCTGTACCGTCTGAACTTTTCCGGAATCAAGAAGTTTCTTCGCTTCCACAACTTTCAAAAGTACCTCCGGCACTGCCCGTTCTTTTACTACATAATACTTTTTCTTCTCGCCCTGTTTCTCCATGGTCTCCCTCTCCGTCCGTTAAGTAAAGACATTTGTTTTTCTATGAAAGATATGTTATCACAGAAAAACCCTCCTCGCAAGTTTTTTTACTCTGCCTTTTTAGAAAGTGCAATCCATTTCAGATACGCATTAATAAAAATATCAATACTTCCGTCCATCACTGCATCTACGTTTCCTGTTTCTTCGTTTGTGCGGTGGTCTTTTACCATTGTATATGGCTGCATGACATAGGAACGGATCTGATTTCCCCAGCCAATATCTGTTACCTCGCCGCGGATTCCGGAAAGTTTTTCCTCAGCCTCCTGCTGCTTTAAGAGATACAGCTTTGCCTTCAACATCTGCATTGCCTTATCTTTGTTCATATGCTGGGAACGCTCATTCTGACACTGTACTACAATTCCTGTAGGGAAATGTGTAATACGGATAGCAGAAGATGTTTTATTGATATGCTGTCCACCGGCGCCGCTGCTTCGGTAAGTATCAATACGAATGTCCTCATCGTTGATTTCCACGTCAAGATCTTTCTCTATATCCGGCATAACATCGCAGGATACAAAGGAAGTCTGTCGTTTTCCTGCCGCATTAAACGGAGAAATACGAACAAGACGGTGCACGCCTTTTTCTGATTTTAAATAACCGTAGGCATTTTCTCCATTTACCTGGAAAGTAACGGATTTCACGCCTGCCTCGTCTCCGTCCAGATAATCAAGAACTTCCATGCTGAAGCCCTTTCTGTCTGCCCAGCGGCTGTACATACGGTAAAGCATACCACACCAGTCGCAGGCTTCCGTTCCGCCAGCGCCGGCATTCAATTTGATAATGGCATTTTCGCTGTCGTATTCTCCTGAAAGAAGTGTTTTTACACGAATGTTATCAAAATCTGTCTGGAACTGATCCAGCATTTCCTGAATTTCCGGAATCAGTTCCGGGTCATTTTCCTCATATCCCATTTCAATCATGGTTTCCATATCTTCCATCTGTGTCACAAGATTCTGATATGTTTCCATGTCGTCTTTTAATCCTTTTAATTCCTTCATTTTTTTCTGGGAAACTTCTGCATTATCCCAGAAGTCCGGAGCCTCCATCTCACGCTCCAGCTCTTCAACCCGCTGCTCTTTGTTAGCCAGGTCAAGGGAGTCTTTCACCTCCGCCAATGGTTCTGTGTATGTGGCAAGAACACTTTTGAACTGATCTAACTCAACCACAGCTTCACCCTCTTTCTTTATTTTCAGATTTTCGTTTTGTGTCCTGCAGAATCAGGGTGTTAAAGGTCTGATTCTGGCAAAAAGACAAATACTCACTGTATACAATATCATATCTTCCGGGGAATTACAAACAAAATCATCAGCGCAGTAGCTCCAAGTGCTGCAAGGGGGACAAATATCCACACAAGGTTTAGATTTCCGCTCTGAAGGAGGATACCGCACATCAGCGAAGTACCAATACTTCCCCCTCTTACAAGCAGGGAATAGAGGGACATCATGGAAGCGCGAAAGCTGCTGTCTGCCGCTTCGTGGAGAAGTGTGTTTTCCACCAGCCCCGCCATTCCGGAAACCATATAAACAAGAGCATACACCAGCGCAAAGATGTACCAGGTACCACAAAATGCCATAAAAACAGGAACGAGACAGAGAAGAATACGAAATGCTGCGTATAATTTTTTCTTTGCAGATAAGGTATTCTCCGTTTTTGACAAAATTTTCATTCCTGCCGTATTCCCAAGGTTTCCTCCAAGATAGGCGAAACAATTTACAATCCCAAGAAGCCAGGTAAGATTTTCCGGAAGGTAAAGTTTTATGGAAGGCTGCCAGTATGTTTCCACTGCCGCCAGAAGGAATCCAAGAACTGTCGCCATGCCGCAGGCAGCGCATAAAATCCGGGAAGCTTTGATACTTTTTAACATTCCTGAAAACCCTGTCAAAAGATTCTGTTCTGCCCTTTTTCTCTTTGTTCTCTCTTCTTTTACAAAAAAAGCCGCCATGAAGATTAAAACTGCTTCTGCCAGTAAAAGGCTTAGAAGATTCAGAGAATAATCAGAATCCACATATCCAAGATACCCGCCGAGAAGTGCGCCTGCTGCAAGCCCTAAGTTATCAAGCTTTGCGAGAAGACTGTTGATTTCAGGAAGATGTGTTTTTCCGTTTTTCTCAATGTACTGGTCAATTTCCAGAGCCTCCATAGAGCCGGAACCAAAGGCTCTTCCCATTCCCAGAAAAACATTTCCTATAGCAAGAAACAAAGGCGAATTTCCCATAAAAATCGTAAAAAAACTGAGCCAGATAAAAATATGGGACATGAGAAATGTATTTTTTCTTCCCTTTAAATCTGCAAATACTCCACTCGGCACTTCCAGAACCATAACAGTAACTGCAAAAATCCCAAGAAAAATAGGAACTGTGGAAAGACTTGCCCCATGTGAACAAAGAACAAGCGTTAAAACAGGTGTCAAAATACCCGTAGAAAAGGAATTAAGAAAAAACAGTATTTTATGTGACAGCAGCATAAAACTCCCCCTTTATTTTTCGTCTTTTGTCCTCTTTCCCGGATAAGCGATCAGCGCCATATCCCAGGGCTTTGCCCCTTCCTTCGGTTCCATATGCGCTTCCTGGAATGCAAGAATCTGTTCCTTCGCTTTTCTGGCTTCCTCCTCTGTCAGATAAATCACACCATTCAGACAGTCTCCTGTTACTTCCTGGGGATTTTTTTCCTTCTTATATAAATTTGTTATGTATTTCTTAAATCCTGTCCAGATGTCATTGATCAGATAGTCCAGAATCAGCTCCTTTTCCGCGTGAAGATCGTCCTGTAAATCCCCCTTCAGATTTACCATTGCAGGAACCCTTCTGTAAAACTTCGCCTGGATACCGTGAATGCTCTCTGTATGGTCCAGCTCCACCAGCCCCAATTCCTCCAGTTTTTTTATATGGTACGTCACAGAGGACGGAGAAATCTCAAGGATTACGGAAAGCTGCTTTGGCGTCATGGGAACTTTTTCCATATCCATTGTTTTCAGTAATTTCTGTCTCTGTACATTCATAAAAATCTCCAGCTGTTTCCTTGTGGTAATGCTGATTTCTCTGCTCATAAATGTCCTCCTCATATTATATCTTTTATATCGTTACATAAATTATAATGTTGTTTTCCTGAAATTGCAAGAGGAAAATATTCCACTGGACATCATTTCTTAATGTGATAAAATAGGAATAGACATTCTGAGCAAACATAAGAAAGTTGAGGAATCGAAACTATGATAACAGAACGATTACAAGCCCTTCGGGACAAAATGAAAGAATACGGTGTGGACGCTTATCTTGTACCCACCGCAGATTACCACGAATCTGAATATGTAGGACCGTATTTTAAATGCAGAGCCTATATTACCGGCTTTACCGGTTCTGCCGGAACTGCCGTTATTACACAGGACGAGGCTTGTCTCTGGACAGACGGACGCTATTTTGTACAGGCTGCAAAGGAATTAAAAGACACTGGCGTTACCCTGATGAAAATGGGAGAAGAAGGCGTTCCTACTGTTGTAGAATACCTGCAGAGCCACACAAAAGAAGGCATGACTCTCGGTTTTGACGGACGTGTTGTAAACGAAAGCCTGGGAGAAACATTTGAGGAAAAACTTCCAGAAAGATTTCTTTCCTACAGAAGTGATTTAATCGGCGAAATCTGGTCTGACCGTCCGGAGCTTTCCGCTGAACCGGTATGGATTCTTGAGGAAAAATACGCCGGAGAGTCCGCTGCCTCCAAGCTTTCCAAAATTCGTGAAAAAATGAAGGAAAACAAGGCTTCCGTACATGTGCTGACTTCTCTTGACGATATTGTATGGCTTCTCAATATCCGCGGAAACGACATTCCCTGCAATCCTGTTGTCCTTTCCTACCTTGTACTTACAGAGACAGAGGGACATCTCTTTATCCAGGAAAAAGCCTTATCTGAGGAAGTAAAATCTTACCTGAAAGACCTGGGAATGGAAATCCATTCCTACGATTCTGTCTACGATTTTGTATCTGAAATCAAGGGAGAAACAATTTTACTGGAAAAAGGTCATGTAAATTATACAATTTTCCAGAGCCTTGCAGGAGACAACACCATTGTAAATATGGTAAACCCTGCCGCTCTTATGAAAGCCATCAAAAATCCAATAGAAATGGAAAATATCCGCAAAGCCCACATTAAAGACGGTGTTGCTGTGACAAAATATATGTACTGGCTGAAAAAGAACATCGGCAAAATCCCAATGGACGAGCTTTCTGTTGCAGAGAAGCTGGAAAGCCTTCGAAAAGAGCAGGAGGGCTACATTGAACCAAGCTTTGAGACCATCTCCGCTTACGGTCCTAATGCAGCGATGTGCCACTACCAGCCAACAGAAGAAGACTTTGCCCAGTTAAAACCGGAAGGCTTCTATCTTGTGGACTCCGGCGGACAGTATTACGAGGGAACAACAGACATTACAAGAACCATCGCTGTTGGTCCTCTCACTGAGGAGCAGAAAGAGCACTTTACCGTAACAGCTATGGGAACCCTCCGCCTTGGCAATGCGAAATTCCTTCACGGCTGCGCCAGCGTAAACCTTGACTACCTTGCAAGAGGCGCTTTCTGGGAAAGAGGTCTTGACTTTAACCACGGAACAGGACACGGCGTCGGTTATCTTTTAAATGTACATGAACGTCCAAACGGGGTACGTTGGAGAGTCAATACAGAACGTATAAAGGACGAGGTTTTTGAGGAAGGTATGCTTACCTCTGACGAGCCGGGCATCTACATTGAGGGAAGCCACGGAATCCGTACAGAAAACCTGATGCTCTGCCGCAAAGCAGAAAAAAATCAGTACGGTCAGTTTATGAAATTTGAATTTGTTACTTTTGTGCCCATTGACTTAGACGCCATTGACACAAAATATATGAATGAACAGGATGTAGCATTTTTAAACAGCTATCACAAAGAAGTATATGAAAAAATCTCCCCATATCTTGATGAGGAAGAGAAAGAATGGCTGAAAGAAGCCACCAGACCGGTAAGTAAGTAAAAAAAGAGGATTAAAAAACATGCAATACTGTTTTTTAATCCTCTTTCTGTTCCCGAAACTCTCAGGAGAAAAAGCTCTGTGCAATGCTGATGTCCGCAATAAAGCCTACTGTTCCTGTCATGTAAATAGTTCCATCCTCTTTTATGTCAATCTGGATCATACCACCCGGCTGGTTTACATTAATTCTGGATTCCACAAGCCCCAGTCGATATGCTGCCGCCGCTGCCGCACAGCTTCCTGTACCGGAGGCTTTTGTGTAGCCGGAACCTCTCTCCCAGATTTCAATATCCAGATTTCCCCTGTCAATCTGGCGGCAAAGCTGAAGGTTCATTCTGTTTGGAAATTCATCTGCATTTTCCACATAAGGTCCCAGCTCTTTCACTGCTTCTTTACTTACCTTATCTGTAAAAATAATGCAGTGAGGATTTCCTACTGTAAGGCAGGTCGCCTTATATTCTTTTTCATGGAAGGTAAATGTCTCATTTATAATTTCCCTTTTTTCCCCTGTTACCGGAATTTCTTCAGAAAGAAAAGATGCCTTTCCCATTTTTACCCGAAACTCGGTTGCGCGGGCATTCATAACTTCCACTTCTATGGTTCCCGCCATTGTCTCAATATCAAACTTTGATTCTTTGACATATCCCTGATCTATAAGGTACTTTGCAAAAATACGAACACCGTTTCCACTGATAGGAGATTCGCTTCCGTCTGCATTGAAAATATGAACGCCCATTTTTCCGTTTATCTGGACAGGTCCGTACAAAACGCCGTCTGCTCCAAGCCCAAAGCCTCTCTGGCAGAGAAGCGCCGCTTTTTTTCCCTGAAGCTGTACTCTGTTTCTCACTGCGTCCAGAATCAGATAATCATTTCCCAACCCCTGATATTTCGCCATAATAATATTGTCTGACATATTTACACCTCTCCTATATCTACATATCGCCTTACTGCTGAACTCTGATGGATTGTTCCTCATATTACCTTCCACAATCCTGTATTTTACTATATTATACATCATTTTTTCCAGGTGTATATAGAATAAACTGCGGAATATATTGCAAAAAATGCTCTTAAAAGAAGGAGGGCCGGACTGCTGTCAGCCCGGCTAAGTATAAAAAGTATGAAAAAGAAAAAAGTTATGAAAATCTATTCGATGAAAAAGCTTTCGCTTTATTTGTTTATACTATACCGGGAATTTGTGAGGAAAATGTGATGATGATTTGAAAAAAACGTGATAAAATTATAAAAAAGGAATAAACGAGGTGTACGAATATGGAGTATCCCATTGATGCCACAGAAAAAACAGGGTATCTTGACCAGGAATTTCGCCTTTTCTATTTAAAAGACCAGAAACAGCAGGATTTCACTTATCATTACCACGATTTTTATAAGGTAATTATTTTTCTTTCCGGAAAAGCCACCTATCATATAGAAGGAAAATCGTATTATCTCAATCCCTGGGATATTCTTCTTGTGGATAAATATGCCATTCACAAGCCGGAAATCTCTTCAGAAGAACCGTACGAGCGGTTTATTCTCTGGATTCGAAACGACTTAAAGGAAGAGCTTCTGACCCGGTGTTTTCAGAAAGCAACCGACCGGTGCTTTCATCTTGTCCGGCTTCCTTCCAAAATGCAGAAGAAGTTAGAGCAGGTTTTGTCAGAATTTTACCGGGCATCTAAGAATCAAGAGATGGGAGATGACATTCTGGAAAAAGCCCTTTTTTATGAGTTTATGGTATATTTAAACCGTATTTTTCTGGAAAAACAATATATCTGCGACCAGGATTCCTATACTTACGATTCCCGGATTGAAGAGCTTTTAAAGTACATCAACCGGAATCTTGAAAAAGAGCTGTCCATTGAGGAACTGTCCCGGAAATATTTTCTGAGTAAATATTATATGATGCGGAAATTTAAAGAAGAGACAGGCTACACCATGCACAGCTACATTGTGAGTAAACGGCTTTTTCTTGCAAGAAGCCTGATCACACAGGGACTTCCCGTTACAAAAGCAGCGCTCCAGAGCGGATTTAAAGACTATACCGCCTTTATCCGCGCCTATAAAAAGCAGTTTGGAGAACTTCCCTCTGCCGCCCGGTTTCCGGAAACAAAATTTCCTGCTGATTAAAAAAGAGCCTTCCCAAAACGGAAGGCTCCCATCTTATCACACTTTTGCAGCTTTTCGTCCGCAGCACTGTTTATATTTCTTTCCGCTTCCACATGGACACGGATCGTTTGGATAAATTTTATCTTCTTTACGCTGTACCGGTTTCTTCGGACCTGCACTGTCGTCCTTATTTGTTCCGGTAACTTTAGCCACCTGCTCACGCTCAAGCTTCTGCTCTACATGAACGTGATACAGCATACGAACTGTATCCTCCTGAATAGAAGTTATCATGCCGTTAAACATCTCATAAGCGCTCATCTTGTATTCTACAACCGGGTCACGCTGTCCGTATGCGGCAAGACCGATTCCCTGACGGAGAATTTCCATATCATCAATGTGATCCATCCACTTACTGTCGATGCTCTTTAAGAGTACCACACGCTCAAGCTCACGAAGCTGTTCCGGTTCCGGGAACTCAGATTCTTTTGCTTCATAGAGTTTTACTGCCTCTTCTTTGAGGATATGCTTCATCTCGTTTCTTCTCTTACCTTTTACCTTATCTTCTGTAAGCGGCTCGATCGGAATAATAGGACATAATGTAGAATTAAACTCGTCAAGATCCCACTCTTCTGCGTCCACATCGTCGGAGAAACACATATCTACTGTACTGTCCACAATATCTGTGATCATCTTGTAGATTGCATCGCGCATATTTTCTCCGTCAAGAACCTGGCGGCGCTCCTTGTAAATAATTTCACGCTGCTCATTATTTACCTGGTCGTAATCAAGAAGATTTTTACGGATACCAAAGTTGTTAAACTCAATCTTCTCCTGTGCCTTCTCAATGGCACTGGAAAGCATTTTATGCTCAATCTGCTCGTTCTCTGCAACTCCGAGAGAAGTAAATACCTTCATAAGACGCTCTGAACCAAAGAGACGCATCAGGTCGTCCTCAAGAGAGATATAGAAACGGGATTCACCAGGATCGCCCTGACGTCCGGAACGTCCACGGAGCTGATTGTCAATACGTCTTGACTCATGACGCTCTGTACCGATGATCTTAAGACCGCCTGCTTCACGGGCAACATCGTCAAGCTTAATATCTGTACCACGTCCTGCCATGTTGGTGGCAATGGTAACTGCCCCTGCCTGTCCTGCCTGTGCAACGATTTCTGCCTCAAGCTCGTGGAATTTGGCATTCAGCACGTTATGAGGGATTCCCTCTCTTTTCAGCATACGGCTTAACAGCTCGGAAGTCTCAATGGTAATCGTACCAACCAGTACAGGCTGATTCTTCTCATGTGCCTCCACAACTGCACGTACAACTGCATTGAATTTTTCCTTCTTTGTCATATATACGGCATCGTCCAGGTCTTTACGCTGAACTGGTCTGTTTGTCGGAATCTCTACAACGTCCATGCCGTAAATATCACGGAACTCTTTTTCCTCTGTGAGAGCTGTACCTGTCATACCGCCTTTTTTGTCATATTTGTTAAAGAAGTTCTGGAATGTAATGGTTGCAAGAGTTTTGCTCTCACGTTTTACCTTTACGTGTTCCTTTGCTTCGATTGCCTGATGAAGACCGTCAGAATAACGGCGTCCCGGCATAATACGTCCTGTAAACTCATCGACAATGAGGATTTCATCATCTTTTACAACGTAGTCCTGATCCTTGTGCATCAGATTATGAGCACGAAGAGCGAGAATGGTGTTGTGCTGGATTTCCAGATTTTCCGGATCCGCAAGGTTTTCAATATTAAAGAATTTCTCAACCTTTTTCACGCCCTGCTCTGTAAGGTTTACAATCTTGTCTTTTTCATTTACAACGAAATCGCCTGTCTCAATGACTTCCTCGCCCATAATAGCAGCCATCTTTGTCATTTCATGGCTCGCCTCACCGCGCTCCAACTGCTGTGCAAGAATGTCACAGACTTCGTAAAGCTTTGTTGACTTGCCGCTCTGTCCGGAAATAATAAGAGGAGTACGCGCCTCGTCAATTAAAACAGAGTCCACCTCGTCAATGATACAGTAGTGAAGATCTCTCTGTACAAGCTGTTCTTTATAAATAACCATGTTGTCACGAAGGTAATCAAATCCCAGCTCATTGTTTGTAACGTAAGTAATATCACAGTTGTATGCAGCGCGGCGCTCTTCCGGCTTCATGTCGTTTAATACAACGCCAACCGTAAGTCCCAGAAATTCATGGACCTTTCCCATCCACTCTGCATCTCGTTTTGCCAGATAGTCGTTGACTGTTACAACGTGTACCCCTTTTCCTTCCAGTGCATTTAAGTATGCAGGAAGAGTAGATACAAGTGTCTTACCTTCACCTGTACGCATCTCTGCAATACGTCCCTGATGAAGAATCACACCACCTATGATCTGTACACGGTAATGTTCCATTCCAAGAACACGCTTTGCCGCTTCCCTTACCGTTGCAAATGCTTCCGGAAGGAGACTGTCAAGTGTCGCTCCCTCTTCCAGACGCTTCTTATATTCTCTTGTCTTGTCTCTTAATTCTTCATCGCTGAGTTTCTGCATTTCCGGACGCAGACTTTCTGTTTTTTCTACAAGAGGCATGATTCTTTTTACCTCACGCTGGCTACGCGTTCCGAATACTTTTGAAAATACCTTCATATTTTACTCCTGTTTCCTTTTTATTTTCCTGTACAGCTTCTGCCGTATCATAAATTCATATTATCTTCTGAACAGAGTACCCCTGAGAATACACCTGAACATTCTATATTTTATCACTTTCCGTTCAGGAAAACAATAAATATTTCGTAAACAAACGGCATTTCTCTGCCATTGCCATTCCTTCTCTGCTGTGTTATGATAGCTTCAACCTGCCGATGGCAGACAGAAGCATAAAAATCTCAGTTCAATATATGGAGGAAATTTGTTTTTGAAGAAAAAAGAAATTCTGTTAATTGGCTCTGTTCTCGCTGCTGCCCTTCTTCTGTGGGCAGGCATGAGTATTTTTAAAAAGCCGCAGAACACCATAAGGATCACCGTTGACGGAAAAGAATACGGAGTTTATTCCCTTTCTGAAGACCAGACGATTTCTATTAATGACACAAATGTATGTGAAATAAAAAACGGAAAAGCAAAGATGATTTCCGCCACCTGTCCGGATCATTTATGCCTTGAGCAAAAAGCAGTTGACGCTTCCGGCGGTTCTGTAATCTGCCTTCCAAATAAGGTTGTAATAGAAGGAGAAAACAGCGAAGGAGACCATGTCTCCCATGCTGTGGTGCAGTGATATGAAAACAAAAACAGCTTATCTCGGTTTTTTTGCCGCCATTGCCATTATTTTCGGATATGTAGAAACTCTGATCCCTGTTTTTGCAGGAATTCCCGGAATCAAGCTGGGACTTGCCAACCTTTCTGTCCTGATCATTCTGAAAAAATACGGTTTTAAGGACGCTGCCCTTGTATCTGTCGTAAGGATTCTTGTGATTGGCTTTCTGTTTGGAAATATGTTCAGCATTCTTTACAGTCTTGCGGGAGCTGCTCTTAGCCTCTCTGTCATGGTATTGCTCCTGAAAAAGACAGAACTTACTACAGTTGGTATCAGTGTTTTCGGCGGAGTTACCCACAATATCGGTCAGCTTGTCATCGCCGCTCTTGTTGTGGAAAATACTGCCGTGTTTTATTACACACCGCCGCTTCTTATTTCCGGTGTTGTAACCGGATTTCTCATAGGGATTCTCACTCAGGAAGTGTTAAAACGTCTTCCCTCTGTCTGGGGCAGTGATTCCAAAAAGCTATAACATTATTCAAAAAAGAGGGACTGTAAAAGTCCCTCAAAGTGTTTCCAATACCTCTTTCGCCGCACGGATCTTGCTCTCTTCTGTGCGCCAGATTTCATATTCACTTAAAGAAGGAAGTCCCATGCTTACGCCTTCTTTTCTGTAAATCATTTCACTGTCCAGCGTAACCTTTCCGGACATATGAAAAGCTCTTGCCTTTGTCACAGGATAAACTTCTTTAATGGCATCTGCATCTACGCCGCTGCCCACCTGGATTTCAATTCTTCCCGCGCTTTTTTCTACAAGCTGTCCAAGAAGCTCTGCTCCGAGACGGCAGTTGTTCTGCTGACCGGAAGTAAGGATCGTGTCTATTCCAAGAGAAATTGCCTGTTCCATTGTCTCAAAAGGATCTGCACACACGTCAAATGCTCTGTGAAGCGTCACAGACATTCCCTCTGCCTCTTCCATGAGAATCTTCATCTGCTCCATATTTAAAGTGCCGTCCGGTTTTAAAATACCGATCACTACGCCTTCTGCCCCAAGTTTTTTATAGGTTTTTACTGCGTTTCTGATAATGGCAAATTCAGAATCTGTATAACAGAAATCACCAAATCTCGGACGGATCAGGGCATGAATCCGAATGTCGGAATGTTTCCGTATTTCCTCATAAAGTCCCGGTTCCGGTGTCGTTCCTCCAATAATCAGGTTTCCGCACAGCTCCAGACGCGTTGCTCCTCCTCTTGCTGCTGCCAGGGCAGATTCCACAGAATCCACACATGCTTCCAGTATGTAATCTTTCATTTATCTGTTCCTTTCTGTAGAAAAATGTAGCCCTCCCGCTCTGAACAGGAGGGCTTTGCTTACTTTTTTAGAATTCCGGTTCAATCAGACCGTAGGTATTGCCTTTTCTCTTATAAACCACATTTACCTGCTCTGTCTCTGCATTGCAGAATACAAAGAAATTATGTCCCAGAAGTTCCATCTGTACACAGGCATCTTCCGGATACATCGGCTTAATATCGAATTTCTTTGTACGAATGATCTTTACCTCTTCGTCTTCCTCATATTCCTTATCAAGATATGCCTGCTGGAAACTTCCTGCAGACTGTTTTTTGTCTACTATCTTGTTTTTGTATTTCCGAAGCTGGCGCTCGATCACCTCTTCTACCAGATCGATTGATACATACATATCACTGCTTACCTGCTCGGACCGGATAATGTTTCCTTTTACAGGAATTGTTACTTCAATCTTCTGTCTTTCTTTTTCCACACTTAAAGTTACGACAACTTCGGTGTCAGGAGTGAAATACCTTTCCAGTTTCCCAAGCTTGTCCTCAACTGCTGTTCGAAGCCCTTCGGTCACTGCAATATTTTTTCCGCTGATAATAAATTTCATGCTTCCATCCCCTTTGCTGTTTGATGGGATTATTATAACACATTGTGCGGAATTTTAACACCATTTTATGAAAAATTAACACAAATTTCTTATTTTTTTCTGTAACTTCCAGGATTCTTTTCTTATCTTCCGTCTACTGCGTTCCTTGCGGCGTCTCCTACATCTTCCACAGCGTTTCCTACGCCTTCTCCCAGATCTTTCACACTGTTTCCAAGCTCACCTGTCACAGTTCCATCACCATTTCCATTCTGATCGTTTACATGATTGTCATTTCCATTGCTGTCCGTTTTGTTTTCAGGCATCACTGTCATATCCGGTTCGGCGTTATCTGTCACCTTGTTATCAACTGAGCCGTCTGGTGTACCGTCGTTTTCCATACCTGCGTCCGGAACAACGCCGTCCGCTGTGTTTCCATCTGCATTGTCCGTAGTTGTCTTGTCTTTTTTCACAGTGTTTTCTTCTGTAAGTGTATCATTATTTTCTTTTGCCGTATCTTTTTCTTTTACTTTATCCTGCTCTCTGCGTGTTTCATCTGCCGCATTATCGTTTCTCCCACAGCCTGTAAACATTGCTAAAGTTACTGCAAGTGCTGCGCTCATAAGAATTTTATTCCATTTTTTCATGATTCTGTTCTCCTTTTCCTCAGGTTTTTACTTATACTGTTATTATGCCTGCCGGAAAAGTTTTTATTCAAAATTTTCATTTCATATTAACAGTGAATAGGGGCAAAAAAATAAACGGCATTCAGCCAAAAGCCAAATCCCGCTTATTTTTCATCTTTACTTATTAATTACATCGCTCATGTCATATTTACCCGCAGGTTTTCCTGCCAGGAATTTTGCTGCCTCCACTGCTCCTTTTCCGAAAACAGCCTTGGAATAAGCTGTATGCTTAAATTCGATCACCTCGTCCGGACCTGCAAAAATCACTTCATGCTCGCCCACGATAGTTCCGCCGCGCACAGCAGAAATTCCGATTTCTTTGCTGTCACGCTGCTCTCTTCTCTGGCTTCTGTCATACACGTAATGATATTCCTCATTCATTGCCTCATTTAAGCTGTCTGCAAGTGCAAGGGCTGTTCCGCTTGGAGCGTCTACTTTAAGATTGTGATGTTTCTCCACGATCTCCATGTCAAAACCTGCCTTTGCAAGAACTTTTGCAGCGTCCTGTATCAGCTTTAAGAGAGTGTTGATTCCGAGAGACATATTTGCAGATTTTAAAATTGCCACCTTTTCAGATGTCGCCTCCAGATGAGCAAGCTGTTCCTCACTTAATCCGGTTGTACATACAACTGCCGGTATTCCTCTCTCTGCGCTGTAATCAAGAAGCTTATCCACTGCTTTTGCAGAAGAAAAGTCAATGATAACATCTGCTTCAACATTACATGTTTCCATATCTGTAAAAACAGGATAACTGTTTTTACCCTGGTCTGCAATATCAATTCCTGCAACAATTTCCACTTCCGGATCTTTTTCCACAAGACCGGAAATCACCTGTCCCATATGTCCGTTGCAGCCGTGCATAATAATTCTTACCATAGCCGTTTTCCTCCTGTCAGTTATGCCAGCTTAATGCCAAAATCCTGCATTGCTTTTTTCAGCTTCTCTTTGTTTTCCTCTTCCATTTCTGTGAGAGGCATACGAAGAGGACCTGCATTCATTCCCATCAGATTCAGGGCTGCTTTTACAGGAATCGGATTTACCTCGCTGAAAAGAGCATTAACCAGCGGAATAGCTTTTAACTGGATTTCTGCTGCTCCTTTTACATCGCCTTCATGGAATTTTGCCACCATATCATGTGTTTCCTTCGGCGCAATATTGGAAAGAACAGAAATTACTCCAAGACCTCCAAGAGAAAGAATCGGAAGTACCTGGTCATCATTTCCGGAATAAAGCTCAAGACTTCCTTCTGCAAGATTCATCATCTTTGCAACCTGAGATAAATCGCCTGTCGCTTCCTTGATCCCCACAATATTTTTTACATTTTTTGCAAGATATGCTGCTGTTGCAGGCTGGATATTACAGCCTGTACGGCTTGGAACATTGTACATAATGATGGGTGTCTCAGGCACTGCCTCTGCAATGGCTGTGTAATGAGCGATCAGACCTTTCTGTGTAGCCTTGTTATAATAAGGAGTCACAACGAGAAGACCGTCTGCTCCATAAGAAGCTGCCTCCTGTGACATCATAATTGCTGTTTCTGTGCAGTTGGAACCTGTCCCTGCGATAACAGGAACTCTCTTTGCAACCTTATCTATCGCGTATTTAATTGTCTGAAGATGTTCCCCATGTGTCATGGTAGAAGATTCGCCGGTTGTTCCACAGATAATGATCGCGTCTGTGCTGTTGGCTATCTGAAACTCGATCAGCTCTCCCAGTTTATCGTAGTTTACTCTTCCGTTTTCGTGCATGGGAGTTACGATCGCAACGCCTGCTCCTTTGAAAATTGCCATTTTCCTTCCTCCTTTACGCTTCTGTGCATGTATTATTCTTCTGTACTACATTCATCTTTTCTTATATTTTCTGTACTGAGAGTGGTCACTCTGTCCACATATTTTCGAAGTCCCTCCGGAAGTCCCTGGCCTGTCATGACAATGTGCATACTTTCGTCCTTAAGCTTCAGAATCTCCCCGATTGTCTCTTCTGTTGCAATTCCGTTATCCAAAAGCCGCAGAATCTCATCCAGAAGCAGGAAATCGCATTCCTGAGTTGCAACTACCTTACGGGCAAAATTCAGTCCATTAAGAATATTCAGTCTCTCTTCCTCTTTCTCTTCGTTGCTTAACTCCTCATAGCAGCGATCCATTCTTTCAAATCGGAAGATTTTAATATCCATATTATCCAGCTCTTCCAGAAAATCAAGCTCTCTCCGCTCCTTTCCCTTTAAAAACTGAATAATGATCACACTTTTTCCCTGTCCGCAGGCACGAAGGCTCTGCCCGATTGCCAGAGTTGTCTTTCCTACGCCGTCTCCGCAGTAAACCTCTGTTAATTTTCTTTCCATCACAATTCCTCTTATCGTTTATGAAGTTGCTTTTGAATACGCTTATATTACCGCAGATTTAAGAGAATTGCAAGTCTTTGCTTACTTACTCAATGTATTCCAGCTTACTTACAGACACTTCATAGGCAATTCTTTTTTCTGTCTCATTTTCTCCAATACGCTTCATATATTCTCTGCTCTGGATCCTTCCCCAGATGAGTACATGTCCGCCCACCTCAAAAGCAGAAGCGTACCGCGCATTTCTTCCCCAGCAGATACAGGGTATGTAATCTGATTTTCCGTAAGGTCTGTTCACTGCCATAAGAAGGTCTGCAATTTCTCTTCCAAGCGGAGTTTTTCTGTATACCGGCGGCTTACAGATATATCCGTCCAGGAAAATCTGGTTGACAGGAATGGATTCGTCCTCTTCTTCCACAAATTTCAGCTCTCTTGCAAATACAGAAAGCACAAGTCTGTTGTGTTTTTCCTCGTGGCGGTTATAAGAGCGGAACTGTCCGTGAATCTCTATATATTCTCCCACATAATCCTGTGTTACGTCTACAAGGCGTTCCGATACCATAACCGGAATCCTGTCCTCAGAATCACTCAGTCTTTTTACGAGAAGGTCCATTGTATAAAATCCTTCCCCAAAAACCTGATGACTGAATGTAAAGCCGGTAGCGATTTTCCCCATAACCGATACCTGATTGTTTTCAATAATTTTATCTGCCATAATGTGTTCTCCTTCCTCTTCGGGTATTTTATCTATATAAGCTTATGTAGAAGATTTCGGATTTAGAACTAAAAATAAAAAAATTTTTTCAGCACCTTGTAATCCTCGAAAAATGTGGTAAACTTATAAATTGGATTTTTGTGCAGCAATGCTTGACTTAAAATAAAGATACTTATTTAAAGAAAGGAAATACATTTTATGAAAACCAGACGGGAAGATGTACGTAACGTAGCCATTATCGCCCATGTTGACCACGGCAAAACAACCCTGGTAGACCAGCTTTTAAAACAGAGCGGCGTATTCCGTGAAAATCAGGAAGTTCAGGAACGTGTCATGGACTCCAACGATATTGAACGTGAAAGAGGAATTACCATTCTCTCAAAAAATACTGCGGTTCACTACAAAGGAACGAAAATCAACATCATTGACACACCAGGCCACGCAGATTTCGGCGGCGAGGTAGAGCGTGTTCTTAAAATGGTAGACGGTGTTATCCTGCTTGTAGACGCTTTTGAGGGAGCTATGCCTCAGACAAAATTCGTTCTGAAAAAAGCTCTTGAGCTTGACCTTCACGTAATCGTGTGCATCAACAAGATTGACCGCCCGGAAGCCCGCCCGGACGAAGTAATTGACGAGATCCTTGAGCTTCTTATGGATCTGGAGGCATCTGACGAGCAGCTTGACTGTCCGTTTTTATATGCTTCCGCAAAAGCAGGTCATGCAGTTCTTGACCTTGCAGATACTCCGGAAAACATGGCTCCGCTTTTTGAGACAATCTTAAAATATATTCCTGCACCGGAAGGTGACCCGGACGCAGATACACAGGTTCTTATCAGTACCATTGATTACAACGAATATGTAGGACGTATCGGCGTCGGCAAAGTAGAAAACGGAAAAATCGCAGTAAACCAGGAGCTTACTCTTTTAAACCATCACGACCCTGATAAACGCCAGAAAGTAAAAATCAGCAAATTATATGAATTCGATGGTTTAAATAAAGTGGAAGTAAAAGAGGCGTCCATCGGCTCCATCGTGGCTGTTTCCGGTATTTCGGAAATCCATATCGGAGATACCCTCTGCGGCGGCGACAAACCGGAATCCATTCCTTTCCAGAAAATTTCCGAGCCGACAATCTCCATGAACTTCCTTGTAAATGACAGCCCCCTTGCAGGACAGGAAGGAAAATATATTACTTCCCGCCATCTCCGTGACCGTCTTTACAGAGAACTAAACACAGACGTCAGCCTTCGTGTGGAAGATACAGAGACAACAGAATGCTTTAAAGTTTCCGGACGTGGTGAGCTTCATCTTTCTGTTTTAATTGAAAATATGCGCCGTGAGGGATATGAGTTTGCAGTAAGTAAACCGGAGGTTCTCTACCACACAGACGAGCGCGGCAAAAAGCTTGAGCCAATGGAAATCGCATACGTGGATGTGCCGGAGGAATTTTCCGGAACTGTTATCCAGAAATTAAGCGAGCGAAAAGGCGAGCTTCAGGGCATGAGCACAGCAAGCGACGGTTCTGTGCGCCTTGAATTCCATATTCCTTCCAGAGGACTGATCGGATTCCGCGGAGAATTCTTAACCTCCACAAAGGGAACCGGTATTTTAAATACTATCTTTGACGGATATGCACCTTATAAAGGAGATTTCCAGTACCGCAAGCAGGGCTCTCTCATTGCTTTCGAGGCAGGCGAGGCTGTTACTTACGGACTTTTCTCCGCCCAGGAGCGCGGAACACTTTTTGTAGGACCGGGCGAAAAAGTTTACAGCGGTATGGTAATCGGTCAGAATGGAAAAGCGGAAGATATTGAGCTTAATGTATGTAAGACAAAACATCTTACAAATACCCGTTCCTCTTCTGCCGACGACGCTTTAAAGCTGACGCCGCCTAAGGTATTAAGTCTTGAACAGGCAATCGAATTTATTGACCAGGACGAACTTCTTGAGGTAACGCCTTCAAGCCTTCGTATCCGTAAGAGAATTCTCGATCCGAGAGAACGTAAAAGAGCAGCTTTCAGAAAGAGCTGATATGTTTCATCATAAATCTTTTCACAAAAACAACGGGACTTTAAGTGAGAAATACACTTAAAGCCCCGCTGTTTTTTTGTCTTAATTTTCCAGTGTTTTCAGATGATCCACAAGAATCTTCCGGATTCCCGGATATTCTCCAAGTCCTTTGATCACTGTCTCAACCTCATATCCCGCATTTTTAAACTGACTGTACCAGGATTCCGGATCATCTCCTGCCATATCGTTTTTTGCATGATCTCCTGCCACGATCATAAACGGAGCAAGAACGACCTTTGACGGATTGTACTCTCTGACAAGCTTCATGATGCTTTCCATAGAAGGATACGCCTCCACTGTTCCAAGAAAAATATTCTTGTGACCCTTGTCCTTAAATGTATAGTCAAGCGCTGCATAAATAGAGTTTGCATAATGTGTTGTTCCATGTCCCATAAGAACAAGAACCTCGTCCTCTTTCAGCCATGAAAACTCTTCTGCCACAGCTTCCAGTACCTCCCTGTTATCCTGCTCGCTTGTAAGAAGGGGATCTCCAAAAGAAATGGAATGAAAATTTTCCCTATAAGAAAGAGCATCCTCCTTCATAATGTCGTTTTCAATCCCGTTGATCACATGAGTGGGCTGCACCAGAACATCTGTGATTCCGTCTGCCTGCATTCTTTCCATTGCCTCTTTTACAGTATCAATATGCACATTATCTCTCTTGTTTACTTTATTGATGATCATTTTGCTTGTCCACGCTCTGTAAAGAGGATACTCCGGAAAAGCAGCCTGCATATCTTTTTCAATAGCATCAATAGTAACCTCTCTTGTGTCGTTATGGCTTGTTCCAAAGCTGACTGCCAGGATTGCCTTCTTTGTGGTATCTGACATCTGTTTCTTACCTCCGTAATATGTGTTTAAATTTACTTCTTCTATATACCCTTCCAGAACCTTCAGATTTTTAGGAAATGGAAGGGAGGATTTTAAAATTCCTTTTTTACAAAGACTCTCAAAAAGCTCCAGCACTGCTGGGGGCTCAAGGTTTGTCTGGCGAAGAGCCGCTCTGTTCCCGAAAACCTGCTCAGGACTTCCGTTCATAAGAACTTTTCCCTCATGGAAAAGAATGACTTCATCTGCCCATTCATAGGCATAATTCACATCATGGGTTGCCATGAGGACTGTAATTCCATTCTCTGTCATCTGATCTACAATGTGATTTACCATTGTCGTATGTCTCGGATCAAGGGCTGCCGCCGGCTCGTCAAGAATAATAATCTCCGGGTGCATCACAAGAATATCTGCAATAGAAACCTGTTTTTTCTGACCGCCGCTTAAGGCGTGGGTGGGTTTACTTCGAAAGGGCGTGATTTCCAGATAATCAATCACTTCCTCCACCTCTTTTTTCGCCTGTTCTTCGGAAACTCCAAGATTTAAAATCCCAAAAGAAATTTCCTGATATACGCTGGCGGAAAAAAGCTGGTTGTCCGGATCCTGAAAGACAATCCCCACCTTGCTTCTAAGATCAAGAAGACCTTTTTTATTATACTTTACCTCTTTTCCGTCCAGGTAAAGCTTTCCTTTCTGTGGCTTATGGATTCCGGTACAACACAGGAAAAATGTAGATTTTCCACTGCCGTTTGCCCCCATTATAGCCACCTTCTGCCCTTTTTTTATTTCCAGGGAAAGTCCGTTTAAGGAATGGGAATTGTCATCATCATAAGAAAAATACAGATTTTCCGCTTTTAAGATAATATCTGAATTCATAAAAAAAATCTCCTCCACACGGCAAAAATAAGAAGCGCTGTGTCAAAAATTATAATCGCTGCAATTATTTTTTTCTTCGGTTTTCTATTTTCTGTAAGCACGTGTATCGTTCCATCATAACATCTTGCTTCCATTGCGTCATAAAGGCAATTTGCCCGCTTTACTGCCCGTATCATAAGAACAGAGCCCAAAAGACCGAATGATTTTACAGAAGTACGGTAATCCTTATTTCCAAGCCTGCATTTCTGAGAAACAGAAATGGCAGACGCGGTTTCCATAAGTACAAAAATAAACCGATAAATCAAAAGCATCAACTCAATAAGAAGCCCCGGACAGTGGAGCTTTCGCAAAACCTCTAAAATATCCGGCATAGGCGTGGAAAAAGCCAGGAAATACAGGCAGGAAACTGCGGCAAGAGCCGTCAAAATCAACTGCAGCGCATAGAAGAACGAGTAATGGCTTGCCGTAATATACCAGTCTCCCACAGGAATCGCAAAAAAATCCATCGGCGTTTTCTTTATGTTAAACATAACTGCCACTGTGCTTAAAAGCAAAAAAGCAAGAGGTATCGTGAGGAACTTTAAATAGCGCAAAACAGGGACTCCTCCCTTCCAGACGGTAAGAATCCCTGTTGTTGCCAGTACAATAGATGCCACCTCCACTGAGCGGCTCATCACGCAAATACAAAGAGTAATGACAGAAAACGCGAATTTCTCTCCTGCATTTTCATACCGAAGCTTTGAATTGTAACAAAGTTTATCAATGGCAATCATCTGTTATTCCTCTTTCAGCCATTTTCTGCGCTCCACAAAACGCCCCATAATAAATGCGATAATTCCCACGCCAATTCCTGTTTGAAGACAGAAAATAAGACTTTCCACTTCTCCCGGAAGCTCTCCGCCTATCATTTTTTCCAGAACAGGCGTTGCCCATGGCTGGTAAGAGGAATCTACTTCTTCCACTACAGTGCTTCCCACATCGTCAGAGCCGCCAAATTCTGCATCTTTTAACACAAACAGGGGAATAAAGGCAATCAGAAAAACCGCAAGAATACCAAGCATTACTTTCTTCTTCATCTTACTTTTCCTCCTTAAAATAACCGATTAATTTAAGTTCCGGTTTCGCATATGTTTCAAGTCCCATAATAATAAGGACTGTGATAATTCCCTCAATAACAGCCAGCGGAATCTGAGTCGGCGCAAACACAACAAGGAACTTTCCAAAGGCTGCCCCAAATGTGGTATCTGCGTTATGTGCAAGCGCCATCTGTCCTGCTGTCACGCAGTATGTAAATAAGTCTCCGAGAGCTGCTGCAAGAAAAATATTTACTTTTTTATTTACCTTTGTTTTTCCAAGCAATTTGTAAATTCCGTATGACACAAAAGGTCCTGCGATTGCCATAGAAAATGTATTTGCTCCAATGGTGGTCAGACCGCCGTGCGCCAGAAGAAGCGCCTGAAAAAGAAGTACAATTAACCCAAGAACAGATACCGCTGCCGGTCCGAAAAGGATTGCTCCAAGTCCTGTTCCTGTCATATGAGAACAGCTTCCTGTAACTGACGGAATTTTCAGAGAGGATATTACAAAGATAAATGCCCCCGATACTGCAAGTAAAGTGATCAGGTTTCTATGTTCGTTTAATGTCTTCTTAATAGATAGAAATCCTGCTGCAAGAAACGGAATACATAGAACACCCCAAGCAATACAAAAGCTTCCCGGAAGATACCCTTCCATAATGTGCATGGCGTTTACAGACGGCATAATGCCAAAGGTAAGGGCAAAAAAAGTCGCTGCCATGATAACGTATTTCTGTTTTTTATTCATTTTTCTTCTCCTCACTTTGTAGTAAAACGAAAAAGAACCTACCGGTTCAATACCAGCAGGTTCATAAAGAAAAGCAGACAAAGCTGCTTTTCTTTACACAAGGTCATCGTTCGTAGCCTGCGTAATCCCATATATAAGACAGGTTTTCTGACTTGGTATCTTCGCTGTATTTTGCCTTCCCGAAAACTCAGTGGCACATTAAAATACAGCTCCTCCTCACAGCGGCGTGACCGTGTAAGATTTTCACTTAACTTCCCTTTATCCGAAGATAAAACCTTATATATCCTAATTTTCTTTTATCATATCATATAGAAAATGTATGTCAAGAAATTTTTCATTTATTCCCTACACACAGAAAAAATACACCCCTGACACACCTGCTGCCACAATAGTCAGCACCAGAATCCCCGCAGTGATCCGACAATATTTTTTCTTCTTCACAGCCATCAGATACATGGTATCTGCCACATCAAATACGAAAAGGCATTGAAGGATTCCGTGGAAAATACCTGCTTTTAAGGATATATCTTTTTTCCGTATCAGCAAAACGAGCCAGGACATCCCATAGAAGATGCCCGGTATCATAATCGCATAATCCACAATGGCAAACATCAAAGCGGCAATCGTTCCCACAGGACCTAAAAACGTTCCGATAAACCATACTGACACACCCAGGATAAATACAGTCAAATAAAATAAAATCATTCCATATTTCAAAATCAGCACCGCTTTTTCCAGAAATTCCTCATATTTTTTTCTGCTGCAGAAAACTGCCAGGATCACATTTCCGGCTCCCAGAAGAAAACTTGCGCCTGCAAATACAGGCAGCGGTCTTATATCCTGCTTCAGAAGAAAAATAAGCGCTGTATATAATATTGCCAGATAACCTGTGGGCAGTATATAAAAAGCTTTTCCTGCTTTTTTCATTATTTTCTTAATCCAAATTCCTCCGCCAGCTTCTCAAACTGAGGAAGCGCATTTACAATAGTATCATAAGAAACGCAGTAAGCAAGACGCACATATCCCGGACACGCGAAAGAGGTTCCCGGAACCATGAGAATGTTGTACTTCTTTGCAGCCTGACAAAACTCCTTCTCATCTTCCACAGGTGATTTCACAAAAAGATAAAAAGCTCCCTGAGGTTTGATACAGGAAAATCCAAGCTCTTTTAACCCATTGTAAAGAGCCTGACGGTTTTTATCATAAGCTGCCACATCTACTTCTGCGTCCACACATTTTGCAATTACCTTCTGCATAAGGGAAGGCGCATTTACACTTCCCAGAATACGGTTCGCAATGGCTGCCGCTGCAAGCAGTTCCTCGCTTCCGTCCGCCTCATCGGGAATTACAAGATAACCGATACGCTCTCCCGGAAGGGAAAGAGATTTGCTGTAGGAATATCCCACAACTGTGTTGTCATAATACTTTGTAAGATACGGCACTTCCACGCCATCGTATGCGAGTTCACGGTAAGGTTCGTCAGAAATCAGATAAATTACACTTCCAAACTCTTTCTGTTTCTTTTCCAGAATGGCAGAAAGCTTCTGAATGGTTTCTTCCGAATACACAACACCCGTTGGATTATGTGGAGTGTTTACAATCACTGCCTTTGTCTTTGCTGTGATTTTTTCCTCAAGCTCTGCAAGATTCGGCTGGAAAGTTTCTGTATCCGGAGAGATTTCCACAAGCACCCCGTCATAATTTCTCACATATGCACCATATTCCAGAAAGTACGGTGCGAATACGATCACTTCATCTCCAGGATTTAAAACTGTTTTCAGAATCACATTCAGCCCGCTTGCAGCGCCCACTGTCATAATCAGGTTTTTTCCCTGAAATGCAGTTCCGAAACGACGGTTTAAAGATTTCGCAATAGTCTGGCGGACATCTTCGAAACCAGCGTTGCTCATATAGCCGTGAAGTGTCGTTGGATTTTCTTCATTTACAAGCTCAATAATTGCCTGACGCACACAGTCCGGCGCCGGAACGCTTGGATTTCCAAGACTGAAATCAAACACATTTTCCGCACCATATTTTGCGCGAAGACGATTGCCTTCCTCAAACATCATACGGATTGCAGAATTATTTTCTACAAAAGGCTTCATTTTTTCTGAAATCATGATTTTTTCCCTCCTACCTTTTTTCTGTTTTCTTTTTCTTTCCACCAAAAATAAACCACGCAATCAATGCCAGAACAGCAAGAGATACTGCCATCCATGCCATCAGAGTTCCTGCTCCTTGTCCTGCAAATTTATCATAGTAACCCTTCAGGTAAATCACTACAATGACAACCGGAATAACTACCAGCATGTAGAAACGGATTCCTCCCGGGAACCGGAGACCTTTTCCTGTATTCACTTCTTTTATAAAGCCATCCCAGCCCCAGCCATATTTTGAGACACAGAACATAACATAGACAACCGAACCAAGAGGAAGAATATTATTCGATACAATAAAATCCTCGAGATCCATAATATTGGAGCCTGCTCCAAACGGCATAAAGCCGGATAAAACATTAAATCCTAAAATTGCCGGAAGAGACAGAAGCGGGATTCCTATAAGGTTTACGATTACTGCCTTTTTTCTGCTCCAGCCGAAAAGATCAATTCCATAGGAAATAATATTTTCAAATACTGCTGTCACAGTAGATAATGATGCGAAAAACAGAAACAGGAAAAACATAGCTCCCCATAATCTTCCTCCCGCCATTTTATTAAATACATTGGGAAGGGCGATAAATACAAGTCCCGGACCTGCTCCCGGCTCCACTCCATATGCAAAACACGCCGGAATGACAATAAGTCCTGCCATTGTTGCCACAAATGTATCAAGAATCAAAATATGAATGGATTCTCCTGCAAGAGAGCGGTCCTTAGAAAGATAACTTCCAAAAATCGTCATAGAACCGGCGCCGATGCTCAAAGTAAAAAATGCCTGAGACATTGCTCCAAAAATCATATTTCCAAGTCCTACCTCACGGATACTGTCCATGTTTGGCACAAGATAAAAACGAACTCCCTCCTCTGCTCCCGGAAGTGTTAAAGAGCGCACTGCCAGAACAACGATCAGAACAAGAAGACAGGTCATCATTACTTTTGTGATTTTTTCCAGCCCTCTCTGTACACCCAGAGAACAAATTAAAAATCCAAGGATTACGACTGCGATCATCCAGCCTGCCATAATTCCCGGAGATGCCAGCATCTTATCGTAACCTTTCTGAACCGCTTCTGTTGTAACGCCGGAAAATTCTCCCTTTGCCATGCGGTAACAATAGTATGCCATCCAGCCTGCAACCATTGTATAAAACATCATCAAAACATAGTTCGATACCATGCTCATGTAACTGAATTTATGGAAATTAGAACCCTTTGGCTCCAGCTCGTGAAACGCTCTTGCCGTACTTTTTCTGCTGGCGCGGCCTACAGAAAACTCGCACACAAGAATAGGAAGTCCCAGTACCAAAAGAAACAGAAAATACATGAGGATAAACGCCGCCCCTCCGTATTCTCCCGCCATATATGGGAACTTCCACACATTTCCAAGACCGATCGCACAGCCCGCAGAGACGAGAATAAATCCCATCCTGGAGCCAAATTTTTCTCTTTCTTTCAACTATCTTTCTCCTTTCATGCCTGGCAGGCAATGGCGTTCATACCTGCCTTCAGCGCTTTTTTATTTAATTCCAGAAACTGCGGCTTGATATTTTCCTTCAGGATTTCCTCCCAGTCGATATGCTCCAATCCCATAGAACGGATAATCGTTCCCAGAAGAATGATATTTGCCGCTTTTTCATTTCCAAGCTCTTTTGCAAGGCCGGTTGCATTTACCACCTTTGCCTTTACATGCTTTTCGATTTCTTCCATCACATCTTCCGGATATTCCTCATCGCCTGTAATAACAGACATAGAAGGAATCTCCTCATTATTTACAACAAGAGTTCCGTCTTCTTTTAAATAATCAAGAGCCCGCAGAGCTTCCATCTTTTCAAAAGAAACCACTATATCTGCTTTTCCTTTTTCAATCACAGGAGACATGACTTTTTCTCCGTAGCGCACCTGCGAAGATACGCTTCCGCCTCTCTGTGACATTCCGTGGATTTCACTCATTTTCACATCATATCCCGCTTCCATCAGACCATTTGTGAGAATCCTGCTTGCGAGAATGGTTCCCTGTCCTCCTACACCTACAAGTAAAATACTTTTTGTCATGGCTTAGTCCTCCTTCACAATGGCATTTTTCGGGCAGATCTGTGTGCATACGTCACAGCCTACGCACTGCGCTCTGTTAATGCTTACCTTTTTCGTTTCTTTATCATAAGACATAGCCGGACAGCCTGCTTTCAGGCAGAGTTTACAGCCGATACATTTTTCTGCATCTACCTTATTCTTTGTAACAAAAAGTTCCTCAAACTCTTCCCTGTCTTCCTTTGAAAACTTCTTCAACGCACATGGCCAGCGTGTGATAATGACAGACGGCTCTGTGAGGGCAAGGCATTTATCAAGCGTTTCGTCCACCTCTGAAAGATTATTGGGATTGATCACATATACGTGCTTCACACCAATGGCTTTTACAATATCCTCGATTTTAATGAGAGTTGTTTCCTCTCCTTTTGCCGTGTATCCTGTTCCGGGATTTTCCTGATGCCCTGTCATACCTGTAATGCGGTTGTCCAGAATAATATTCACAGTATTACTGTTGTTGTATACCGTATTAATCAGAGAATTAATTCCTGTGTGGAAAAATGTGGAGTCTCCAAGGACCGTCACAACTCTTCTTGTCTCCCCCTGTGCCTGGAACGCCTTCTGTGCGCCGTGACCGAGGCTTATGCTGGCGCCCATACATACTGTGGAATCCATCGCGCTGTACGGTTTCCCTGCTGCCAGTGTATAACAGCCGATGTCGCCGCTTATCATAATGTCTTTCCTCTTTCCGAGGCGATAAAAAAGCCCTCTGTGAGGACAGCCTGCACAGAAAGCAGGTGCACGGCTAATGAGTTTCTCTCTGTCAAACTCTATTGTTTTATTTTTCTTACCTGTGACACAGGCACGGATCACGTCAGGAGTCATTTCTCCATATGCAGGGAAAAGGTCTTTTCCGATGCAGTCACAGCCCTGCCCGCGTACAAACTCTTCTATGTAAGGATCGTTTTCCTCCAGAATATATACCTTTTCCACTTTTGAACAAAATTCTTTTACAAGATCTGCAGGAAGCGGATTTGTAAATCCCAGTTTTAAATAGGAAGCATTTTCTCCGAAAACCTCTTTCGCATAGTAGTAGCACACGCCGGAAGCAATGACGCCAACTTTTGTATCTCCCATTTCCATTCTGTTAAAGGGACTTGTCTCGCTGTACTCTGCCAGTTTTTTCAGGCGCTCTTCCACCTTTACTCTTAAATTTCTTGCAACAGCAGGAAGACTCACATATTTTTCCAGGTTCTTTTCCCATTTCTTTGCCGGAACTGCTTCTCTTTCCTTTAATTCCACAATAGATTTGGAGTGACAGACCCGTGTTGTCATTCGGATAATAAACGGCGTGTCAAACTTTTCTCCAAGCTCATAAGCAGCTTTTACCATATCAATACATTCCTGACTGTCTGCCGGCTCAAGCATGGCAATTTTTGCCGCCTTTGCATAATTTCTGTTGTCCTGCTCATTCTGGGAAGAAAACATACCCGGCTCGTCTGCCGTTATGATTACATTTCCCCCATTTACGCCTATGTATGCCCAGGTAAACATAGGGTCTGCCGCCACATTCATCCCCACGTGCTTCATAGACACCATGCTGCGAAGACCTGCCACAGAAGCTCCGATTGCAGACTCCATCGCAACCTTTTCATTTGGAGCCCACTCTGTATATATATCTTCATATGTCGAAAGATTTTCCAGAATTTCCGTACTGGGTGTTCCCGGATATGCAGATGCGTAGGACACCCCTGCCTCATATGCGCCTCTTGCGATGGCTTCATCACCGGTCATTAACTTTCTCATATTCTTCCTCCTCAGACATCATATGCCTTAATTTTATTCTGTACTGGTATTCCATTGTAACCCCTGCGGCACTAATATGTCAACGCATTTATGCGTTAAAGCGCAAAAAGCTGTAAAAAAGCCATATATTCCTGACTTTTTTACAGCTTCGGTCACTAAGGTTTATTATCCGAACTGACTCATATAGAGTGTTGCGTATTTTCCATTCTTTTCCATAAGTTCTTCATGACTTCCTACTTCTTTTATATCTCCATTTTCCATATATAAAATCATATCTGCATCACGGATTGTGGAAAGCCGATGGGCAATTACAAAGCTGGTACGTCCTTTCATCAATTCCGCCATAGCTTTTTGAATTAACACTTCTGTATGCGTATCCACATTACTGGTTGCTTCATCAAGAATCATTATCTCCGGATCGGAAGCTATGGCACGTGCAATAGTCAAAAGCTGCCTTTCGCCCTGGGAAATATTTTCTGCTCCTTTACTAAGAAGCATATCGTATCCTCTCGGCAGCGTTTTTATAAAGCTATGAGCACATGCCGATTTTGCCGCTGCTTTTATTTTTTCTTTTGACATATTATCTTCTGCATATCCTATATTGTCTCCAATAGTCCCCTCAAAAAGCCAGGTATCCTGAAGAACCATACCAAAGCGTTTTCTCAGCTCCTCCCTTGACATATCTGTAATTTTTACACCATCTACCTGAATGGAACCTCCGTTTAATTCATAAAAACGCATCAGAAGATTAATCAGCGTTGTTTTTCCCGCTCCTGTGGGACCGACTACCGCTACTTTCTGTCCTGGTTTTACTGTAAGATTGATTCCATTCATCAAAAGACGATCCGGAGTGTAGCCGAATTTTACATTTTCAAAAGTAACCTGACCTTTACAGTTATCAGGAACTAAACTCACTTTTCTATCTGGAATCTCTTCCTCTGCATCTAAAAGAGCAAAAATTCGTTTTCCTGCCGCTGCCGCCGCGCCAAAGCTTCCTACCATTCCTGCTATTGCAGAAAACGGCTCTGCAAAACGCCATGTGTATTCCAGCATAGCCTGTACATTTCCCACTGCAATTTTTCCTCCGATTGCCCAGAGACACCCTATTGCCGCACAAAGGACATACCCTATATCATTTACAAGCGTTGTGATCGGGCTTACAGCGCCTGCTGTAGTTTCTGCCTTTCTGGAACTGTTTTTTAATTCCTCGTTTAATCTGGAAAATGTTTTTTTCGCCCGCTCCTGATAATTAAATGTCTGCACAACAGACTGACCATTATACATTTCTTCCACATAACCATTCAATTTTCCCAAAAGTTCCTGCTGCTCTCCATAATACTTCTCACTTGCTTTCATAACTCCTGCAGCACTGAAAAGCGAAAGAGGAACCATGATAACAGGAATCAAAGTTAAGGAAGGGCTGATTGTCAGCATCATTACAAGAACCCCTATCGCAGTCGTAACCTGTGTTACAACAGCAGTCAAATTCTGACTGATTGTATTATTAATCGTATCCACATCATTTGTGATTACACTAAGAATGTCTCCATGTGTATGAGTATCGTAATAATCCAGCTTTAAACGGTGCATTTTCTCATCAATTTCCCGTCGTACTGTCTGCATAACACTCGCTGTGATTTTTGCCATTCCAAAGCCCTGAAGAAAAGAAAATAACTGAGAAACAAGATATAAAGCAACCAAAGCAGTCAAAAGCCAGATGATTGTTTCCCAGTAAAATACACCATCTGCAATGCTGGCAAAAAGCGTAGTCGTTACTTTTCCTACAAGAAAAGGCGCGAGAACCATAAAAGCAGTACTGATTACCGCCGCCACCATCACAAGCAACAGTCTCAGACGATATGCTTTTAAATATCCCAGTAATCGCTTAAATACCTTTGTATTCTTCATTTTAAATTGCCTCCTTTCCCAACTGAATTTCTGCTATTTCTCTATAAAGCTCACAGGTTTTTAATAGCTCTTTATGTGTTCCTTCTCCCACAATCCGTCCGTCATCTACTACAAGAATCCTGTCTGCATCTAAAATTGTACTGATTCTCTGGGCTACCATAATTACAGTTGCATCTCCAATACTCTCTTTAAGATTCTGGCGCAGCTGGCGGTCTGTCTTCATATCCAGCGCCGAAAAGCTATCGTCAAACACATAAATTTCCGGTTTTTTCATCATCGCCCTGGCAATCGCCATACGCTGACGCTGTCCTCCCGATAAATTGGTTCCTCCCTGTGCGATTCCATCATGGTATCCCATTTTTTTTCCACTGATAAATTCATCTGCACATGCTATTTTCGCAGCTCTTTCCCAGTCTTCTTCTGTTCCATTTTCATTTCCAAAATTAAGGTTTTCTGCAATATCTCCAGAAAAAAGTACGTTTTTCTGAGGCACATAACCAATAAGAGCCCGCAAATCCTCCATGCGATATTCTTTTGCATTAATTCCATTAATCAGTACCTCTCCAAACACAGGATCATAAAGACGTGGAATCAATTTTAAAATACTGGACTTGCCACGTCCTGTACCACCAACAATTGCCGTAACTTCTCCCGATCGCGATATAAAGTTTATGTCTTTGAGAATAGGTTCCTCTGCTCCAGGATAAGCAAAAGTTACATGACGAAATTCCACAGTTGCATGTATGGAAGAACTTCCTATAGAAAAATCGCCATCTTTAATAGAGCTTTCTGTTTCCAGCACTTCCGCAATTCTTCCTGAACATGCGTATGTAGTGGGAAACATCATAATAACAAGAGAAAGCATCATTACAGAGGTAAGAACCATACTGATATACTGGCTGTTTGCCACCAAAGAGCCCACTTCCATTGCTCCAATATTCACATAATGAGCTCCCATACCTAAAACAGCTGCTGTTGTTACGCCAAAAACCACACTGATCACAGGCATTAAAAGACTTGTGATGCGCCCTGACATCATTGCAGTAATCGCATAATCTCTGTTAGCCTCCTCAAATCGGCAGCTCTCCGCCTTTTGCTTATTAAAAGCACGAATTACACGAACCCCTTCCAGAGATTCCAGAAACAAACGATTTATCTGATCCAATTTTTTTCTAAGGCTGATAGAATAACGGGAAGCCAATACCATAATAATTGTCAGAGCAGTTAAAAGAACAGGAATGGAAATCAGAAGAACAGAGCTGACTTTCCCTCCTGTTGCGGCAGAAAATACAAGACCTGCAACCGCCATCATAGGAGCAAGCAATCCTATACGCAGAAGTAACGTTAAAAAGTTTTGTACGTTAGTAATATCAGAGGTACTTCGTGTTACAAGACTGGCTGTTCCAAATCGATCCATTTCTGCGGCTGAAAAGCTCTGCACTTTTGCAAAAACCTGACTCCTCAACTGTGCTGCAAAATCTGTCGAAATATACGACGCAATTTTTACAGATAAAAAGCTGATAACACAGGAAAAAACAGTAGCAGCTGCCATGATCAAAGCATAAATCCATATCACTCCCTTGTCTCCTTCTGCCACTCCATAACTGATCATCTGTGCCAGAAAAGACGGAAGAAGCATCTGACCTACAGCAGACAGCAGCACAAGAATCAGCAATTTGATTATTTGACCTGGCTTTAACTTCACTTTTGAAAATATAGTTTTCATAATGATAACGTCTCCTTCTCATAATTTATTTCCATTGATTTTTCTCCCTTCGCCATGTATCATATAATGTACAGTAACTGTACAGTCAAGAGGTGTTTTTATGAGTCGTAAAAATTATTTATATTCTTCAGGAGAATTTGCAAAACTAACAGGAGTCAACAAGCGTACCCTGCATTATTACCATGATATAGGATTATTTTGCCCGGAAATAATAGGTGAAAATGGTTATCACTACTATACCTGTTTTCAATTTGCACAACTGGAATTAATTTTAACATTGCGAAAAATCGGTTTATCAATCGAGGAAATCAAAGAATATATTACAAGATTATCTGATGAATCCTTTTCTCAGATGATGGAAAAAAAGAAAAAGCTGATTGACGAATCCATCAAACAGCTTTTATCAGCACAATCTTTTTTAGAACAGAAAGCAGAACGTTTAAAATTGGGAATGCAGTCAGAAGATGGTAACATTGAACTATGCACTCTCCCTCAGAGAAAAATCGTTCTTTCCTCTCTTATTGCAGGAAAATATGATGAAAAGGATTTTTCCATTGCAGCAGAATTTTCACTTCGCCTGAAAAATCTCTTCCATCTTTATGACAGTTTTGGGAGCCGCATTCCTGTAAAAAATATCCAGGAAAAGAATTTTGACAGCTATACTTCCTTCTTTGCGTATTGTCCTCATACATCAGAAATATATGATGAAATATTGCCAGCCGGAAAATATCTTCGTGCTTTCTGCATTGGTAATTGGGGAAAGCTTCCCGATATTTACCAGAAGATCCTCGCATATGCTTCTGAACATAATCTTAAGCTTACAGGATACGCATATGAAGAAGGGCTAAATGAAATGGCTTTAAATACACAAGATGACTATATCACAATGATTACCATTCCTGTATCTGATGCTTCGGAGAAAAAAATCTAAATATTTTCCATAACTCGCTAAAGTTCCAAGCTTTATGTAAGTTTTGTCAATAAACAAAAGTACAAGAATAATCAGAAAGCAGACCAACATATGTGTTGCTCCGTGACTCCCAGATGTGAAATAGCAAACCCTTAATACAATTCCCTTCTCATTTTTTTATGAAGTTTTTTCCGTACAATCCAAAAGCAGATTACCTGCATAACGATTGTAATCAACCAGGATGCCGGATAAGAAATAAAAAGTACATCAAGACTTCTGTGGGCTGGAAAAATCATGTAAATCCATACGATTCTTGTTCCTACTGTTCCGATAACAGATAAAAGCATAGGTACGGCAGAATGTCCCATTCCACGAAGCGCCCCGGGAAATAAATCCATTAGACCACACATAAAATATGTCACTGTTGTATAAAGAAGTACTTCCATTCCACACTGTATAACCTTCGGATCAGAAGTATATATTCTAAGAAGCTCCGGTCCGAAAATATAGGATCCTCCCCCAAGAACAAATGCAACTCCTACTGTAAGTACAATACAATTTACAAGTACTTTATCCATTCTTTTCCATTTTCCCACACCAAAGTTCTGACTTGTAAAGCTCATACATGCCTGAGTAACAGAATTAACAGCGGCATATAAAAATCCAAAAATATTATTGGCAGCTGTATAGCCTGCCATTGCTACAGAGTCAAAAGAATTCACAGAGGACTGTAAAAGTACATTTGAAAAATTAATTACGGTACTCTGGATTCCTGCCGGAATTCCCACAAGAAAAATCGGCTTCAGGTATGCCCGTTTCATGGTAAGCTTTGAAAAACGAAGCTGATAAGCAGATTCTGTTTTATACAGACATCGAAGCACAAGGATACAGGAAATCAACTGAGAAACTACAGTGGCAATAGCAACGCCTTCCACGCCCATATGAAAGACAATTACAAGAATCATATTTAAAACCGCATTTGTTACGCCTGCCACAACAAGAAACAATAGTGGTCTTTTTGTATCCCCGACCGCTCTTAAAATTGCCGCGCCATAATTATAAAGCATAAAAAATGGCATTCCCAGAAAATATATTTTCATATAAAGAGCAGCCTGATCAATAACATCTGACGGTGTTCCCATCAGATTAAGCGCACCTTTGGAAAAAATAAAACCAATGATTCCCATTGCCACTCCACTAATTAAAGCTAACGTAATCGCTGTATGTACCGTCTCCGACATTTCTCTCTTTTTTCCCGACGCATAAAAACGCGCTGCAAGAACATTTGCCCCCAGAGAAATGCCGATAAAAAGATTTGTAAATACATTAATAAGCGCCGATGTGGAACCAACCGCTGCCAATGCCTGACTTCCGGAAAATCTTCCCACAACAACGATGTCCACTGCATTAAACAAAAGCTGCAAAATCCCAGAGAGCATCAACGGAATGGAAAAAGAAATCAACTTATCCATAATCGAACCGTTGCACATATCAATTTCGTACTTGTTATTTTTTGCCATAAAATCCCACCTCTTTTATTTTCTGTTTTAAATCACGGAAAAAATCCCCCGCCTTATGGCGAAGGATTAGTTTCAACCTAAATTCTATATTAACAAGCAAGAAAAAGAAAGTCAATAAGCGTTCTCATTGCAAAATCGTGTATAATATAAAAAATCTCAACTTTTTTCAACAGTTTCGCCTGTCCATACGTCTTATAAGTGAAAGGCAAAAGAAAG
>JAUNAX010000097.1 GCA_030527365.1 Eubacteriales bacterium | reverse complement strand
AGGTTTTTTACTCCATTCTCCCCAGGAGCTGCTCAAGCTCTTCGTAGCTGTTCACAAGGTTTGTTTCCCTTCGAAGAGCTGCGCTGTGACGCATTCCTGCCGTATACCACGCCACATGCTTGCGCATCTCCCGGATACCTGTAAATTCGCCTTTTAAGTCAATCTGCATTCTGGCATGACGGAGTATCATTTCCCTCACTTCCTCCACAGACGGACGGGGAAGTTTTTCCCCTGTCTCAAAGTAATGGTTCATTTCCCGAAAAAGCCACGGATTTCCACGAACCGCTCTTCCTACCATCACGCCATCACAACCTGTCTCTTTCATAAGCGCCTCAGCTTTCTCCGGAGAATCCACATCTCCGTTTCCGATTACAGGAATAGATACCGCTTCTTTTACTCTGCGGATTGTGTCCCAGTCTGCTGTTCCGGAATAATACTGCTGCCTCGTTCTGCCATGAACCGCGATTGCCGCAGCTCCGGCATCCTCCACACGCTTTGCAATCTCCACAATATCTACCGGCTCATTTTCAAATCCAATTCTAACCTTTACAGTAAGAGGTTTTTTTATCGCAGAAGAAACGCTTTTTACGATTTTCACAATCAGCTCCGGATTCTTCAAAAGAGCGGAACCCTCTCCGTTATTTACCACTTTAGGAACAGGACAGCCCATGTTAATGTCCAGAATATCGAAAGGTCTCTCCTCAATTTCTGCTGCCACCCTTGCCATAAGCTCCGGCTCGCTTCCAAAAAGCTGCATGGATACAGGATTCTCACATTTATCAATTTCCATCAGCGCTTCTGTATTTTTATTATGGAAGGAAATTGCTTTTGCGCTGACCATTTCCATACAGATAAGACCTGCTCCCTGCTCCTTGCAGAGTTTTCGAAAAGGAAGGTCTGTAACACCTGCCATTGGCGCAAGTACAAAAGGATTCTCTATCTGGACGTTGCCGATTTTCCACTTCATCTTCATGGTTATTCTTCGCCGTCCGCTTTCTTCTTTAATTCTTCCTCCGGAATATCTCCAAGGAAAAATACTTTATAATACATTTCCAGAGATTCCAGAAGATCTCTCTTCTCTGTCTGAAGCTGTTTGATTTTCAATGCGCTTCCGATTTCATCAAAGCAGGCGTCTGCCTCCAGAGCTTCTGTTTTAAACTGAAGTCTGCCGTCCTCATCAAATTCCAGAGTAAGGACACCGCCCACATCTTCTGTAAAAAGAACGCACATGATCTGAAGCTCCTGCTTCACATGATCCGGCAGCGAATTAAAATCCTGATTAAAATAATATTTCTGTTCGTATGCGCTTGCACCGCATAATACGATATTTTCCTGATACATAAAGTACCCCTTTCTACACATAGCTATATAGTCCCCGAACGGATACCTCTCCGGCGCTTACCGCCGTTTCTGTTCCGTCCGAAAGCTTTACAAGCAGTTCTCCTTTGTTATTTATTCCCTTACACACGCCCTCATACGGATTGTTTTTATCCAAAATCCGTACAGGCTGTTCGTAATTCGCCAATCTCTCTTCATACTCTTTTTTCAAAAAGGTAAGATCGTGTGTCTTCTCGAATATCTCGTAGTTCTTCTCAAACGCTTCCATGACAAAGGCAATCACCTGGTTTCTGTCTGTCCTTTTTCCGGATTCCAGAAAAAGAGAGGTTGCCTTATCTGAAAGTTCCGGGGGAAATTCCGGTATGTTTACATTAATACCCGTTCCAATTCCCACATATCGGATTCGCGAACCGTTAAGACCCATTTCTGTCAAAATCCCGCAAATTTTCTTTTTGGAGATTACCACATCATTTGGCCACTTAATCTCCGGGGAAAATCCCAGTTTTTCCGCCGCCTGTGCTACGGAAAGTCCCATGACGAGCGTGAGCATGGGTGCATATTCCGGGGAAAAAGAAGGACGGAGAAGAAGCGTCATCATAACAGACGTTCCCTCCTCCGCTTTCCAGGCTCTTGTAAATCGTCCTCTTCCGGCAGTCTGGAATTCCGCCACAGCCAGAGTTCCGTGTTCTGCCCCATCTCTTTCAAGAGCTTTTATCCATAAATTCGTAGAATCTGTTTCCTTTGCAAAATGGACGGTTTTGCCCGCCCATTTTGTATGTATTGCTTTTGAAATTGTGTCTTTTGTGTATAAAATATCCGTCATTTCTCCGGCACTCCCAAAGTCGCTGCCATCACTGCCTTGATGGTGTGCATACGGTTTTCCGCCTCATCAAATACTTTTGACTGAGAAGATTCAAATACTTCATCTGTCACTTCCATATCTGTAAGGTTAAAACGTTCTCCCATCTCTTTTCCGATTTTTGTCTTCAAGTCATGGAACGCAGGGAGACAGTGAAGGAAAATCGCGTTTGTACCTGCGTTTCTCATAACCTGTTTTGTCACCTTATACGGTGTAAGGTCACGGATTCTTTCTTCCCATACTTCGTCCGGTTCTCCCATTGAAACCCATACGTCTGTATAAATAACATCTGCATTTTTGCTTCCTGCTTCCACATCTTCTGTAAGAGTAATGGTTCCTCCGGAAGCTTCCGCGTACTGGAGGCACTGCTCTACCAGCTCCTCATTAGGGAAATATTTTTTGTTTGTGCAGGCAGTAAAGTGCATACCAAGCTTAGAGCAGGCAACCATAAGAGAATTTCCCATATTGTAACGTGCATCTCCCATGTACACAAGGCGGATTCCCTTTAGTCCGCCAAAATGCTCTCTGATGGTAAGCATATCAGCCAGCATTTGTGTGGGGTGATACTCATTTGTAAGACCATTCCATACAGGAACTCCCGCATGAGCTGCAAGCTCCTCCACAATTTCCTGTCCAAAGCCTCTGTACTCAATGCCGTCATACATACGTCCCAGCACACGCGCTGTATCTGCAATGCTCTCTTTTTTACCAATCTGAGAACCTGTGGGATCAAGATATGTACTGCCCATTCCAAGGTCATGGGCAGCCACCTCAAAGGCACATCGGGTTCTTGTGCTTGTTTTCTCGAAAATCAGAGCAATATTTTTGCCTTTATGATATTCATGAAGCTCCCCCGATTTTTTCTTTCCCTTTAACTCTGCTGCCAAATCCAGCAGATACATGATTTCTTCCGGTGTAAAATCTTTTAAAGTAAGAAAATTTCTGCCTTTTAAGTTCATGGCTTTGTCCTCCCTGCAAGTCATTATTTTGTATTATCTGTCTCTGTGATTTTTTCCAGAGCTTTTTCTACTTTTACATCTTTGTCTACTACGATTTCTTTTAAAGATGCTGCAAGCCCTGCAATTCCCTGAATATCAGATGGAATAATAATTTTTGTAGCTCTGCCGTCCGCTGCTTTTCCAAATGCCTCAAGGCTCTTTAAAGTAAGAACTGCGTTATCTACGCCAGCTTCTTTAATCATGCGAAGTCCTTCCGCTGTAGCGCTCTGTACTTTAAGCACAGCTTCCGCCTGACCTTCCGCCTCTTTGATCATGCGCTCCTTCTGCGCCTCTGCACGAAGGATTGCCGCCTGTTTTTCTGCCTCTGCGTCAAGAATCGCAGACTGTTTTTTACCTTCTGCCACAAGAATCGTAGAACGCTTCTCACCTTCTGCGATCAGAATTGCCTCACGGCGTTCACGTTCTGCTTTCATCTGTTTCTCCATTGCATCCTGGATAGCAGCCGGAGGCATAATGTTTTTCAGTTCCACACGGTTTACTTTGATTCCCCACTGGTCTGTTGCCTCGTCAAGAGATGCTCGCATTCTCGTATTAATTACCTCACGGGAAGTAAGTGTTTCATCAAGCTCCATATCACCGATGATGTTACGAAGTGTTGTTGCAGAAAGATTCTCAATCGCCATGATCGGGTTATCCACTCCGTATGCGTAAAGTTTGGGATCTGTAATCTGGAAAAATACAACCGTATCAATCTGAATCGTTACGTTATCTTTTGTGATAACCGGCTGCGGAGGAAAATCTACAACCTGTTCTTTTAAATTCACTTTTCTTGCTACACGTTCAATAAACGGAACTTTTAAATGGACGCCTGTTCCCCAGGTTGCACGGTAAGCCCCAAGACGCTCCAACACAATGGCATATGCCTGCGGTACAATACGAATGCAAGATGACAACACACACAATATTAAAAGAATAAAAATCGCCCAAAAAAGTATAGTACCCATAAGTTATCCCTCCTTAATCTCTTTTACAATCAGTTTCACACCCTGTATCTCCTGAATCTCAACCACCGCATTTTCCGGGATTTTTACGGAGTCGTCCGAGGTTCGCGCCGTCCATTCTATATCGCGTATCCTCACATGCCCTGTCTGGGCAAGATTGTCAATTTTTTCGATGACAACTGCTTTTTTTCCCAAAAGGCTTTCTGCATTTGTCTTCTCAACATTATGATTCATATACCGCACTGCCACAGGTCTTGTAAAAACAAGAAGTACAAGTGATACTGCAAAAAATAAAACCAGCTGCAAAAAAACACCTGCCCCACAGTATGCGGCAATGGCAGCCACAAGCGCGCCGCCTGCAAACCAGATCGTTGTAAGTCCTGCCGTAATTGCCTCTATCAGAAGAAGAACAGCAAGAATTCCAAGCCATATCATAGGTTTCATAAAAATCCCCCTTTCTCCATATTTCCCCTGCAGAGTTTCTGTCAGCCCCGGCGCTGCCTGGAAACTTCATACATCAGGATACCTGCCGCCATAGCAGCATTCAGAGATTCTACCTCTCCGCACATGGGAATCCGAATCAGACAGTCTGCACTTTCAGCTGCCGGATCCGTAAGCCCCTTTCCTTCGTTTCCTATAAAAAATGCAGTTCCCCCAAGGTAAGATTCCCTGTCATAGGAGTTTTTCCCTTTTAAATGAGCTGCAAATGTACGGACAGATTTTTCCTTAAGTTTCTCCTTCCATGATACCACATCTTCTATATACAGAAAAGGCATTCTGTATATAGAGCCCATAGTAGAACGGATTACTTTTGGATTTGTTACATCTACACAGGTTTTTGTGAGAAGAACACCTGTAATGCCGGCTCCCTCTCCTGTCCGGAAAATGGTTCCCACATTTCCCGGATCCTGCAAATCTTCCAGAACCATGAGAAAAGGCTTTTCACCCCGAAAAAAAGCTTCTTCTGTATAGACAGGTTTTTTTAATACAGTAAGCACCCCCTGAGGCGTCTGCGTATCGCTCATCTGACGGAATACAGAATCCGCCACAATTTCATATTCCAGAGACTCTGCCTTTATTTTCCCCAGGATTTCTTCATCTTCTGAAAGAGACTCCGCTACATAAACTCTGGAAATCCAGTCCGCCGGAGCTTCTCCGAACATTTTTCTGCCCTCTGCCGTAAAAAGCCCCTGCTGTCGTCTCGCCTTCGCCTTCTGATTTAACTGTATTATATTTTTTACCTGACTGTTATTTACACTTGTAATCATAAGCTTCTCCATTTTTACCGCATAAATGCAGGGTCTGCATTTAAGTCCTGGTTTTTTCCGATTGCAATAATAGAACAGCCTTCCTGTAAAACTTCTTCCGGTCTGATATTTACATCCACCTGCTCATTCTGTTTAATTCCAATAACATTAATGCGATATTTTTCACGGATTTTCAGTTCCATAAGAGATTTTCCCACCCAGTCGTCCGGTATTTTAAATTCTGCAATACTGAATTCCGAAGAAAGCTCAAATACATCCACATATCCGTTTGTCATCAGATTTTTTGCTGTACGAAATCCCATTGACTGTTCCGGATAAATTACTTTATCTGCCCCTATTTTATCAAGGATACGTCCGTGCAGGGCATTTGTTGCCTTTGCCATAACAAAAGGAACACCAAGTTCCTTTGCCTGCATCGTTGCCACAATGCTCGCCTCAATATTATCTGAAATAGCAACTACAACAACATCTACATTCTGTACTCCGAGAGATCTCAGAACTCCCGGCTCGCGCACATCTGCTCTTGCAGCATACGTTACTTTCTCTGCAATCTCCTGTACTTTTTCTTCGTTTACATCAACAACAAGGACATCGCTGTTGGACTCTGCAAGTGTTTCCGCAAGCGTAATTCCAAACTGTCCAAGACCAATGACTGCAAAAGATTTATCTCTCATCTCTTTTATATTCCTCCAAAAGCCGTATATACCGCTTTTAACCAATCATAATATCTTCTTCTGCCAGATGTGTATGCTCCGGCCTTTTCTGAGAATGTGAAATAACTGCCGAACCAAGAGTAAGCGGCCCGATCCTTCCCAGAAACATAGTAAGAATAATAATCCACCGTCCCATAGTAGACAGACTCGGTGTAAGATTTCTGCTCAGACCTACTGTACCGAGAGCAGATGTAACTTCGTATGCAATATCCTCAAGGGGCACGCCGTGCTCCGATGCAGCCAGAAGCAGCGTCATAATGATAAGGGTAATAAAACCAATCCCCACCACTACTACAGATGTTCGTATGTAATTTTCCCGAACCTTTCTTCCGTATGCTTCTACATCTTTTTTCCCTCTCAAATTGGAAACAAGGGTCATAAACATAACTGCAATACTTGTGGTTTTTACACCGCCGGCAGTTCCCATAGGAGAACCACCGATAAACATAAGAACAAGACACAGCACAATGGTAGCATTTCCAAAAGCAGTCTGATCAATGGTAAAAAATCCTGCTGTACGCGTTGTAACTGACTGAAACGCCGCTGCCATCAATCCTTCTCCTATAGATTTTCCACGGAGAGTTGCCGGATTTTTGTATTCAAACAGATAAATTAAAAAAGTTCCTCCAAGTATCAGAACAAGGGTCATCGTAATGGCAACCTTACTGTGAAGCCTTAATGTTTTAAACATTCTTCTGAAAGAAATCTCTTTTTTTACTACCTTTTTTACTTTATCCCAGATGTCCCACCATACAGTAAATCCAAGGCCTGCCGCTACAATCAGTCCCATTGTTGTAAAATTCACAAGTGGATTACTCACATAGGGCGCAAGGCTCGTTTCTCCCAGAATATCCACCCCCGCATTACAGAATGCGGAGACGGCTGTAAAAACAGACTGGGCAATTCCTTCTACAGGTCCGAACTGTGGGACAAAACAGAAGGAATAACAGATTGCTCCCACTGCTTCTGCCCCAAAAACACAGAACACCACTCTTCTTACTACCTTTACAAGTCCTGACATCTGATCAAGATTGTAGGACTCCTGAATCATACGTCTGTTACGCATGGAAATTTTCTTGTGAAGACTTAAAAAAATCAGGTTTGTAAGGGCAATTACTCCGATTCCCCCTATCTGGATCAGTATAAGTATCACAAATTTTCCGATTATAGTCCAGTGCGTTGCAGTCACAACCGTTACAAGTCCGGTCACACAGATACATGTGGTAGCTGTGAACATGGCGTCTGTAAATGATGTTGTCTCTCCGGGCACGGTACAAAACGGCATCCAGAGAATTAATCCGCCTACAAAAATTACCCCCGCAAAGCCAAGGGTAATTATTTGTGATGTATTTAATTT
>JAUNAX010000096.1:5653-7551 GCA_030527365.1 Eubacteriales bacterium | reverse complement strand
AGTAAGAATGAAAAGGCAGCCATACCGTCATGTGGCTGCCTTTTTTCTATCTTCCTGAGCTGTACTTCACAATAAGAAGTTCTACGCTTAACACATCTCCCAGGCGTCCTGTCTTTACCGCCTCCTCCGCGTCCACAAAATCCTCTACCGCTTTTTCCAGCTCCTCCACTGTATAAGAGCGGGCGCAGGCGGATATGTTCCGCACAACAAAAGAAGGAACGCCGAGCCTTGTTGCAATCTCATTCTGAGACGCCCCCTCTCCTGTCATTTTCTTTGTGAGAAGAAGCTGACGAAACTGTTTTGCAAGAAGAAAGAGAATCCGCATAGGCGGCTCTTTTAAGGTAAGAAGGTCATAATACAGCTCAAGCGCCCGTTTCTGATTCTTCTCTGTAACCGCTCGCACCATATCAAAAATCTTATTTGTAGTCTGGGTCACACAAATCGCCTCAATGTCCTCCGCCGTGACAATATCCTGCCCTTCTGTATACATAATGAGCTTTTCCAGCTCCATACGAATATTTCCCATATCTGTGCCTGTTTTTGTAAGAAAAAATTCCATATCCCTCTGGGTGATTTTTTTTCCTTCTTTTCCAAGAAGCCCTGCCGCCCACCGCATCAGCGTCTTCTCATCCTGCTTTGCAAACTCTGTCACCCGTCCGCCGCTTTTTACCGCTTTATACATACGGCTTCTTTTATCCACCTCAGACTCTGAAAAAACAAGAACAAGGTAATCAGGAAGGTTCTTCATATAATCGGCGAACTCCTCGCACTTGTTCTTAAAAAATCCTGTGTCCTCAAGAAGAATCACTCTTCTCTCTGCAAAAAACGGCATGGTCTCGCAGAGGTCGATCACCTGCCTTACATCGATTCCTTTTCCCTCGTAACGGCTGAAATTCATGGTATCTCCGTCGGGATTTAAGGCGTTTAAAAGTTTTTCCTTATACTGATGCTTTAAATATGCCTCTTCTCCAAAAAGAAGGTAAGACTGTTTAAAATTTCCTGTTTTTATATCTTCCTGTATACTTTTCAAAATAAAGCTCCTGTCTCTGTTGTATTCTCTTAACACAATACCACAAAACCGCCGTTTTAGGAAGGGGAAAAGCGTCTGATTCCTACCTTCTCCCCATCTGTAAAAATAGTCACTGCCCCACTTTTCATTGTATATTCTACCCTGCTTCCTGCTTTTTTCAGGCGTGTTACAGCCTCCGGAGAAGGGTGTCCATATGTGTTGGATTCTGAGCAGGAAATCAAAGACACTTCCGGTTTTATCTGATCAAGAAACGCCTGGCTGGAAGAATAGCCGGAACCGTGGTGCCCCACTTTCAGAAAATCTACATCAGTAAGTACAGGCAGAAGCTTCTTTTCTGTCTCTTCTCCCACATCCCCCGTAAACAATCCCTGGAAATTTTTATATGATAGTAGAAATACAACAGCGTCCTCATTTACGTTTTCTCCGGAAGCCCCTGCTTTTGGGGAAAGAACAGAAATCTTTCCCTCTCCTACACGAAAGGTATCTCCTTCTTTTGCTGTATGCACACGTATCCCCACCTTTTCCGCAAGCTCTTCCAGTTCCGTCCACGCCTTCGATTTTTCTCTGATTTCCGGAAGAATGAGATTCCCAATCTTTAAAGAAATTACCTTTTTGTTCATATACTCCAGAATCTCCCGCACTCCGCTTATGTGATCCTCGTCTGTATGAGAAATAAAAACAGCATCCACATAGGAAATCCCCTGATTTTTCAAAAACGGAAGCAGCTGATACTGCCCGATATTCTTTTTATTACTGCTTCCCCCATCAACAAGAAATACCTCTTCTGTTGGAAGCTGCACAACAATGGCATCACCCTGTCCAATATCAAGACCTGTGATTTCCATATATTGTCTTTCTCTCTGGCTCA
>JAUNAX010000096.1:0-5553 GCA_030527365.1 Eubacteriales bacterium | reverse complement strand
CTTCCCGGAATGGAAATGCACACAGCAAGAGCCGGAAATATGCAGCCGATCACAGCCGTAAAAACACCGCTTATAAGAACGATTCCCACCGTCGGCAGCACAAACAGATTTAAAAAAATCCCGATTACAGAAACCTCTCCGTAAAACCACAGCATAACAGGTAAAGTAGTAAGCTGTACGCAGACAGAACCTATAAGACTTTTCAAAATTTTATTTTTCACACCGAAAAGCTTTAAAAACACAGGAAGAACAGCTCCCACTCCAAGAACAGAACCAAAAGAAAGAAGAAAGCCGGTATTGTATAAATACGCCGGAGCTTCCAGAAGAAGAATCATGGCAGACACAGAAAGCGCTGTCATCATATCATAAATCCGTCCCAGGATTTTTGCGCCTGTTGCAATGAGAAACATAGCAACAGCCCGCATGGCTGACACGCTTCCCCCTGTCATTTCTCCGTAAAAAATCATGACGGTAAGAGAAAGAAAGCCTGCGCTCCATATACCAAGACCTGCCTTTTTCAAAAGCTCATAAAGCCCCATTCCCAAAAGGCTGATGTGAAGACCGCTGATTGCCAGAATATGAATGATTCCTGCCATCTGATAAAGCATCTTTGTTTCTTTTGGAAGCTCTCCCTTTTCTCCCAGAACCATCGCAGAAAAAACAGGAGCTGCCTCTCCTGCAGTACGCTCCAGCACACAGTTTAAATGTTCCCGGATCTGAAACAAAAGAGTCTGATACGCCTTTCCCTCTTTTCCTTTTTTCAGAACCTCACCTTTTTTCATGGAATAATACGTGTGCTCACAGGCGTAATACTGCCTTGTGTTAAATTCTCCCGGATTTCGTGGAAGTGGGAGCTCCTCAAGAACACCACGAACGCAAAGATACATTCCCGGCTTTAATTCTTCTCTTTTCTTTAAATATACGATTGTGTTTTTTATTGGAAATTTTTTTGATCTGTAAATAAGATATGATTGATTCAGACTGACTGTCTGAGAAAATTCGGTATCCCGGAAGCTTACGACTTCTCCACATATCACACCTTCCGGATTCTCTTTTATCCACTCTTTCAGGTAATCCGGCAGTGGATTTCCCCGTATAAAAGGAAATCCAAGCCAGTCTCCTGCTGCCAGAAAGAGCATCAGAAAAAGACATACCAGACAAAGGGGTCGTTTTGTCATTCTTCTTTATCCTTTCCGGAAATAATATCCTCATTCCATTGATAGAAATTATAAAGATTCATATTTTCACGGAAAACCACTTCCCTCTGCCCTGCAATGGAAATCTCCACCTTCTCCGCATCACAGGCTGCAAGAGCCGTATTTACAACAGAATACACCGGAATACTTTCATCTACATTTGTCAGCGCATAATCCACAAACACAGGATTAAAATCAACATAACACGCCCCGTCCGCCACTGTGGCATTTAAAAGTCTGGTGTCTTCCGGTATCGTCTGAAAATGATTTTCTTTCATGGGTCCCTTGGCAAGCTGCTCAAGAGCCACCCGCACCTTTGGAATATTGTGTCTGTAAAATACTTTCCGTTTTTCTTCCACAAGATGCTTTCCCTCTTTATCTGTAAAATAAAGAGTAAAGGTATCTGAGCGGTAAGTTCCTATATCTTTTGAGGAAACCTCCGCAAAGGTGTCCCCGTTCATTTCGCCTACCGGCTCTTTTTTTGAATTTTTCAATTCTTCCTGTCCAATGTAAAACTTCACAGTCTCAATCCCAGGAATCTGCACAAGTGTTTTTACAACCCCGGCTCTTGTAAGCACTTCTCTTGCTGCGCTCATCTTTTTATACCGACTGTTAAATTCCACATTTAAAACTGTATCTTCAATCTGATAAGATCCGATCTCCACCTCTTCCGGAAGAAGACTGAGCCCTGACAGACTGTCCTCTTTTGCATTTAAGCGGCTCATAAGATCCGGCAGCATAAAATCTGCTGTCTCTTCTTTCGGAGTATACGGCTCGCTCTCCAGTCCCGTCTCCGATGAATTCAGATAATAAAAACGATATTTGCTGTCTTCTTTCTGTCTTGATTCCTCCTCTATGGTACAACCGGAAACGGCAATACAGAGAAGCAGAACAGGAAGAAGCAGCTTCCATATTTTCTTCACCCTTGCACCTCCTATGGAATATATGACAGAGGAATGCGGACGGAAAACGTAGTTCCCTCCCCTTCCTTACTGAATACTTTAATAGTTCCGTGGTGCATGGCAATGGTGCTTCTTGTGATGGCAAGTCCAAGACCTGTTCCGCCGATTTCCTTTGAATGGGATTTATCTACACGATAGAAACGCTCAAAAATCCGCTCAATGGACTCTTCCGGAATACCCATTCCCGAATCTGCCACTGTCACATAAAAATACTTGTGGTCTGCATCCAGAGAAACACGGACCCAGCCTTCATCTACGTTGTATTTAATTCCATTTTCCACAAGATTGCTCACTGCAAGAGTAAACTTTACCTCGTCCACATCTGCCTCCACAGGCCGAAAACAATCCAGGATCAGATCAATATTCCGCATATCTGCAATGGGACGAAGGCGTTTTAAAATATCCTCCAGAAGGCGGTTGATGTCCATATGAGAAATATTTACATTATCTGCCTTCTTGTCCATTTTTACAAGAGTGAGAAGATCGGAAATAATCTTATTTTCCCTGTCGATCTCCGCCGTAATATCAGAAAGAAACTCCTGATAAAGCTCTTCCGGAACACCTTCCTGACCTACAAGGGAGTCTGCAAGTACCTTCATGGAGGTCATTGGGGTTTTCAGCTCATGGGACACATTGGAAACAAATTCCTGCCTTGATTCGTCCAGCACCTTCATCCGCCCCAGCATTTTGTTAAATGCGTCCGTGATCAACGCTGTTTCTGTATAATCCGGCACAGAAATATCTTCGTTCTGATAGCCGTCTGTCAGATCTTCGATTGCCTTTGTTACTCTGGCGAAAGGCTTTACAAGAACCGTGGAAAGGATATATCCAAGAAAAACAGAAAGTACGATAATACTTCCAATAATAAGTACCTCTCTCTGTTCCAGCGCGTCAATAGTGGCTGCGATCTCACTTGTGGAAACTGTCACAAGCATAGCCCCCTGAAGCTGTTTTACGTCCGGGCTTACAATGGGAACTGCCATCTGTAAAACCTGATTTCTGCTGTCAAAACGCTCCGGCTTCTTTCCCTGAAAGCACTTTACCACAAGCGGGGAAATAAGTGTCTTTCCCTCATCTGCGCCAAACGTATCTTTTACTACTCTGAAGTCCCTGTCTACAAGAATAATTCTTCCGCTGTAAATATTAGACAACAACTCCAGCTTGCTGTTCACAACCTGCGAGCTGGAGTCGTTCAGATAATTTTCCTGTATTAACAGGTTGCACAAAATGTCACACTGGCTTCTCACATTTGCACTTCTGTTGGCAATTGCCTTATCCTCGTAATTTGTGATAACCGTTCTTGTTACAATGACACCTGGCACAATTCCCAGAATGATCAGAATAATAAGGATGCGAAAGCGAAGACTTTTAAAAAAATTTTTCTTTGCTTTTTCCTTCATAGCTTATCCTATGCCTGGAAATAATATCCCACACCCCATTTGGTGTGTACGTATTTTGGCTCACTGGGATTAGCCTCGATTTTCTCACGGAGACGTCGAATATGTACGTCCACTGTTCTCACATCACCGGGATATTCATATCCCCACACAATGTTCAGCAGGTTTTCACGGCTGTACACCTTATTGGGATTAAACACAAGAAGCTCCAGAACATCGAACTCTTTTGCTGTCAGGTTGATTTCCCGTCCCGCAATAAAGACTCTTCTTCCCTCACAGTCCATTTTCAGATCTCCCACTTCCATTGTCTTCGCCTTTTCCTTCTCCTCACGGTCGCTTCCTGCGCGGCGGATGATCGCCTTAATACGCGCCTTCACTTCCAGAATGTTAAAAGGCTTTGTTATATAGTCGTCTGCTCCGTACTCCAGTCCCAGAATCTTATCCATGTCCTCTCCCTTGGCAGTAAGCATGACAATGGGAACATTAGAAAATTCACGAATCTGCTGGCACACCTCAAACCCATCCATCTTTGGAAGCATCAGGTCAAGAAGAATGATGTCATATTTCTTTTCTTTTGCTTTCTCAAGCGCTTCCTCACCGTCATAGGCGCAGTCCACTTCCATTCCATCCTGCTCCAGGCTGAAACGGATTCCTTTTACAATCAGCTTTTCGTCATCTACTACCAATACTTTCCTGCTCATTTAAGTTCTCCTTTATCCCACTTCTATTTCGTCCTTGATTTTATGAAAAGTCCCTTCCTTAATTCCCTCCACCTTCATCAGGTCTTCTATGGAAACAAAAGGACCGTTTTCCTCCCTGTATGCAATAATAGCCTTCGCCTTGGAGGCTCCGACTCCCGTCAGGGTACAAAGCTCCGACTCATCTGCAGTATTTAAGTTTACCTTTCCTGCATGTTCCGTGCCGCTTTCAGCCCCTTCGCCGTTCTCTTCCCCGGCAGGCGCCGTATCTGTCCGCTCCATTGTAAGCGCCTCTTCCCTGGTTGGAACGTAAAGCTGTTCTCCGTCAGAAAGTCCCTGTGCGCGATTCACATAATTTTCCGCTGCCTCAGGAAGAAATCCTCCTGCTGCCTCGATTGCCTGAAATACACGGCTTCCCTCCGGAAGACAGAATACTCCCGGTTCTGCCACGGCTCCGCATACATCTACATATATTTCCTTTTTCTCCGGAGGTTCCGTTGCTTTTGGCGGTTCTGAGGGCACAGGCGTATTTCCCTGCTCTTCTTCTGCCGCAGCAGTTTCCTCCGCTTCTGCTTCCTTTAAAAACTCCGCTTCTCTGTCACGACAGCCTGTCATTGCCGCACATAAAAGCCAGATCCATAATAAAGCAGCTTTCTTTTTCATGGCTGGGTCACTTCCTTTCCTCTTAGAAAAATAAATGCCCCATTTTCATACAAACCATACTTTATTTTAACGAACTCTGGAAACTTTTACAATACCCATCTTTATTTTTGCCACTTAAAAATTACAATTCCGAGAATGGCAATGAGCATTCCCATAACTTTTCTCCACTCAAAAGCTGCCTTTTCCACCCCAAACAGGCCGAAAAGTTCTATGACATACGCTACAGCAAGCTGAGAAATAACAATCAGCATCGCCGCCTTTGCCGGTCCTAAAAGACTCATACTCTGAATCACTGTAACTGTAATAAAGGCGCCAATCACACCGCCGAGAAGCGTGTACTTATTGTCCACCTGCCACAGAACCCCCACGCTGTCTCTTCCTGTAAAAAACCAGGCTGCCACGCACACAAGAAGGGCAGAAAACTGTACCCAGCCTGTAGATACCCACAGACTGCTCTGTTTTGTCACCTCTGTGTTAAATACGCCCTGCACGCTCATAAGTGCCCCTGAGATTAACGCAACGATAATACCCCACATAAAACCTTCCTCCATATCCTGTGAAAAGGAGGCACTGCGTAAGCAGCACCTCCTGTTTCTGTTTTTTGTAAAGTATATCCGTATTCTTGTTTTTTATGCAG
>JAUNAX010000095.1:4579-7589 GCA_030527365.1 Eubacteriales bacterium | reverse complement strand
CTTGTTTTTTATTGATGACTGTTAAATATATCATCATCTTCTTTATCTTTTTCTCTTCTTTTTCCTCTGCCTGAACTTTCTCCAAATATATCTGAATCAGATTCAGATTCATTTTCTTTTTGCCTGCTCTTTAAATTATCTGCGCTTCCTTTGAGAAGTGTTTTGATATTTTCAAGATTAAACGCCATACCTTTCTGATTCAGTAGCACACCCAGAACAATCGCCGCTGTCCCTAAAATTACCAGGATAATAACAACAGGCTTTACCCATATCCATGTGTAAACATTCTTTGTTTCTTCTATATAACAATTACTGCAAATCCTTGTTTTTACAATAGGTCCGTTCCATACGCTTCCTTCTGTTGTTACCCATTCTCCAAATTTATGTTTCAGTTTTGGAATTTTCTGTACTTCTACTGTCTCTCCACAGTATTGACAACATTTTATCTGGGTTCCTTCATATGTACAGGTCGGCTCCTGCTCCACTGTCCATTCTTCTTCCGGTTCATGGTCTGATATTGGAATTTCCCGGTAATCTAAAAGCTCGCCGCAATATTCACAATAAAGTGATTCTTCCCCCTCGCTCCAGCAGGTTGGCTCTACATCTGTTTCCCACTCTCCCGGTTCATGCTCTGTCCTTGGAAGGGTTTCTTTATCGCAAATAGAGCCGCACTCTTTACATCTCTTTACTTTTTCTCCTTCGTTTTCACAGGTGGGTTCCTGCTCCACTTCCCAATCTCCCGGTTTATGATCCAAAGTTTCAATTACCTGAGTATTACAGATTTCTTTGCACTCCGTACAGTACTGTACTTTCTTTCCCTTTTCTGCACAAGTAGGCTCCTTCTCTACTTCCCAGTCTCCCGGTTTATGGTCATGGCTACTCAAAATATCATCAACCAGATAAATATCTCCATCATGGCGTAACACCTGCACTTTCATTATCTTCGCATTTGTTACATCTAAATCCACTTCCACTGGCGATGTTGATCTCCCAATACCTTTCTGTTCAAATACAAGATTGTCATCTAAATAAATCTGTACATCTGCGCTTCCCTCACTTTTTGTGTCATGCCCAGCAACCAGTTTACCCTGAAACTTTACATACTGCTGATTCAAATTATATAAAGCGTATGCTTGTTCACTATAGTCAGCTTCAAATACCTGTGTACCTCTATGTAAAGTTCCAAAAGTATCCGTCTGAAGATAAATATCACTTTCAAAATTAGCAGAATCTATAACTACCAGCTCCTGAAGTGTAGTATAGGAACGGGAAACTACTCGTTCTTTTGCTTTTGTAAAATAAGAATCTACAAAAAATAATTCTGAATTCTGCCATTCTGTACTATCGCAGCGAATCTCCAATTTACCAATTCCTGTTACATCAATATCAAATGGTTGTGCTTCCATTTGACGCGTTATACCTGACTTACTATATAGTTCCTGACCATCTCCGTATATTGCCACATTCATATAGGCATTACTATTTGTTTCATCATATGTTGTAATTTTTCCGTGAAAACGTGAATATTCTCCGTCCAAATTATACGAAAGATAACCATCTAATCCGCCATTCACACTTATCACATTATCTTTATAAGTATTACCGTAAGAATCTGTTATTCCTTCTTCCCAAATGTAACACTCGCGTTTATCCAATTCGTGCATTTTTGAAATGGGTATGCTCTCTTCTTCTGCCTGTACTGTACAGCTAAAACACAGCGTCAGTAAAACAGACAAAAACAGAACAACATTTTTTCTTATGTTTTTTCTCCTCATCTCTGCTTCCTTTCCTTGTTGTAGTTTCAAATCATATATAGGAAATTGTATTTTTTCCAGAAAAAATTATCAATCCGTGGCATATTTTGTGGGCAGATTTTTTTCTATTTTTATACTTTTTCCTTTCCTGTTTAAAAAAGCACTGCTCTTTTCGTGCAATGCTTTTCCCTGTTGTTTTTACGGTATTCTTGAAAATGTAATTTCATTTCTGGCTGAATACGGGTATCTGCTGCGAGCGCTGTCCCACGCAGATTTTGTTGTTTTCTTTCCATTCACATAGTACCATAATTCTCTTGTCGGTTTATAATTAACCCTCTCTACATATAACTTTCTTACAATTTTCCCTTTATCTACACTAAAATAGAACTGTCTTGAAAAATCGCTGCCTCCCGTCGTCGCAACAAGCACATTCTTTGTCAGTAAGAAATGTCCTCTCGCACCGGCAGCCTCAAAACAAAGAAGAGGCTTTACCTGTCCTTTGTAATAAGTAAGGATAAAGATTCGATTATCGTATCCTATGTTGTAGCGATTTGTCGCAAGAATCAATTCCTGGATTCCATCTTTATTAATGTCTGCCGCTTTGTAATATGTAAAACTGCTTCTGTAGACATAGTCCATGTAAAATTTTGTCTCTCCAAAATTATTACACAGGACTTTATAAGTTCCATAATCCTGATTCAGAACCCTTTTATACCAATCTCCTCTTACATTTACCGTAATTGTTCTTTTCGCTGAATTGTACTGGCTTGTTGCCTTTGCATACACTGTAATCTTCACTGTTCCAGCTCTTTTGGGTGTTAAAGTCCCATTGGAGCTTACTCCGCATACGGAAGGATTTGAGCTTTTATAACTGAGGCTTGTCTTTGCCTTCGCACTTATTTTCTTTCCGTAATCTCCGGCATAAACCGTCTTATTTGATGCGGAAATACTCTGATTTTTCCTGTTTACTTTTACTGTAATGGTTTTCTTTGTGGAATTATATTTACTTGTTGCCTTTGCATAAATGGTAAGCTTTACGCTTCCTCCTCTTTTTGGAGTCAGTTTTCCCTGAGGGCTTACTCCGCAGATGGAAGGATTGGAACTTTTGTAGCTTAAACTTGTCTTTGCCTTCGCTTTGACTTTTTTAGAATTGTCTCCTACTGTCACTGTGATGTTAGACGCTGTGATGCTCTGATTCTTCCTGGAAGCCGCCTGGACTTTCAGTGGAAGAAAAGCGGCAAGCACAAGGGTAAGCA
>JAUNAX010000095.1:0-4479 GCA_030527365.1 Eubacteriales bacterium | reverse complement strand
CTCTTCCTTTCTTAATATCTTTTTCTTATTTTACTTTCGTACCGCATTTCCTGCAGAATGTATCGTCTCCTACATAATTTCCGCATCTGGGACAATATTTATTTTCGCCGCCATTTTGTGGATTGCTCTTCATTTTTTCTTCCTGATACGTTTTTTGTACATACGGTCCCTGATATGCAATATCATTTTCCGAAAGAATTTTTTCACGTATTGCTACAATCTGACTTCTCAAATCCTCACATCTTTTTTCAATCACACTTACTGCTGTTTTTTCCTGTTGGATTTTTTTCTCTTCTTCCGAAATCTTACGGCGATATTCTTCGATTACTTCTGGCTCTCTCATACTATCTTCCTGCTTCCTGATTTATTTTCCCGCAAAGAGGGCACTTCCTTGTTTCTTTACGATATATCTGTCCACAGGCACACAACCTGTTTTCTCCATACAGACCTTCTTCTCTCATATAGCTGTCCCCATATTGGCGACGTAAATTTCTTAATGCTGCCGGCGGATAATCACTGTCTACAGAATAACCACTTCCCATCTCTTCATCAGACGAAACCCGGTAACTTTTAATATAAAGCTTTGCCTCACAAAGAGAGCGAAAATCATCATCTATTTGGTTTTCATAAAACTGTCCTGTTAATTCTGTTTCACTTCCCTGCGTTTTTATAAATCTCTGCAATTTCATTTCCGGAAAAACAATTTTTTCTCCGTTTTCTTTCCATATATGAAGTTCTCCCACTATCATGTTTACAGGAAGCTGCAAAAAATTTATCACTTTTACAGTGGCTGAAAAAGAATATGCCTGTTTTATTTCAATTCTTACCGGGCGAAACGGAAGCACCGGATCATAGTTTGTAATTTCAAGAACCGTTCTTTTTTCCTGTACATCTTCATATGTTCTTGTGTTTTCCTGTATTCTCATACAGACCAGAATAGCTATGGAAACAAAAAGCAACATCCACACCCCTGTATCCATTTTTACCATAGACGGTATATATTCTCTATAATCTCCGAAATCCGCCCGAATCCAGGCGTCTGCAATCAGACACAGAAGCCACATACCTCCTGTACATACCAGACCATATATAGCAGCTTCATGTAAATCTTTCTTTAACCTTCCTTCAGATTTCTGGACTATAAATCTGTAAATATAGCAACCGTGAAAAAGAATAAGGATTCCCATTAAAATAATGGTTACCAGCAGTATCAAAAAAATACCGCCAAATGCTTCCGATCCAGAATCCCAATAACTTCCAGATGATTCCATCATCATTTTTCCCACATCTGGTAAAATCCCCAGAATATTGAAAATATTAAAAGAATAAGAAACATCTATATATTCAAAAAGCACTTTTATTACCGGTATATTCAACCAGGAAAAACACACAGTAATACATGACAAAATACTAAGTCCCAGAAAAAGCAGATCGTATCCCGCCTGTTGTCTGTCTTTATCTTTTACCTTTTTCATTCCTGTTGTCGCAGGTTCTGATTTCCACCGGTGACAGCCGGGATATGCACCGTTCTGAAGTTTATAATAATTACTTAATTTGAGTTTAAGACCTTCTTCCTCCTTTTGTTTCTCCTCCTTTTTTTCTTCTAATTTCTGCCATTCTTTTTTTCTGTTCTCCAGTTGATACCTGTACATTTTCTCCTGCTGTTCCCAGTCCATTTCATCAACCTTTGAACCGCAGTAAACACAAAATGCAGAATTTTTTGAAATTTCTTTTCCACAAACAGTACATTTCATTTTTTCTGTTTCCCTTTCTTATTTTTCTCTAAACTTATTTTACTTCTGTTCGCTTTTACCAGACAATAAGTGACATCTTTTGTGGGCAGAGTTTCTTCCCATTTTACCCTCATTTTTCGTCTATATAAAAATGTGGCATTATTTGTGGGCAAACTTTTTGCCGCATATATCCTGCAATTCCTTATTCGATACTTTTTTCCCGGAAATTTTATGATATTATGAATAGTAAAAGAAACAAAAGAAATGCGAGGAAAGAGTATGTCTGAATTTTCAAATACACTCAGTCAGTTTATTCACGAAAAAAATATAAAAGTTTATTCCCTTATTAAATACTGTAATTTTGACCGTTCTACAATGTATAAGATCATTAACGGCAAACGAAATCCTCCCTCAAAGGAAACCGTTGATAAAATGGCTGAATTTATGCATCTGACACCAGCAGAGTACAGCCGTTTCATGGAATCATATGAAATCACAAAAACGGGTGCAGATAATTATTACAGAAGAAAAAATGCTCAGAATTTTCTTATGAATTTCCCGGATAACTTTTCAATCCGACCTGGAAATTATTCTTCTTACCCCACTGCGGATAAAGCATTTTCCGAATTTTCTGCCTGTGCAGCTCTTTTCACACAATTAGAGCTAAACTATGTGATACGTAATGTTTTGTCAGAAGAATCCCAGGACGATCAGGGAAAAATTGCCCTTTTTCTTCAACCGGATTATGAGTTTCTGTTTAATCTTATTGCCAGTCTGAATCTGGACTGTTCTCTGGAAATCAGACAGATTCTCTGTTTGAGTAATGTGGAAACCCTTACAAAAGACCACGAATTATACAATTTAAAATATTTCAAAAATATTTTTCCACTGTATTTGCGAAATCTGAATTATCAGGCTTACTATTTTTATGACAGTATACATTCTCATTTTTTTAATCTGAATGCTTTTCCTTACTTTATTGTCACATCGAGGTATGCTGTTGCCTGCTCTTCTGATTATCAACAGGGAATTTTTTACAAAGAAGCATCTGTTGTAAAACAGTTCTGGAAACTTTTTCATTCCTGTCAGGTAAAATGTCAGCCTCTTTTTCAGGTATTTCATCTGACTCCACAGAATATTTCCATGATCAGCAGCCTTGGATTAAACGAAATAACAAGCTACCTCCTGCAGCCGGAAGCCTGCCTTACACCATTTATTTCCAATAGCATTCTGGAAGAAGCTCTGTCCCAAGATCTGCCTGACCGTCAGCAGCTTCTGGAAATGTTGCGCCAGTTCTTTCAGGCAAATACGAAAAACCTCCCCCATATGCATGTATACTTTACGGAAAAAGGGATCCGGCGTTTTATCGAAACTGGACGACTGAAAGAAATTCCAAGCGCTTTTTACCGTCCGCTTCTGCCAGAGGAACGGCTGCAAATGCTTCAGGCACTCCTCCCCGCCTGCTATCAGGGATATTATCGAATGCTGAAACAGCCGCTTGATCAGCTGCCTGTTAATCTGCATCTCTGTGTAAACGATAATATGGGATATTTTTCCTTTGACAATGTGGAAAATCAGACTACATACCTGATGATGAATGAAACAGGGCTTTTATCCGTTTTTCTGGATTATATGCAGTCTCTGGATAATTCCAGTTTCTATACTCCGGAAGAAACCGGAAATTTTATAAAATCCATAATCCAGAATCTTCAGCAACATCTGGCTTTTTATAAAGAGGGAGTTATTTTACCCCCCCCCTGTCAGAACAGAAGTTTCGAAAAATTTAATAATTCAGCTTATTGACAGAGACACCGCCTCATACTATCATAATTATAGTGCAAATCGTCAGGTTATCCTGACAGACAACCGCAAAAGACAGATAAACAGTAATAGTAATGAGGTAATAACGTGAATATTTTATTTTTTCTGACACCCAAAAGTGAAGTGGCATACATATTTGAAGACGAAACCTTACGACAGACGCTTGAGAAAATGGAACACCGGAAGTTTTCCTGTATTCCTCTCCTCACACTTGACGGAAAATATCTCGGGACCATTTCCGAGGGAGATCTTCTGTGGGGAATGAAACATTTAAACATTACAGACATGAAGGATACAGAGGGAATTTCCATTATGGCAATTCCAAGACGCGCAACTTATAAACCAGTCCACGCAAACTCCAATATGGAGGATCTTCTCGACCGTGCCATCAACCAGAACTACGTTCCTGTTGTGGACGATCAGGGTTCTTTTATCGGACTGATCACAAGAAAAGCAATTATGAAATACTGCTACGGAGAACTTCAGAAAAATCAGTGTCCTCGCGAAGATTAATTTTTCTTCATAAGCTTTATCTCCTTGAAAAACCCCCGGCAATCTAAATAAATTGTCGGGGGTCTCTTTTTCCTTATAGCTTTTTATAACACTTTTGATAAAAATTCTTTTAATCGAGGATTTTTCGGGTTTTCGAAAAACTCTGCCGGAGTATTTTCTTCCTGAATTTTTCCATCATCAATAAAAATAACTCTTGTTGCCACCTCTCTTGCAAATCCCATCTCATGAGTTACAACAACCATTGTCATTCCTGTTTTTGCAAGCTCTTTCATAAGCTCCAGAACCTCTCCTACCATTTCCGGGTCAAGAGCGGAAGTCGGCTCGTCAAAAAGCATAACGTCAGGATTCATTGCAAGAGCTCTTGCGATTGCAATACGCTGTTTCTGTCCGCCGGAAAGCATATCCGGATAAG
>JAUNAX010000094.1 GCA_030527365.1 Eubacteriales bacterium | reverse complement strand
ACTTCTGCATCACTTCCGGATTTTCTTTCATATAACTGGATTTTGCACAGTAAGATGTATACGGAACATAGCCGGAATCTACGCCAAGGGAAGCTACTACATAGCCTGCGCCTTCTTTTTCAAGAGCTGTGGCAGACGGTTCAAATTCTACGCTGAAATCCCCCAGTCCCCCTGAAAAAGCGGCTGCTGTGGACCCAAAATCTATGCTCTGATTAATTTCTAAATCTTTTTCCGGATCTATTCCCTGCTGTTTTAAAACATACTCAAAAACCATCTCCGGCATACCGCCCTTTCTTCCCCCAAGCACATTTTTTCCCTTTAAGTCCTCCCACTTAAAATCCGGCATTTCCTCTCTTGCCACAAGGAAGTTCCCGGCTCTCTGGGTAAGCTGGGCAAAGTTTACAACCGGGTCGTTTGCCCCCTCCTGAAAAGCGTAGACAGAAGCCTCCGCTCCCATGAATCCGATTTCCGCATCTCCCGAAAGAACGGCTGCCATTACCTTATCCGCCCCAAAACCAGTCACCAGCGTCAGATCAATGCCTTCTTCTTCAAAATATCCTTCTTCAATGGCAACATACTGCGGTGCATAAAAAATAGAATGGGCAACCTCATTTAATGTAACTTTTACAGGTTCCCCATTCTTCTTTTCTGCTGCCGTGACAGACATTGGCAGAATGGATACTGCCAAAACCACTGTCAAAGCCGCTGCAATATATTTTTTCATTTTCATTTCTGCTCTCCTTATTTATCTCTCCTGTTATGATATGCAGAAAAAATTATAAGGTGAGCTTTTCAATTTTTATGTAACTTCTATAAAGCCCCTAAATACCGAATATACGTCTGCCCAGTCTGTTGTTTTTGTATTTCTGCCCGAACCCGAAATAAATCACTGAGCATCTGAGAAGTCAATACTTCTTCTGGGGTTCCCACAGATACAACCTCGCCTTTTTTTAATGCAATAATATAGTCACAGTACTGCATGGCAATATTCATATCATGAATAGATGAAAAAACAGTAATATTTTTTTGCTTTTTCATAAGGTCCATTATCTGGAATTGGTATCCTACATCTAAGTGGTTGGTGGGCTCATCTAAAACAATCAACTCTGCTTCTCTGGAAAATGCGCTTGCAATAAATACTCTTTGCTTTTCCCCTCCTGATAAAGTCAGAAAGCTTCTCTGCTCAAAACTCTCCATTCCTACCATTTTTAAAGCTTCTTTACAGATTTTTTCATCATTGGCAGTATAATTCTTGAGAATTTTTCTATGAGCATATCTGCCCATTTGCATCATTTCCATAACTGTAAAATCAAAATTAATGTCATTTTCCTGAGTAACCACAGCCATTTGTTTTGCAACTTCCCGATTTCCCCAGCTATCTATTGCTTTTCCATTTAAGTACACAGTACCGGAACTCGCCCGATTAACACGGTAAATGGTTTTAAGAAGTGTAGATTTCCCACATCCATTTGGACCTATTAACCCTACAAAGCTGCCTCTCGGTATTTTCAACGAAATCTTATGGATCAGCTCTCTGTCGCCTACAGAAAAACATAAATTTTCTGTTGTTAATATGTTGTTCATCTCTGCCCCCTCTATTTACTAAAAGAGTAACTGCTTTTTTTCAGCATTGCCAGGAAAAACGGAGCTCCAAGTAAGGCAGTTACAACACCAATCGGAAGTTCTGATGGCGCTACAATCACACGTGAAAACATATCTGCCAGTACCATAAAAATTGCTCCAAGCAAAACCGCAAAAGGAATCATACGTTTATGGGACGTTCCTATAATTGTTCTGGAAATATGAGGCACAACCAATCCTACAAATCCAATACATCCGCTTATAGAAACCATAATGCCCGTAACAAGAGACGAAGCTGCCACTATAATCAGTTTCATTGCTTTTACATTTACCCCTACTGTAATCGCAATATCATCTCCCAATAATAAAGTATCCAAACTTTTATTAAGTAACATTGCGATCGTAAAAATTACTATAAATGTGGCTACGGCAGGAAATACATCTTCCCATTCAGCACTTGCAAATGAGCCCTCCATCCAAAATAAGGCTGAATTTACTTTTCGCTTATCAGGACTGAGAAAAATCAGTAAATTTGTAAGTGCATGAAAGATTGCCGAAACAGCAGTTCCCGATAAAACCAATTTCCCCGGACTAAATTTTCCTGAAGCTCCACCAAGTATCAGAACAATTGCGGAAGAGATCATTGCTCCTGCAAAAGCTCCTACGCCTACTGAAATACCGGACAGTAAAGGAAAAGCACCTCCAATAAGGATAATTGCCGTTGCTCCGGTAGATGCGCCTGAGGAAATTCCAAGAATATACGGATCAGCCAGCGAGTTTCTTGTCATCGCCTGCATTAAAATACCGGTAAGGCTTAACCCTGCCCCAACACAGGCGCACACTATAACCTTTGGAAAGCGCATTCCCCAAACAATACTCTGAACAGAATTTTCCCAGTCAACAGAAAAAATTTCTCTTTTTGAAATATTATTAAGAATAATTTTAAAAATCCACTGGGGGCTTAAATCCACCGCCCCCAGATTAATCCCCAGTACCATTACTGCCATTAAAAGTATCAGCATCACTATGCACACTATGGCAAACGTACTCTTCTTGATGTGCTTCAGCATCTTTTCTCCTTATTTCACTCCATGAAATTCTTCTGCGAGCTTCGCCACACATTCATCGATTCTCTCACTGCAGGAAAGTTCTGTAAGTCCTACCAGAACAATATTTCCTTCTTTGACAGCCTTCATCTGACTTAACTTTGGATCTGTTTTTAATAAATCCATAACCACATCTGCCTCATCTGCACTGGCATAATAATCCACTACAATCCATTCTGGATCAGCAGCAATAATTTTTTCCCAGCTATAACCACGAATCCAGTTTGTGTCCCCATCTGTAACGATGTTTTTTCCACCTGCTTTTTCAATTAAGTCCTGAGGCAATCCTCCCCCAACTGTCATGCATGCCTCTTCGTTAGAAGAAGCATCACATACAAATACTGAAACCGGCTCTTTTTCTGCGACTTTTGATGCAGTTTCTTCTATATTTGTACGAAGCTCTTCCACCAGCGCATTTGCTTTCTCCTCTACCCGGAAAATTTTTCCTATATTCATAAAGTCTGTATAAACATCCTCTAACTGTCCGCCGGACCATCTTTCACAATGAAAACCATAGGCATTTATCCCATTTTCAGCCAGATTTTTATAATTAAAATATTCAGAATCATCCCATGATGCCCATGAGAGAACTAAATCCGGATTAACAGACAATACCTTCTCTTCTCCCGGATCCATTGCCGGCTTGCATAAAGGTTCTAATTGCTCAAATGCTTCTTTATACTGAGGCAATACTTCATTATCCTGCCATGCATATCCTACAATGTGATCTTCCAGTCCCAGAGCCAGCAGCATCTCCGTTGCAAAACCAGCCAGACTGACTACACGCTGCGGCACTTCCGGATATTCAAGCTCTACCTCATCTTCTCCGAAAACATTTACGACTTTCACTGTCTCTGTATTTGTTTCCGTAGCAGCCTGACATACAGACGTTGCTCCCATGATCATACTTCCTGCTAATAACATTGCCATTACTTTCTTCTTCATTCTACTTTACCTCTTTGATTTTTTTACAAGCTTTTTGATTATAACAAACTCCTAAATGTTTACAAGCCCCCCGGGGGGATACAAAATGTATCTTTTTTATTGTGGTATGAGCCAAACAATTTCTTCATATTTCCTGAATTCCTCAATAAAATTTTTTCCTTCTACCTCTTACCTCCGCAATTATGCTATAATATAACATACCAGAAGAAAATCAAATCGAAGGAGAAATCATTATGAATCAGAAACGTGAATGTGGGGTTCTGCTTCCTGTAAGCAGTCTGCCCTCAAAATACGGAATCGGCTGCTTTTCCAAAAGCGCCTATGACTTTGTTGACGCATTAAAAGAAGCCGGTCAAAGCTGCTGGCAGATTCTGCCCCTTGGTCCCACAAGCTATGGAGATTCCCCTTATCAGTCTTTCTCCACTTTTGCCGGAAATCCATACTTTATCAGTCTGGAAGATTTAATTGAAGAGGGAGTTCTCACAAAAAAAGAATGCGACAGCGCAGATTTTGGAAAAAGCAAGACAAGCGTAGATTATGCCAAAATTTACAAGAGCCGCACCGCTCTTCTCCGCAAGGCATACGAGCGAAGCAAAATCAGCGAAAATCCGGATTTTGTAGAATTTCAGCAGAAAGAAGGCTGGTGGCTTAAAGATTATGCACTTTTTATGGCTGTAAAAGAACGCTTTGACGGAGTGCCCTGGAGTGAATGGGCAGAGGATATTCGCTTCCGCTGGCAGAACGCCCTGGATTACTACAGAAGAGAATTGTACTTTGATATTGAATTCCAGGAGTATATGCAGTTTAAATTCTATGAGCAGTGGAAGAAATTAAAAGCTTATGCCAACAAAAAAGGAATCCGTATCATAGGCGACATTCCTATTTATGTGGCAATGGACAGCGCAGATACATGGGCAAGCCCGTGGCTCTTTAAATTAGATGAAAAAAATCAGCCCACTCAGGTAGCAGGCTGTCCGCCTGACGGATTCTCCGCAACAGGCCAGCTATGGGGAAATCCGCTTTATAACTGGGAGGTTCACAGACAGTCCGGCTTTGACTGGTGGGTAAAACGGATTGAACACTGCTTCTCCATGTATGACATTGTGCGTATTGACCATTTCCGCGGTTTTGACGAATATTATGCCATTCCATTCGGAGATAAGACAGCGGAAAACGGCTGGTGGGAAAAAGGTCCCGGAATGGATTTATTCCGCGCTGTTTCAAATCGCCTTGGAGAAAGAGAAATTATTGCGGAGGATCTTGGCTTTATGACAGACTCCGTTATTAAACTTGTAGAAGATTCCGGCTATCCGAATATGAAGGTCATTGAATTTGCCTTTGACGAGCGAGACACAGGAAATGCAAGTGATTATCTCCCTCACAATTATCCCAGAAACTGCGTGGTATACACAGGAACCCACGACAACGAAACACTTGTGGGCTGGTTTGGAAATATTACGCCCGGCGAACAGAAACAGGTTCGGGAATACTTAAACAATTTCCATGACAGCGACAAGGAAATTTATAAAGATATTATCTGCCTTGTTATGAGAAGCGTGGCAAATCTCTGTATCATCCCCATGCAGGATTATCTCGGTCTTGGTAATGAAGCCCGGATCAACAAACCGTCCACACTTGGCTGTAACTGGAAATGGAGAATGACAGAAGGACAATTTTCAAAAGAACTCCGTGCTGAAATGAAAACTCTTGCCAAACGGTACGGACGGCTGAATTCTGCGCCTGATGCACTTTCTTAATTTTAGCAAAAGGAGACTTATATGAGACTTAATGCTTACTGTCTCTGCTGTCATATTAACAAACAAGCCTCCATGATTGACAGCTTCCAGGACGAAAAAAAGAAACTTTCCTATATGCAGGACATCCTTACCCGGCTTGCAAACCTTCAGGAGAACGACAACTCCCCAAGCCTTTACACAGAATTTCAGAAACTCTTTACAAAAACATGGGGCATTGCTCCAAAAGATTACACAGAATTAAAAAAAGAATTTAATCAGCTTGTGATGGATTTGGAAGAAGAACTGATAGGTTCCATACAAGAAAGCAACGATCCTCTTGAGCGCGCCCTAATCTATTCCAGAATTGGGAATTATATTGACTTTGCCGCGTTCTCTCATGTAAGCAAGACAAAACTTTTATCTCTTATTGAAGAGGGAAAAAAGGAAGCCCTTGACAGAGAAGAATACGAGCGATTCTGCCAGGAGCTTACCTCTGCCCACTCTCTTGTCTACCTTACAGACAACTGTGGCGAGATTGTCCTCGATAAGCTGGTTATCCGGATTTTAAAGGAACGTTTTCCGAATCTTACAATTCAGGTTATTGTAAGAGGCTTCCCCGCAGCAAATGACGCTACAATAGATGACGCTATCATGTGCGGTCTTACAGAACTTGTACCTGTCATCGGAAACGGAAATGATGTAGGCGGCACATGGTTGCCCCACATCAGCGAAGAAAGCCTCTTTCTTATTAAAAATGCCGATGTGATCATCTCAAAGGGGCAGGGAAATTTTGAGACGCTTCATGGCAGCGGTCTTAACATTTATTATCTGTTTTTATGTAAGTGTGAATGGTTTATGAAAATGTTTCAGGCTGAAAAATTTCAAGGAATGTTTGTAAACGAGAACAGGATTTCACCGGAGCTCTGATGGTTTTAACATAATGACGAAAAACTCCCCCTGTTTTTTTCGTCATTATGACAAGAACCCTGAAAAAACTTTGTACAATTCTTCTCTAGCTCTTTTTTTCTGTTTTCGGTATACTGTTTACAGTGAATGACACAGAAAACTATTACAGTTTATATAATATTTTTTTGGAGGAAAACAAAATGGCAAGTTTATCTTTACAGCACATTAACAAAACTTATCCAAACGGTTTCCAGGCAGTTAAAGATTTTAACCTGGACATTGAAGACAAAGAGTTCATCATTTTCGTAGGTCCTTCCGGATGTGGTAAATCCACAACTCTTCGTATGGTTGCAGGACTTGAGGAAATCACAAGCGGTACTTTAAAAATCGGCGATAAAGTTATGAACGATGTTGAGCCAAAAGACCGTGATATTGCAATGGTATTCCAGAACTACGCTCTGTATCCACATATGACAGTTTATGACAACATGGCTTTCGGTCTGAAACTTCGTAAAGTTCCGAAAGATGAAATTGATAAAAAAGTTCGTGAAGCAGCAAGAATCCTTGACCTTGACAAACTGCTTGACCGTAAACCGAAAGCTCTTTCCGGTGGTCAGAGACAGCGTGTTGCTATGGGACGTGCTATCGTTCGTGATCCTAAGGTATTCCTTATGGACGAGCCTCTTTCAAACCTGGATGCAAAACTTCGTGTACAGATGCGTATCGAGATTTCCAAAATCCACCAGAGACTTGGCGCTACTATCATCTACGTAACACACGACCAGACAGAGGCTATGACACTTGGTACAAGAATCGTTGTTATGAAAGACGGTGTTGTTCAGCAGGTAGATACACCTCAGAACTTATACCAGAAACCAGGCAACCTGTTCGTAGCTGGATTCATGGGATCTCCGCAGATGAACTTCCTTGATGCTGAAATCAAAGAAAACGGCGGCAACTTAATCGCAAAAATCGGCGAACATGACTTAGTAATTCCTGCTGCAAAAGCTAAAGCTCTCAAAGACAGCGGCTATGTAGGAAAAACAGTTGTTATGGGTATCCGTCCGGAAGACATTCACGATTCCCAGATGTTTATCGAGGCTTCTCCAAGCGCTCCAATGTCTTCTGTTGTTAAAGTTTACGAGCTTCTTGGTGCAGAAGTATTCCTGTACTTCGATGTAAACGGAACACAGGTAACAGCACGAGTTGATCCACGTACAACAGCAAAAACAGGCGACCCGATTAACTTTGCATTTGATATGGAAAAAGCACATTTCTTCGACAAAGAAACAGAGCTTGTTATCACAAACTAATAAA
>JAUNAX010000004.1:12388-38958 GCA_030527365.1 Eubacteriales bacterium | reverse complement strand
TTGTTTCTGTTCGTCTTTGAAGCTGCCATATGAAAAGCTTCCCTCCCTGAAAATAAATTTATGTTCTTCTGTCATGCAGACAGATTTATCGTAACGGTTTACTGCAACCATTTATCCAAAGTTTACTACAATACCTGCAATACCTGCTAAAAAGCAGTAAAATGCAAAATATTTAAACGGTAGTGTCTGTGTGATCCTTAAAAGAAAACGGATCAAAAAGTATCCGGTTACTGCAGATGCTGCCATACCGAGAATATAAACGGCTCCTGTTCCCACACCCATATCTGCTGCCGCAAATTGGGGTACTTCCACAAAAAAAGCACCAATAATGGCAGGAACTGACACCAGAAATGAATATTTTACCGCAAATTTGCGGCTGAATCCACAGAAAAGCGCCGCCCCCATTGTAAGTCCGCATCTGGAAAGCCCCGGAAAAACTGAAAGTCCCTGACAGATCCCAATCCACATAGCGTCTTCATATCCGCAGTTTTTCGGAGTTTTATTGCCCCCTGCCCTACTTAGATCTATCACGAGCAGCCATACTCCTGTTAAAAGAAGAAAAATTTCCGGCACAACCGGAGAAAGTGCAGTACGCTGTACCAGTCTCCTTGCCGTATACCCAAGAACTGCCGTGGGAATAAAGGAAACTACAAGAAGGGCAGTCAGCCGTCTGTATGTACCCTTTATAATTTTGGCATAATGAAGCGAATCACCTGTCCGCTTGTTATGGATAAAAAGATATACATTTCCCACTATATCCATAACCATACCCACCAGTTCAACCCAGATTCTCTTCAGATCCTTATGAAAGACGGAAAATACCGCAACCAGCGTTCCCACGTGAAGAAGTGTTTCAAAAAGAATCCCTCCTTCATGCCCCATTCCCAGAAGATTTTCTATCAGGCTTGTGTGTCCGAAGCTGCTTACCGGTAAAAATTCCGTAATACCCTGTAAAATTCCTAATAAAATCGCGTATAATGCTGCCATATGTACTCCCTTTTTCTGATACTTTATGGAAGGATTTCCCTTACCCTTAGTTTCTTATTATAGCATAGGAACGCCCGGGACACAACAAAAGAAAAACGAAGCTTCCTTTCGGAAACTCCGTTTTTATGTTCGTTTATTTATTTTGTATATTTGCTTTTGATGAACTCATCAATACCTTTTGCTCCTGCTTTTCCTGCTCCCATAGCAAGGATTACAGTTGCTGCACCTGTAACGGCATCGCCGCCTGCGTAAACGCCCTCTTTTGATGTTTTGCCTGTTTCTTCATCTGCAATGATACATTTTCTCCTATTGATGTCAAGACCAATCGTTGTGGAAGAAATCAGCGGGTTTGGAGAAGTTCCAAGGGACATGATTACTGTATCAACCTCAATCTCAAACTCGGAACCTGGAATTTCCACAGGACGTCTTCTTCCGGAAGCGTCCGGCTCACCAAGCTCCATACGCACACATTTGATTCCTGTTACCCAGTCATTTTCGTCTGTAAGAATCTCTACCGGGTTTGTGAGAAGGTCGAAGATCACGCCCTCTTCTTTTGCATGATGAACTTCCTCAACTCGTGCCGGAAGCTCAGCCTCAGAACGACGGTAAATAATATGTACCTCTGCGCCAAGACGGAGAGCTGTTCTTGCAGCGTCCATCGCTACGTTTCCACCACCTACAACTGCAACTTTTTTGCCGTGGAAAATCGGAGTGTCATAATCTTCACGGAACGCTTTCATAAGGTTGTTACGTGTCAGATACTCATTGGCAGAGAATACACCGTTTGCCTGTTCTCCCGGGATTCCCATAAACATTGGAAGACCTGCGCCGGAACCGATAAATACAGCTTCGAAACCTTCCTCTTCCAGAAGTTCGTCGATGGTTACAGATTTTCCGATAATAACATTTGTTTCAATTTTAACGCCAAGAGATTTTACATTTTCAACTTCTTCTGCAACTACTTTATCTTTTGGAAGACGGAATTCCGGAATACCGTATACAAGAACGCCGCCTGCTTTGTGAAGAGCCTCAAAAATCGTTACATCGTAGCCCATTTTTGCAAGGTCTCCCGCACAGGTAAGACCTGCAGGGCCGGAACCGATGATGGCAACCTTATGCCCGTTTTTCTCTTTTGCCGGAGCCGGTTTGATTCCGTTCTCTTTTGCCCAGTCTGCAACAAAACGCTCAAGCTTACCAATGGAAATCGGCTCGCCCTTGATACCGCGGATACATTTTCCCTCACACTGACTTTCCTGAGGGCATACACGTCCGCATACTGCCGGAAGCGCGCTGGACTCACTGATCACCTGATATGCAGCTTCCATATTTCCTTCTTTTACTTCATGGATAAATGCCGGAATATTGATAGACACCGGACAGCCCTGCACACATTTTGCATTTTTACAGTTAATGCAACGTGCTGCCTCTTCCATTGCTTCCTCTTTGTTATATCCAAGACAAACTTCTTCAAAATTCTTTGCACGAACTTCAGGAGCCTGCTCTCTTACCGGTACTTTCTTTAATACATCGCCCATTATTCGTCACCTCCGCAGTGTCCACATCCGCCATGATGTGTGTCACCTTCCTGCTGTTTTAAAATTGCACGGCCCTCTGCTGTTTTATACATCTGCTGTCTCTTCATTGCAAGGTCAAAATCTACAAGATGTCCGTCAAATTCCGGACCGTCTACACAGGCAAATTTTACTTCTCCGCCTACCATAAGACGACAGGCACCGCACATACCGGTTCCATCTACCATGATCGGGTTCATGCTGACGATTGTCGGAATATTCAGTTCTTTTGTGAGAAGACAGACAAATTTCATCATGATCATCGGCCCGATGGCAACACATACATCATATTCTTTTCCCTGATTCTGAACAAGATCGCGAAGTACATCCGTACCCATACCTTTTCTTACATAAGAACCATCGTCTGTTGTAACATAAAGGTTGCAGACTTTACTCATTTCCTCTTCCAGGATCACCAGATCTTTTGTTTTTGCTCCAACGATAGCGTCTGCTGTGATTCCATGCTCATGAAGCCATTTTACCTGCGGATAAACAGGAGCGGTACCAACCCCTCCTGCAACAAATACAATACGTTTTTTCTTAAGCTCATCTAAGTCCATTTCTGTAAACTCGGAAGGTTTTCCAAGGGGACCAACAAAATCCTCGAAGGAATCGCCTGCCTGAAGTTCTGCCATCTTCATGGTAGAAGCGCCGATTGGCTGGAATACGATCGTCACAATTCCCTTCTCTGCATCATAATCACAGATCGTAAGCGGAATGCGCTCTCCTTCTTCATCCATTTTTACAATTACGAACTGGCCCGGCAGACAATGTTTTGCCACGCGCGGAGCTTCTACGTCCATAAGAAAGATGTTTGCAGCAAGTTTTTCTGCTTTCAGTATCTTATACATAATTTCCTCCTGGCATTCATATTTAACAGGCATCTGAAAGGACACCTATTACATTCCCACTCATTCTTTCTTATAATAGCACAAAAAAGGAAATTAGCAAACAAGAAACTTAATTTTTTTTGTTTTTTTCTTCAATCAGCTTATAAAGTTTTGCAAGGGCTTCTTTCATACCACCCACTTCGTCTATCAGCCCTTCTTTTACAGCTTCTTTCCCCTCCAGCATGGTTCCCACATCTTTTACAAGCTGGCTGGTATCCAGCATCAGTTCCTCCAGACGCTTCTGACTGGTATGAGAATGACTGGAAATAAAACCGGTAATTCTGTCCTGGATTTTTTCCATATTCCGGTATGTCTGGGCAACCCCGATAAACATTCCGCTGGAACGCACAGGGTGAATGACCATCGTTGCACTTGGAACTACAAAAGAATAATCTGCGGAAACAGCCATAGGAACCCCTATGGAATGACCTCCCCCAAGAACAAGAGATACCGTAGGAACACTTAAAGAAGCAATCATTTCTGCAATGGCAAGTCCAGCCTCCACGTCGCCGCCTACTGTATTTAAGAGAATCAGAAGTCCGTCCACATTTTCATCGTCCTCAATCATGGCAAGTTTTGGCAGCACATGCTCATATTTTGTGGTCTTGCTTTGGGCAGGAGCAGATTCATGACCTTCCACCTCACCGATGATACTGAGAAGTTCGATTCTGTGCTTCTTTTCATTTTTATCAAGAAGAACCTGCCCCATATCCCGTATCTGTCGATTTTCTTCACTTTCATTTTCAAGACGCTCTGTACGTTTTTCTTCATTTTTTTCTTTTTCCATAAAAAATACCTCCAAGAATTTTATTCCTGAAGGTATTATGTGTCAAAATCTGTTTTTCATACGAAACTTATTCGTCCCAGTTATGCCATACGTCTGTTACATCGTCATCGTCATCCAGAAGATCCAGTGTTTTCTGAAGGTCTTTGATTGCCTTTTCATCTGTAAGCTCCACATATGTCTGCGGGATCATTGCCACCTGTGCCTCAAGAAGCGGAACGCCTGCGCCTTCCAGCGCCTCTCTTACTGCACTGAAATCGTCCGGAGCTGTGAGAACCTCGAAGCTGTCCTCCTCCTCGGAAAAATCTTCCGCTCCCGCATCGAGAGCGATCATCATCAGCTCGTCCGCATCCATTTCGCACTCTTCTTTGTCAATGATGATCTGTCCCTTCTGATCAAACATGAAAGATACGCAGCCCTGTGTTCCAATGCTTCCGTTTCCCTTTGTGAAGGCATTTCTTACATTTCCTGCAGTACGGTTTTTATTGTCTGTCAGAGTTTCCACAATGATAGCTACTCCGTTTGGACCGTAGCCTTCATATACTGCTTTTTCATAGTTGTCTGCTGCGTCTGCACCTGCCGCTTTTTTGATTCCACGGTCAATGGTATCGTTTGGCATGTTATTTGCTTTTGCCTTTGCAATCACATCACGAAGTTTGCTGTTGTTATTCGGATCCGGACCGCCGGCTTTTACAGCCATTACGATCTCACGTCCGATTACTGTAAAAATCTTTCCCTTTTTAGCGTCATTTTTCTCTTTCTTGTGCTTTATGTTTGCGAATTTTGAATGTCCTGACATTTGTCTTCTCCTTTTGTTTCTTGTTTTATTTTTTCGGCACGCACACGTCCGATCGTCTTATTTCCCAAAGACAGAATCTGAAAGCGGTAGCCGTTTGCAACAATTTCTTTATCCAGGTCTTTCTTTGTAGGGATATGTCCCAGAAGAGAAGTTAAATATCCGTTTAATGTCTCAAACTCACAGTCTCCGAAATCGACTCCAAGTTCCTCCTCCACATCTTCCAGATTTACAAGACCGTCTATCATAACGCTGTTGTCAATCTGTGGGCGGATCGTTACCTCATCTTCATCATACTCGTCGAGAATTTCTCCTACGATTTCTTCCAGAATATCTTCCATAGAAACAAGACCTGCTGTTTGACCATACTCATCTACTACGATTGCCATGTGAAGCTTTTTTGCCTGCATGGTATGGAAAAGATCCCCGATTCCTCTCGTTTCCGGAATAAAGGCTGCGGTACGCATCAGTCCCGGCAGTTCCTTTAAAGGCTTAAATTTTGCCCAGGGATTCTTTGTCATAAACTTCAGCGCATCTTTATAATGGACAATTCCTACGATATTATCAAGATCTTCTCTGAAAACAGGATACCTGGAATTTCCTTCCTCAAGCATCTCGTCAATCATTTCCTGAAGAAGCATTTCTTCGTCAAAGGCAACCACATTTTTTCTGTGTGTCATAATATCCTTTGCTTCTGTTTCATTAAAGGAAATAATATTCTGGATCATTTCCGCTTCATTTTCCTCTATGACACCCTGCTCATGGGCTTCATCCACCATAGAAATGATTTCTTCCTCAGTGACAGCCTCCATTGTCTGGTCAAGAGTGATGCCAAAAGGTCTTGCCGCAAGCTTTGCGATCCAGGTAATACACATGGTAACCGGATAAAGTATGTTTGAAAAAAACGATACTACTCCAAGCCATCTGTAGGCAAAGCCTTCCGGGCTGAAGCTTCCAATCCTTCGGAAGGTAAGAATGCCAAGAGCAGCCAGAAGGATCACTCCCGGAATTAGAACCAGAAGCATTGCAGGAATATGCTTTATGTAGGGATGAAACTCCCGAACAGCCCAGGGTACAAAAAACGTACCAAAGCAGATCCCCGAAGAAATTACCATAAGAGGAATGGCATTTACATACTGAGACGGATGATTCATAAACTCGAGAAGCTTTATTGCTTTTTTATCCCCTTCCAGGGCGCGTCTCTGTAATTCCCCTTCACTTAAATTCTGAACGGCTGCTGCAAATCCATAGAAAATACCGTTCAGTAAAAACAGCATGAATAAAATAATGATGCCCCATAAGGGCAGACTACTGCCATCTTCCATTATTTATCTCTTACTCCTTTGTAAATAAATCCATAGTTACTGCTAAAATATAGCACTATAACCATCTTTCGTCAAGACTGCGCTAAAATGTAAGCTCCAGACTTATTTCCAGGGCATGATTCACACGGTCAAGCATGGGACCGTCCAGATGGCATACCTTGTCTTTCAGCCTTCTCTTATCGATTGTGCGGAGCTGCTCTAAAAGGATTACAGAATCCCTTTCAATCCCGTAAGCAGACGCGTCAATCTCTATATGTGTCGGGAGCTTTGCCTTATTCATTTTAGAAGTTATGGCGGCGCATATAACAGTTGGGCTGTGCCGGTTTCCCACATCATTCTGTATAATGAGCACCGGTCGGATTCCTCCCTGTTCGCTTCCCACCACAGGTCTTAAATCTGCATAAAAAATATCCCCTCTTTTAATTACCACACAATTCACACTCCGATTCTGTTTCGGCATTGCCTTATTTTAGGAATAGTATTTCCATATTTTTCTTGTGTATACATGCGTGGTGCATTTCTTTTAAGAGAAGAAACTCAGTTCTCCTGTCTCTTTTCCGTTATGTACATAAATCCTCGGGACACGTTTGCTGATCTCACAGAGAAATTCATAAGAAAATCGTCCGGAAAGATTTCCAATGGTGTCTGCATCGATCCATTCCTTTCCATCGTGCCCCAGAAGAGTCACCTCATCTCCCTTTGCCGCCTCTGGAATATGGGTAACATCCACCATAAACTGATCCATACACACTCTTCCGAGTATGGGGGCTTTTTTTCCGTGAATCAACACCCAGCCCTTATTAGAAAGGGTGCGAGGGTATCCGTCCGCATACCCCACCGGGATAGTGGCAATGATTGTAGCTTTCTCTGTCACAAATGTTCCGCCATAGCTTACTTCTGTTCCCGGTTTTACCTTTTTCACATAAGACACATGGCTTTTTAATTCCATAGCAGGGATAAGGGCAAGGGCATCTTTTTCCACTTCATCGGAGGGATAGACACCGTAAATGGTGATTCCAGCCCGCACAGCGTCCATATTTGCCTCTGAAATACGCATGAGCCCGGCGCTGTTGGAACAGTGACAGAGCGGAATTTCGATTCCCTGGTCTTTTAAAAGCTGTACAAAGTGCTGATAGCGGGAAAGCTGTACAAGAGCAGGGCTTTTATCATACTCATCTGCCCTTGCAAAATGAGTGAAAAGTCCCTCGATTTCCAGTTCCGGGATTCCTTTTATTTTCCGGACTTCCTCCACGCTTTCCAGAGTATCAGAAAATCCAATTCGTGTCATTCCCGTATCAAGGGCAAGGTGTACCTGTGCCTTCTTTCCTGTATGCGCCGCTGCCGCAGCAAATTTCTGTGCAGTCTCTACATCAGATACCGTAATTCGTATATCCAGAGCAGCAAGCTCCTGAAAGTGCTCTTCAAAAACAAGTCCCAGGATCAGAATGGGTTTTGTTACTCCGGATTTTCGAAGAGCAATGGCTTCTTCTGCTGTTGCAGCTGCAAATCCCCATATGTAATCGTAATCATGGATAAGCCGCGCCACAGCCTCTGCGCCGTGACCGTAGCCGTCCGCTTTTATCACAGCAATGATTTTCGTATCTTTTTGAATACGCTTTCTCATTTCCTCAAAATTATGTGCAATGGCATCAAGGGAAACCTCCGCTCTGATACGCTGGTATTTCTTCATAATACTTCCTCTTTTCTGCAAAATGCCTCAGGCAGCACCTCAATGAGATTCCTGGCTGTAAGAGAACGGGAACCGTATTTTTCTGCCGCAATATCTCCACATCGTCCGTGGAGATATACCCCGAGAGCAGCCTTTATTTCCGGAGTAACCCTATCTTCCCTGTCCAGATACATACAGAATACAGCCGCAAGGATTCCGGTAAGTACGTCTCCGCTTCCCGCTGTTGCCATTCCCTCGTTTCCGGAAAGATTCAGATAAAGCGCGCCGTCTCTGCCTGCTGTCACAGTGCAGGCATCTTTTAATACACAGGTTGTTTTTGTCTCCTGTGCATAGGAAAGAGCCGTCTCTGCCATACAGTTCTGGATTTCCCCGATTGTTTTTCCCGTAAGGCGGCTCATCTCTCCAATATGAGGAGTGATAACTACATGCGCCCCAAGATATTCCTTCCACTTTGGCCGCAGAGCCAGAAGATTCAGCCCATCTGCGTCCAGAATTACCGGTTTCTGAAGCTCTCCTGCTTTCTTTAAAAACCAGAGTTCCCTTTCATAGCTTAAACCGTAATTGCCAAGACCTGGACCGATCACCACCACATCGCACCAGGAAAGGATCCGGCTATTTTCCTCCTCTGTAAATGTGCAGGATACCATAGCCTCCGGAAGAAGGATCTGCAGAGGGATTCTATTTGCTTCCACAGTCTGGATCTGAACCATGCCTGCGCCTGCTTTTAAGGCTGCGGCAGCGCTCAAATAAGCAGCTCCGCACATACCTTCCGAGCCAGCCACAACAAGGACTTTTCCAAATGTTCCCTTATTTCCCGAAGGACGGCGGGGCGGCAGACGAAGAAGATCCTCTTCCTGCATGGCAAACGTGCTTCCCTGCCCTTCTGTTCGGTAAATGCCAATATCCGCTACTACAGTTTTTCCCGCATACATTCTTCCCGGATAAAAACAAAGTCCCCGTTTTCGGAATCCAAAGGTAACGGTCAGATCTGCGCGAAAGGCAATTCCCAGCTCCATTCCTGTATTTCCGTCAATTCCAGAAGGAATATCAATGGCAATTTTTTTAGCAGAAGAATCATTCATACAGTGAATGAGATTTTTCATGTTTCCCTCTACAGGTCTGGAAAGTCCTGCGCCGAAAATGGCATCTACTATAGTAGTATATTCACGCCACTGCGGGTTATTCACACGAGGTACATGATAACTTCTTGCAATTTTCCACTGAAGAGCTGTCTCCTCTGTCATGGACTCTTCTTTTCCCGCAAGAAAAATATGAGTGTGGATTCCTTTAAGATGCAGCATTCTTGCAACGGCAATCCCGTCTCCTCCGTTGTTTCCGCTGCCGCACACAACAAGAACACGTTCTTTTGGCTCCAGTATTTTTTCTATTTCCTCCGTACATTTCAGAGCGGCACGCTCCATCAGAACGCAGGAAGGAATTCCCATTTCTTTAATCGTATGATTATCAAGCGCCTTCATCTGGCTGCATGTCACAATTTCTTTCATTTTACATCTTCTCTTTTTCTGTCTGTTTCTGGCGGTACTGGCTCAGATTATAAGAAAGTGTCATAAGACTTTCGGAAAGATGCACATTCTCCACGATCACATCTTCCGGCGTGTCAAGGTCAATATGAGCGAAATTCCAGATTGCCTTGATTCCGTTTTCTGTTAAAATCCCTGCCATTTCCTTTGCCTTATTTTTTGGCAGTGTCAAAATTGCAATTTCCACATGGTGCTCTTTCAGAAAGAAAGGAAGCTCACTTAACATCTGGATTTCAATGCCTCTTACGGCAATGCCTTCCAGAACAGGATTTACATCAAAAATTCCCACAAGTTTAAATCCTCTTTTTTCAAAATCCACGTAATTGGCAAGCGCCTGTCCCAGATTACCCGCACCTAAAATAATCATGGGATGTACCGTATCAAGCCCCAGGATTTTTCCAATCTCTGTATACAGATATTTTACATTATAACCATATCCCTGTTGTCCAAAACCGCCGAAATTATTCAAATCCTGACGGATCTGAGACGCGGTAACGTGCATTTTTTTGCTTAGGTCATTAGAAGAAATCCGGTCTACATTTTCTTCTAAAAGCTCCCCTAAATAGCGATAATAACGTGGCAGACGTTTAATCACCGCTCTCGAAATCTCTTTTACCTCCACAACTGTTCCCTCCTTAGAATACTACGTCAATTATACCGAAATGACATTTTATTGTCAAATAAAGTTGATTTGTTCTTTCAAAAAAAGGAATTTTTCTGTATAATAGTATAGATATTTAAGAAAAACGGAGGAATACCCATGATTTTGTCATGTCATAACCTGTCAAAATCCTTTGGCGAAAAAATTATTTTAAAGGACGCTTCCTTTCATATAGAAGACCGGGAAAAAGCTGCCCTTATCGGAAACAACGGTGCCGGAAAAACAACGCTTCTTCGCATCATTATGGACGAACTTCCCTGTGATTCCGGAAATGTTGTCATTTCCAAAGATAAAAATATCGGCTATCTTGCCCAGTATCAGGATATACACGGACACCATTCCATATATGAGGAGCTTCTCACTACAAAGCAGCATATTCTGGACATGGAAAGCCGCCTGCGCACCCTTGAACAGGATATGAAGGACGCGTCCGGTGAGGCGCTGGAATCTCTTATGAATACATACACAAGGCTTAACCATCAATTTGAGCTGGAAAACGGTTACGCGTACAAAAGCGAAGTAATCGGTGTGTTAAAGGGTCTTGGATTTGGAGAGGAAGATTTCACAAAACAGATTGAAACTCTTTCCGGGGGGCAGAAAACAAGAGTAGCTCTCGGTAAGCTCCTTTTATCCAAACCGGACATTCTCCTTCTTGACGAGCCTACTAACCATCTGGATATGGAGAGCATTTCCTGGCTGGAAACGTATCTTCTGAATTATCCGGGCGCTGTACTGATTGTTTCTCATGACCGTTATTTTCTTGACAAAGTTGTCACAAAGGTAATTGAAATCGAGGCGGGGAATATTTTAAGCTACAACGGAAACTACTCTTCTTTTGCCTTAAAAAAAGCACAGCTCCGGGATGCCCAGTATAAAGCTTACTTAAATCAGCAAAGAGAAATCAAACATCAGGAAGCTGTGATCGCAAAGCTGAAATCTTTTAACAGAGAAAAATCCATACGCCGTGCAGAAAGTCGTGAAAAAATGCTGGATAAGATCCAACGTCTCGATAAACCGGCAGAAATTCAGAATCAGATGCGGATTTCCCTGGAACCACGTTTTGTAAGCGGAAACGATGTTCTCTCTGTGGAAGGTCTTTCCAAATCCTTCCCCGGACAGACTCTCTTTACGGATATTTCTTTTGAGATCAAACGAGGAGAACGGGTTGCCCTCATTGGAAACAACGGAACAGGCAAAACCACCATGTTGAAGATTTTAAACGGCATTCTCACGGCAGACGCAGGAGAATTTACCCTTGGCTCAAAAGTACAGATTGGCTATTACGACCAGGAACACCATGTGCTCCACACAGAAAAAACTATTTTTCAGGAAATTTCCGATACCTATCCTTCGCTCACGGAAACGGAAATCCGAAATATGCTGGCTGCCTTTCTTTTTACAGGAGACGATGTATTTAAAGAAATCTCTGCCCTTTCCGGTGGAGAAAGAGGTCGTGTTTCCCTTGCAAAGCTTATGCTTTCCGAGGCAAATTTCCTGATCCTTGACGAGCCCACCAACCATCTCGACATTGCCTCAAAGGAGATTCTGGAGGAAGCCTTAAACAGTTATACAGGAACCGTACTCTATGTTTCTCACGACCGTTACTTTATAAACCAGACGGCAACCAGGATCCTTGACCTTACCAATCAGGCAGTTGTAAATTATATTGGAGATTACGACTATTATCTTGAGAAAAAAGATGAGCTGACAGAAAAATATGCCCCTTCCCAGGCAGAAGAAGCGGAAGTAAAAAATATTTCCGAAAGCAAGCTGACCTGGCAGCAGCAAAAGGAAGAGGAAGCAAGAAAAAGAAAACTTGCAAATGAGCTGAAAAAAGTAGAAGCTCGCATTGAAGAGCTGGAAACGAGAGATAAGGAAATCGACGAAACCCTCGTCCTTCCTGACGTATGCACCAATGTTGCCCGCTGTACAGAACTCAGCCGGGAAAAAGAGGCTGTCTTAAAAGAACTGGAAGCTTTATATGAAAGATGGGAAGAGCTTGCGTAATGCAGGCTCTTCTTTTTCAAAGCAATTCTTTCAGATACGGCTCAAAGCATACGCCTTCATTTCTGTCGGTTCCTTCTTTCACAGTCTGACGAAGAGCTTTCTCCAGAAAGCGGGCAGCTTTTTCTGCACAATCTTTCATAGAAAGTCCCTTTACAAGACCTGCGCTTAATACAGAAGCAAAGAGATCGCCTGTACCGGAGTAGCTTCCTCCTTCCTTTTTGGAAAACACCCAGACATTTTTTTCTGCCTCGCATACAAGATTGCCCATATATGCCTGCTGTTCTTTTCTATGTTCCACGCCTGTTATGACAACTGTCTGAAGAGCGTATTTTTTTAAAAGGCGCTTTCCGTATGTTTCCGCTGCTCTTAAAAAGGCTTCCTCGCCTTCTTCTTCCAGCACCTTCCACCGTTCTTCCGTCTCGTCCTTTCCAAAAAGAAGCAGCATGGCTTCTGTGAGATTTGGCGTGATCACATGGGCTCTTTTTACAAGAGAGCGCATACAGTCGCATAATTTTTCCGTATAAAATCCATGGGCTCTTCCATTATCCCCCAGAATAGGATCTGTAAGGATTTTTGTATCCGTTCCTGCAAAAGCATTTAAAAACTTCTGGATTTTCTCTACCTGTGCTTCCCCTGCAAGAAATCCTGTATAAATTCCGTCCGGCACAAAACCGATTTTTTTCCATTCTTCTATTATCTGCTCAAGACGGTCTGTATAATCGTCATAAAAATAAGAAGCGTATCCTGTCTGACTGCTTAAAACAGCCGTTGGCAGAGGCACTGCCTGCACGCCCATTACAGATATAACAGGAATTGCCGCTGTCAGGGAACATTTTCCAAGGCCGGATAAATCGTTGATCACTGCTATTTTTTTCAATTTCTTCCCTCCATCTTGTATTCCTTTTCTTTACCGTGTACAATACTTTTAAAGTGTATCTCACAAAACATGGAAAATCAAGTATTTTTGAAAGGACAGTTTATGAACGAACCTCTTTATCTTAACGTCTATCACCGCTACCGGGAGCTGATTTTAAACGGAAGCCTTCCTCCGGGAACAAAAATGCCCTCTCTTCGCACCTGTGCAACAGAATTAAAATTAAGCCGCACTACCATTGAAAACGCATACTTACAACTTGCAGCAGACGGATATATTCTCGCAAGAGCTCAAAGTGGCTATTATGTAACAGACATGGGGCAAAAACGAAAAGAAAAAGAAAGCGCTCCTCAGAAAGAAATGCCCGTGTACCGCTTTGATTTTGCCTCCTCAGGAGCCGACAGGGAAAGTTTCCGTTTTGATTTGTGGAGGCGGTATATGAAAAGCGCCCTCCGCCAGGATTCCCGGCTTCTCTCTTACGGAGAACCTCAGGGAGAGGCTGATTTCCGTCAGGTGCTTTCTGCCTATGTAAGAGAACGGAGAAACATTCTCTGCTCTCCTGACAGCATTGTGGTTGGAGCAGGCGTACAAAGCCTTTTACAGCTCCTGTGTCCCCTTTTAAAGGACAGGGAAACGGTTTCCTTTCCTACACCCTCCTTTGTTCAGGGCAGCACCGTCTTTTCTGATTTCGGCTTTCAGGTACAGTACCGCAACAAAGACGCCCATGTGATTTACGTCTCTCCTGCCCACATGACAAAATGGGGGGAAATTATGCCTGTAAAACGCCGTCTGGAGCTGATCCGCCATGCAGCCGACAGGGGAAGTCTGATTATAGAAGACGATTTTGAAAATGAATTTGTATATCTTCAAAAACCCACCCCCTCCCTCTACAGTCTTGCAAGTGGAGAAAACGTGGTGTACATTGGTTCCTTCTCAAAACTTCTTCTTCCTTCTATCCGGCTAAGCTTCATGGTGCTGCCCCCGCCCCTTCTTGAAGCTTACAAAAAAAAGGCAGCCTTTTATAATCAGACTGCCTCAAAAGCAGAACAAATTGCACTCTGTCAGTTTATACGAGACGGTCATCTTGCCGCCCAGACAAGAAAACTCAAACGTCTTTACTCCCAGAAGCTGAAAGCTCTTCAAAAAGATGTGAAAACCGTGTTTGGAGAAAACTGCCCACTCCGTACAGGGGCAGCAGGCACAAGCCTTGCCCTTACCCTTCCTTATTCCGGCTCTTCCCTGAAACTGAAGGAAAAAGCAGAGCGAAACGGTCTTGCCCTATCCTTTTTAAATGAAAAAGAACAGGAAACAACTGTTGTTCTTTCCTGTTCCTCCATGCCTGTGGAAGATTTCCTTCCTGCACTGAAACTCTTATACTCCCTTTGCCGGGATTAATCTCTTCTGTTGTCGATCATGTAAAGCAGCGCGTTGCAGATGCAGGCTGCAATGTTGCTGCCTCCTTTTCTGCCTCTTGCCACAATGTATGGAACGCCAGCTTCCATAATAAGCTCTTTTGACTGCACCACATTTACAAACCCTACCGGAACGCCGATGATCAGTTCCGGGGATATTTTTCCCTCCTCTATCAGTTCATAAAGGCGGACAAGGGCTGTCGGTGCGTTTCCGATTGCAAAAATCAGTTTTTTATCAAGAGAAGCTGCCTTATCCATACTTGCCGTTGCTCTTGTTGTGCCATTTTTCCTGGCAAGCTCCGCCACATCTTCATCTGACATAAAGCAATAGACTTCTCCGCCATAACGGGAAAGAGCACGTTTATTGATACCGGATTTTGCCATCTGAGTATCCGTTACAATACAGGCTCCGTTTTTAATAGCTGTAATTGCCTGTTCTACAGCATGTTCGGAAAAACAGAGATTTTCTGCATAATCAAAATCTGCGCTCGTGTGAATACACCGTTTTACGATCAGCTCTGTTCCGGGAAGAAGCTTCTTATCTCCAAGTTCCTCCGTAATGATTTCAAAGCTTCTTTTTTCTATGTCCATTGGCTTTACATTTTCAAGCTCCACCTTCATATTTCACCCTCCTTTTAAACTCCCTGTTCCAGAATTTCATAAATTTTCTTCATATCAAGATGCCTGCGAAGAGTATCCGCCAGAATATCGTATTGAGTTTCTTTAAATGCCGCAAAATCCACACCTGTAAGAGAAGATACGTCCAGTCCTTTTTTCTCGCCTATCAGACGGACAAGGGCTTTTGCACATTCCTCTTTATCAAAAACACCGTGTACATATGTACCAAATACATTATCTCTGTATGCACCGTCTGCCTTTTGATGCCCAGTTACGGTATCTGTAATGGAAAGAACGCTTTTCGCCCCTTCTTTTAATACAGTTTCACCCATATGGATTTCATACCCTTCTGTTTCTGTACCGGAAAGTCCTGCATAAGGTCCTGTAATATTTCCAATGATTCCCTGTACTCTTGTTCTTGTTTTTTCTTCTGTAAACACCGTTTCAACAGGAAGAAGTCCCATACCTTTCATAGAACCGCCCTCTTCCACGCCGCAGGGATCGGAAAGGGTTTCTCCAAGCATCTGGTAGCCGCCGCAGATTCCGAAGATCAGTGTTCCTCTGGAAGACTCTTTTAAGATGGTAGCCTCCATTCCGCTTTCACGAAGCCATTTTAAATCTCCCATTGTATTTTTTGTTCCCGGAAGAAGAATCAAATCTGGATTTTTTAATTCTCCCGGTGTCTTCACATAACGAAGGGACACTCCCGGAATACTTTCAAATGGGTTAAAGTCTGTAAAATTGGAGATTCGCGGTGTACGGATCACAGCAATATCAATCTGACCGATTTCCTGATTTTTGTCAAACCGCTCTGTAAGACTGTCCTCGTCCTCCACCTGGATCTGCATATACGGTGCGACACCCACAACAGGAATGCCGCTTTTTTCTTCCAGCATTTTCACACCAGGATCCAGGATTGTCTTATCTCCGCGAAATTTGTTGATGATCAGTCCTTTTACCATATCCCGCTCCTCTTCCTCAAGAAGCTGTACCGTGCCGATCAGCTGGGCAAATACGCCGCCTCTGTCAATATCTCCTACAAGAAGAACAGGGGCTTTCGCCATTTTTGCCATGCCCATGTTTACAATGTCTTCTTCTTTCAGGTTAATCTCCGCCGGGCTTCCTGCGCCCTCGATCACAATAATGTCATTTTCTTCTGCAAGCGTTTCGTATGCTTTCATAATATCGGGAATCAGTTTTTTCTTATAGCGGAAATAATCCCTGGCGCTCATTGTTCCCAAAACTTCTCCGTTCACAATCACCTGAGAACCCACATCATTTGTAGGTTTTAAAAGAATGGGATTCATAAGAACGGAGGGAGCGATTCCGGCTGCCTCCGCCTGCATTACCTGGGCGCGTCCCATTTCAAGTCCTTCCTCTGTAATAAATGAGTTTAACGCCATATTCTGTGATTTAAAGGGAGCCACCTTATACCCGTCCTGTTTAAAAATGCGGCAAAGTCCTGCTGCAAGCAGACTTTTTCCCGCATTGGACATAGTTCCCTGTACCATTATCGCCTTTGCCATTTTTATCCCCTTTCCATGTCCTTTAATGCCCGAAGAAGTATTTTATTATCCTCATGGTTTTTTACTGCAATCCGAAAATACCCCGCTTCCAGCCCCGGATAATTGCTGCAGTCTCGAATGAGAACGCCCTTTTCCACGCATTTTTTAAAAAGATTTCTTTCCCCTTTAAAGAAAATATAATTTGCCTGGGAAGGAAAGACTGTAAATCCAAGGGATTTCATCTCTTTTTTCAGAAATTCCTGTTCTTTAAATACAGTTTCTCTTCCTTCTTTTACATATTCTGTTTCTTTTAATGCAGCGATCCCTGCTGCCTGGGCAAGACTCGATACATTCCAGGGCTGTGTCACACTCTCCATTTTCTGAAGTAAGTCCTCATTTGCCGTCAGTCCGTAACCGAGACGCACTCCTGCCATGGCATAACGCTTTGTAAACGCTTTTAAAAGAAAGAGATTTTGGTACTCTTTTAATACATATTTTAAGGTGTACGATTCCGGTTCTTTTACAAAATCAAGAAAGCATTCGTCTACCACAAGAAAAACAGAATGCTCTCTACATTTTTCCAGAACTTTCATAAGAAATTCCCGGTCCGTCAAAATCCCTGTAGGATTATTAGGGTTACATAAGAATATTATATCAAACTCTTTTGTGATTTTCTCCAGAAAAGAATCATCCATAGAAAAATACTGCTCCTCTTTCAGAAAAAAATGACTGCAGGAACAGTCCACACTTGCAAGAGCCTGCTCATACTCTGCAAAAGTTGGGGCAGGAAGAAGGGCATTTTTCGGTTTCAGGGCACGGCATAAAGAGAATATAAGCTCTGCAGCTCCGTTTCCACAGATCACCTGGGAAGCCTTCACACCCTCATACTGCCCGATGGCTTCTTTTAAAGGCGCGCAGCCCACCTGAGGATAATCGTTTATATGGGAAAGGCTTTTTATTATGGCGGTTTTCACGCTTTCCGGCGTTCCCAGAGGATTGCAGTTTGCAGAAAAATCCACACAATTTTTATATTGATATACATTTCCTCCGTGAATATGTTTCATTTTCGTCCTCCTGTTATAAAATCAGCCAGTATATAAAAATCCATACCAGTGAAAAAAGAATAGCTCCGGACCAGGCGGTTGCATATAAAAGACGGTTTGCGCGTTTTATATCCTCCGCTTCCACAGGGCGCAGATCATCTCCAATAGTTGGTTTTTCATAAAGCTTCCCAAAATAATATGCGTTTCCTGCGAGCTGTACGCGAAGCGCCCCCGCCATAGCCGCCTCTGTCTGCGCAGAATTAGGGCTTGCATGATTGCGTCTGTCTCTTTTGTACATCTTTACCGCATTTTTTACGTCAAGCCCTGCAAATACAGAAGAGAGCGCCATAAGCCAGCCGGAAATCCTTGCCGGAATATAGTTTACCACGTCGTCAAGCTTTGCGGCTGTCCTTCCAAAATACAGGTATTTCTCATTTTTATATCCAAGCATGGAATCCATCGTATTGATCCCCTTATACAAAAACATAAGAGGAACGCCGCCTAAGACCATATAAAACATAGGGGCAATAATTCCATCTGATGTGTTTTCCGCTATGGTTTCCACAGCTGCCTTTGTTACCCCTGTCTCAGAAAGCGCCTTTGTATCTCTTCCCACGATCATGGAAACGGCATATCTGGCGTCCTCAAGGCTTCCGTTTTTTAACGCTTCATACACCTTCATACTCTCTGTCTTTAGCGACTTTGTGGCAAGAAGCTGATAGCACCAGAATGTTTCCAGAAGAAAGGCTGCGGGTGCACATACCTTATGAAGTCCGTAAAGAATCAGAAAAGGAACACCCCAGGAAAGAAGGCAGATAAAAAGCACCTCCAGAATCCCTCCCCAAAGCTCTCCCTTTTCTGTTTTTGGAAAGATTTTCCGAATCTTTTTTTCCAGAAAAGCAATGGCATTTCCAATGAGGCAGACCGGGTGGTAAAGCCACCTCGGGTCTCCAAAAATTAAATCAAGTATAAAGCCTACCGCAAAAGCGGCGATTGTATATTTCATTGTGTTCTCCCTTCGGAATATTCCAGGCATTGTTTTAAAAATGCTTTGGGAACTTCCGGGTTTCCATAGTAGTATAAATGGGGAAAACCTGCCAGCAGGCGTTTTCCGCCCTGTATGCAGCTCCAGCCTCTCTTTCCGCCCGACTTCTCTGCATAAAAATCCTCTCCACAGTGAGGAGAATCAAAATAATGGAACTCATGTGCCGGAATCTCTCCCAGATTTCCTTCTCCCAGCACTTCTTTTTGCTGTTTCAAGGAGATATAACCAAATCTTCCAAGCTTTCCAGTATGATAAGCTTTTCCTTCAATGACGCCCGCCATTTTATGAGGAATTCCTTCCATATCTTCCAGTTTCTCGTGAAGATAAAGAAATCCGCCGCATTCCGCGAGACAGGGCATTCCCCCTGTAATGGCTTCTTTTACTGCATCGCGCATAGAAGAGTTTTTTTCCAGATTTTCGGCATAAAGCTCCGGGTATCCGCCATATAATAAAAGTCCGTCCAGATTTTCCGGAAGTTTTTTATCATGGATCGGAGAAAACCACACAAGCTCTGCTCCCATACTTTTTAAAAGCCGTAAATTATCTTCATAGAAAAAACAGAAGGCTTCATCTCTTGCCACTCCGATCCGGAGAAGTTTGGGACTTCGGTATCCATATGCCTCATTTTCTTTTAAGCACTCCTCTGACACCGAAAGCTCTCCCGCTTCCTCTGCAAGTGCAAGAATCCCGTCTATATCCAAAGTTTTTTCCAGAATTTCAGAAAGTCGGAAGAGACGTTCTTTTAATCCTTTAATTTCCTCTGGAAGCACAAGCCCGAGATGGCGGCTTTCAATGGTGCAATCCTCCACCTTTGGCACATATCCCAGAACCTGCACAGGGAGCTTTTCTTCTACAAGAGCTTTCATTCGTGGGTACAGCATAGGGGACATCTGGTTAAAAATCACCCCTTTTATGTGGCTGTTTTCCTGAAATTCCAAAAAACCTTTAATATAAGCTGCAAGAGAGACACTCATGCCCTTACTGTTTACAATGAGAACAACTGGAGTATCTGTGGTATCTGCCAGGTCGTAGGCACTTGCTTTGCTTGTATTTCCACCTACTCCGTCATAATATCCCATCACACCTTCCATTACCGCAAGGTCGCAGTCCTTTGCGTTTTCTCCAAGAAGATACCGTGTCATCTCCTTTGATGTAAAAAAAGTGTCAAGATTTCTTGATTTTGTTCCAATTACCCGACTGTGGAACATGGGGTCTATATAATCCGGTCCGCATTTAAAGGACGCAGGACGTAAGCCTCTGTTTACAAGCGCCTGAAGAAAGCCGCAGGTAATCAGAGTTTTTCCGCTTCCGCTTGCTCCCGCTGCAAAAAGAATCCTGGGTATTTTCATAGAGAAGCCCCCCTGCATGTAAAAATGTAAATGGGATTTTCGCCCATCATCATGTGATAGCGTCCCACTTCCTTTGAACGGGAAACAGAAAGCTGAACAATATCCCGCTCCTGAAAGCCAAATTCACGGATGGCTTCCATCGCCTCTCCCACTGTCTCAAGGGTAATACAGTTTATCACAATTTTGACCTCCGGATTTTTCTCAAGAAGAAGTTTTATAATATCTTTTAAATTCCCGGAGGAGCCGCCGATAAACGCATGTGTGGGAGCTTCCAGCTCCTCCATTGCATCAGGGGCGCAGCCTCCCACAATTTCCAGATTATCTACTGCAAATTTCTTTTTATTTTCCAGAATAAGCGCGAGGGCATCTTCTTTTTTCTCTATGGCATACACCTTGCCCTGATGGGCGCGAAGCGCCATCTCCACAGCGACAGAACCAGTTCCTGCCCCTACATCATAACAAATGGAATCTTCAAAAAGACCCAGCTTCATAAGGGAAACTGCCCGAACCTCTTCTTTTGTCATGGGCGCTTTGCCCCTGATAAAGCCTTCGTCCCTGATTCCGTGAGTGGAAAAAAGCGGCTCTGCCTTTTCGTTATATGCACAGACAACGCAGAGCGCATCTCCCTCATAGGAAACAAGCTCCTTCGCCGGTTTTACAAAAACAGTCTCCTCTTCATAAGAAAGGTTTTCTCCCACATAGAGAAGCACCTCTCCCATTCCGTAATATACAAGCTTTTCAGCAAGAGCGGAAACACCGTCCTTTGTACCGAGAATGGAAAAAACTTTCCTGTTATGGCGTATAAGAGATACAAGATTACAATTTCTCCCGTGTGCGCTTACGATTTTTGCATCGTCCCAGGAAAGTCCTACCTTTGCCATAAAATAGACAACAGAAGAAATCCCGCAAATTACCCGGGTATCCTCTCCCAGTCCCGTAAGGAGCTTTTTGGCTCCGCTGTAAAATCCAACGTCCCCGGAAAGGGCAATTACAATATGTTCATACTGCCCATGTTCTTTGATATATTTGAAAATTTTCTCACTGTCATATTCATAAATTACCGCATGATGGGGCATTTTTACAGAATCTGCAATCCGTCTTGCCCCGATTAAAAGCTCTGCTTCTTCCAGAGCTTTTTTTCCTTCTATGGTAAGCGTCTCCCGGCTTCCCATACCGATTCCAAGAAGAGTAATCTGGGGTTTTAAGAAAAAACCAAATCTTTCAGAAAGCCACTTTTTACATTCTAAAAGAGACAATCCCTCTTCTTTTAACGGTCTTCCGATAATCACAGGAATGGCTCCGCAGGAAAATGCCGCATCTATTTTTTCCTGAAATCCCCCTGCTTTTCCGGTGTCCTTTGTCACAAGATAGCGACAGTGAAACTGACGGAGCATTGCCTCATTAAGTTCCTTTGAAAAGGGTCCCTGCATTCCGATTAAATGCTTTCCTTCAAATCCCGCTGCGCTGCATTCCTCCATAACAGAAGGAAGAGACAGGACTCTTGCATAAAGGCGCTCCTTATAATTTTTTACTCCCAAAAACTTTTTCAGTTCCTTGCTGCCTGTTGTGAGAAGCACATTTCCTTCTGTAGTATTTAAAAACTCTGCGGCAGTTTCCGTACTTTCCACATATACTGCCTGCTCTGCCTGTTTTCCCTGATCCCGCAAAACTCTCTGGTAGAAAAATCCAGTTTTTTCACAGGCGTATTTTATGTTCTCTGTAACCTCTGCCGCATACGGATGAGTAGCGTCCAGAACAAGATCCGGTTCTTCTTTTTGAAAAAAGGCTTCCATTTCTTCTCTGGTTAACCGTCCTGTATGAATACGGAGATACTTCGTTTCTGTAAGAGCTTTTCCCCCATATTCTGTCGCTGCGCAGGCACATACAAAAATTTGGTGATCTGAGAGAAAACGGCACAGCTCATATCCTTCTGTCGTTCCTGCAAACACAATGACTTTTTCCATGTTTTCCTCCGGCTTATACGCCCTTATATCCTCTCGGTGTCACCATTTTTCCGCCGATTTTCTTTGTCTGGGAGTTTCCGATAAAGACTGTGGTAAACATATCTACCTCTGTGTCGCGAAGCTCTTTTAAGGTCATGACCTTTTCGCATTCTCCCTCTCTTGCAATATGTCCCACAATACCACAAACTGTATCCGGTGATTTGTGCTGCATCATAAGATCACATGCTTTCTGAAGATAATCATGGCGCTTTTTACTGGACGGATTATATAGACAGATCACAAAATCCGCCTCCGACGCACAGAGAAGACGCTTCTCAATTTTCTCCCAGGGAGTGAGAAGATCGCTTAAACTAATCAGGCAGAAATCGTGGATTAAAGGCGCTCCAAGAACTGCTGCTCCGCCTGTTGCTGCCGTCACTCCCGGAATAATGGTAAGCTCTGTATTCGGGTAATCTTTTCCAACCTCATACATAAGTCCAGCCATTCCGTAAACCCCTGCGTCACCGCTGCAGATCATGGAAACCGTCTTTCCTTTTTCCGCTTCCTCAAAAGCCAGAACACAGCGATCCACCTCTTTTTTCATAGGCGTTGTCATAAATTCCTTATCTGCAAAGTATTCTTTTACAAGGTCCACATACACAGTATAACCAATAATTACATCGCTGTCATTTAAGGCTTTGATCGCTTTTCCAGTCATCTGATCATAAGCTCCGGGACCGATTCCAACTACATATATTTTATTCAAAACGTATCCTCCAATCTTTTAATGCAAGGGCGGTTGTCACACCGTTCTCCCCTGTTTTTTTCTGAATGAGAGCGCCTTTTTCCGCGCCGAGAGCTGCGCTTCTCTCACACACATTGTCCACTCCTGTTACAGAATGGACAAAGGACGAGGGCGTAAATTCTCCCGGGACTTCTAAAAGCTTCTCCCCAGTATATGTAAGAAAAGGAATTCCCCAATCTTCGGAAAGAGCAAGAAATGCCTCCTCCTCCTTTTTTATATCTATGCTTGTAAGACTGGCAACGGCTTCTTTATAAATTTCTGCCTCTTTTAAAGCTTTTTCTGCTGCCTTTCTTACACTTTCTGTATCTTTTCCTTTTCTGCAGCCCATGCCCAAAACTACGGCAGGAGGCACAATGGAAACTGTCTCCTTAAAAGGTTTTCGGTTCTTATAAACGGAAACCGAAACCCCTGTCTCCGGCATATTTTCTCCTGTTCCTCTACAAAGAACGAGTCCTTTTGGAAGCTCACCCTCCCAGGGAAAATCACTGAAAAATCCAACCGTTTTTCCGGCAAGGAGAGCTGCAGAAACTTCCTTTGCCGCCTTCATATTCAAAATCGCACAGCCGTTTTTCTTTGCAAATACATCTACGGCAAAACGTTTATGAAGGTCTGTTGCCGTTGTGACAACCGGCTCTGCTTTCAGGATTTCTGCCGCTTTTAAAGTAAGAGCATTGGCTCCTCCAAGATGCCCGGATAAAAGAGAAATGACAAATTTTCCACACTCATCAATCACAAGGACAGCCGGATCTTGCGTCTTTTTCTGTATATAAGGAGCAATGCTTCGAACGGCAATGCCACAGGCTCCCACAAAAACAATGGCGTCAGAATCACAAAAACGCTTTCCTGCCCACTCTCCTGTACTCTCCTCTATCCCTTCCGGAAGGTAACGGCTTTTTCCCTCAAGAATTACCGTATTTTCTTCGCTTTCAAGCCCTGCTTTTAAACGCCTTCCTGTCTCCCAGCCTGTAAGACTGAAACAGATGATGGCTGCTTTCATTTTGTTGCCTCGCGAAACTCTGTGGTAAAGCCCGGATCGTACAGCTTGGAGCGCTCATAGTGTGCTGTGTTTACCGCATCTCCGATAATCATAAGCGCTGTTTTTGTAATATTGTTTTCCGCTGCTGTCTTTGCAAGTGTGTCTACTGTACAGATGAATTTCTTTTCATCTTCCCAGGTTGCCTTATATACAATGGCTGCCGGAGTATCTGGCTGGTATCCGCCCTCCACAAGACGTCTGCTTAATTCCTCAAGCATACCTGTACTTAAAAATACCACCATTGTGGCATTATGGGCTGCAAAAGACTGAATACTTTCTTTAGAAGGAACAGGTGTGCGTCCTTCCATACGTGTGATGATCACGCTCTGGGAAATTTCAGGAAGTGTATATTCCAGATTTAAGGCGCTTGCAGCTCCGCAAAAAGAGCTGACTCCCGGACAGGAATCATAGGGAATTCTCTTTTCGTCCAAAATATCCATCTGCTCCCGTATTGCCCCGTAAATACAGGGATCTCCTGTGTGAAGACGAACCGTTGTCTTTCCTTCTGCCTCCGCTTTTTCCATTACGGAGATTACTTCCTCAAGAGTCATTTTCGCACTGTTATAAATGGTGCACACATCTTTGGAATATTCCAGAAGCTTTGGATTTACAAGAGAACCGGCGTAAATGATCACGTCTGCCTCCTCAAGATACTGTTTTCCTCTGATTGTGAGCAGATCCGGTGCTCCCGGACCTGCGCCTACAAAATGTACCATACTTTTATTCTCCTTCTTCTACAATAATGAGTGAATAATATCCGGCTGTATCCGGAATTTCCTCTACACTTTTATATATTTTCTCTTCCGGCATTCCACAGTTTTCTACCATCATTCCCTGCGAACCGGAGGAGAGGATTGCCTCTTTTACTTTCTTCATTTTCTTACCCGCCTTCATAAATACCTTTGTGCCGGGAAGCTTTAATGCCTCTTCCACCTGATAGGATGCCGGAATCACATGAAGCATCTGTGCTTTCTCTACAAGACCTGTATTAAGTTTGGCAGAAACGGCGCAGAAAGAGGTAATTCCGCTTATAATTTCAGTAGGATACCCCATTTCTTTGATCCGTTTATGTATGTAAATATAAGTGGAATATACCGTCGGATCTCCAAGGGTTAAAAATGCTACATTCTTTCCTTCGTCCAGCTCTTTTTTTACAAGAGCGGTTCCTTCGTTGTGGTATTTTTCAAGAAGCTCCGGATCTTTTGTCATAGGCATAGAAACGGGAAGAAGTGCTTTTTCTGAAAGCTCCGGATACGCTCCTTCCACAATTTTATATGCTACGGTTTCCTTTGGATTTTCCCCTGGGAGTGCGATCACATCAGCTTCTTTTATCAGGCGGAGCGCCTTTAAAGTAAGAAGCTCCGGATCTCCCGGTCCCACTCCAATTCCATATAACGTACCTTTCATAATAACCTCCATTACTGTGTTCTGATTCGTTTTATCAGCTCTTCTGCGTCTTTTGTCTGCCCCAGATACCCATGCTCATTAGAGAAGACAACAGCACCCAGAAGAATCTGTTCGTAGGAACGGTGATTCAGATAAAACTGAATGCGCTCCATAATTTCTTTCATTGTTTTTTCCAAATATCCACATTCTTTTAATATGGACAGCGCCTCGTCTGTTGTGCCTGCTTCCAGAATTTCTTTTGCACAGGAAAGAGGCGCTCCCGCCCGGATTCCGTTTGCGGCAAGAACCTCCATTCTGCCGTCCGCGCTGTGAGAATGGGTATTCATGATCCCGGCTGCAACCTTCACAAACTTTCCGATATGCGCCACAAAAAGAATCCCCTTCACTCCCATATCTACTGCCATATCAATGGTTTCACCCACGTAATTGCTGCACTTCATGTTTCTCTCGAAGGGAAGGTCTGCCTTCTCTTTTACATACTCTGCTCCGTAATTTCCTGGCGTCACAAGAAGATATTCTTCACCTTGAGCACAATGCTGACGCATTTCCACACGAATACTTTCAATAAGCGCTTTTTCACTCATAGGTTCCACAATCCCTGTCGTGCCTAAAATAGAAATTCCTCCTGCAATCCCAAGGCGGGGATTGAAAGTTTTCAAAGCGGCTTCCTCGCCACCCGGCACATAAATGGTAATCTTCAAACCGCCTTTATAATGATAAAGAAGAGAAGCTTCCTCCGCCTGAGAAAGAATCATAGATCTGGGGACCGGATTGATAGCAGCCTCCCCGATTTTCTGAGAAAGTCCTGGCTTTGTCACGCGCCCTACACCCGTTCCTCCGTCAAGAATAATCCCCGGCTTTTCTGTTTTTTCCACTCTGGCACAGATTAAAAGTCCGTGTGTTGTATCCGGATCATCCCCTCCGTCTTTTCTCACTCCGCAGCTTACCCACTTTTCTTCTCTTTTAATTTCCTCCAGAGTAAGAAGAAGGGAAATCCCTTTTGGAGTCATAAGCTTTACTTCTTTTACTTCTTTTTTTCCAAGAAGCATTTCTACTGCTCCTCTGCAGGCTGCCGCTGCACAGGAGCCTGTTGTATAACCGAAACGCAGTTTTTTCTGCCCCCGGATCACATAATAATTTTCCAATCCGCTATTGCTCATACTGCTCCTTTATAAAAGAAACAAAAAAGGAATCTGCCTGACAACAAATTCCTCTTCCTCTTTTTCGATTCAGCGAAAATATAAGAAAATATCCCGGTTGCCGCAGGAATTTTCTTTTCTG
>JAUNAX010000004.1:0-12288 GCA_030527365.1 Eubacteriales bacterium | reverse complement strand
GATTCAGCGAAAATATAAGAAAATATCCCGGTTGCCGCAGGAATTTTCTTTTCTGAAAAAAGCATCTGGTATCTGACTTTTACAGTAACGGACTTGTGCAGGATTTCCACCCGCTTCCCGAGAATGCTTTTTCTTTTTTGTAATTCGATTTTTATTATATAATCATATATTAGAAAAGTCAATTTAATCTGACTTGTTATTTCAGAAAAAACCTGTTATGCTTGAACGTAATTGAAACAACAAAAAATGAAAAGAGAGCACTATGGAACGAATTTTATATTATACGATTACAAACCAGGAGGAAGGGAAAGAAATCCTTTCTTTTTTACGGGAAAAAGGTTTTTCCAAAAACATTCTCTCCTCCATGAAAACCATATCTGACGCCATTCTCTTAAACGGGGAAAAAGCTTTTGGAAGAACAAAATTAAAAGAAGGAGACTTTCTCCGTATCCGTATTCCGGAAACAGAAGCCTCTCCTCATATTGTGCCTTCTGAAATTCCCCTCCCAGTTTTATATGAGGACGAGGATCTTCTGATTGTAAATAAGCCGGCAAATATGCCCATACATCCCTCTCAGGGCAATTATGAAAATACACTGGCAAATGCAGCAGCCTGGTATTTTCAGCAAAAAGGTCAGACCTTTGTGTACCGCTGCATCAACCGCCTTGACCGGGATACAACAGGAGCTCTGATCCTTGCAAAAAATGCCTTAAGCGCTGCACTCCTTGGCAATCAGATGCAGAAGCGCCAGATCCGCCGTACCTACCTTGCCCTTTCGGAAGGCATGACTCCGGACAGCGGCACAATCTGCGCTCCCATTGCAAGAGAGAAGGATTCTGTCATTACGAGAATTGTAGATTTTGAATCCGGTGAAAAGGCGGTGACTCATTTTGAGCGTCTTGATTTTTCCAACGGTCTTTCTCTTCTTGAGCTCCATCTGGAAACAGGAAGAACACACCAGATACGTGTACATTTAAAACACCTTGGCTTTCCCATTCCAGGAGATTACCTTTATAATCCCCATTACGAAAAAATAAGCCGACAGGCGCTTCACTCCTACCAGCTTAATTTTTCTCATCCTATTACAGGAAAAATACTTACTTTTACTGCTCCTGTTCCTGATGATTTTGTTATGGCATTTCGCGGAAAAGGAAACGGAGGGGTTTAATCCTCCGGATTTCCTGCTTCCATCGCTTCTTTTGTAAGCTCGTCCTCCGGAACTTCTTCCATGTTGTCAAGTACAAGAATATCAAGAAGCTCTCTTGCTTCTTCCAGATTTTCCGGCGCCACATAAATATCGGTTCCGAAAATAGAACCTCCTGCATAAACCCGCATATATCCGCCGCTTGCTCTGTCCTGGGCAAGACAGGGAATGTGATGCTTCTCCAGAATGCTCTGTACAAGTCCAAGCTGATAATTGCTGGATACTGTAGTTAAAAGAGCCGGTTCCTTATCTGCTTTGCTCTGTTTCTTCATGGCTTGCACCAACCTTTCTGTTCTTTTCATAAATCACAAAAAGTCCCTTTAAAAGAAGATCCTCATCTAAAATAATATGCTCTCTACAATACGGAATAATTTTTTTTGCAAGCCCTCCGGTTGCGACTACAGTTGCCTTCTGCCCAAGTTCATCTTCAATCCGTTCTATACAGCCGTCAATAGCACCGGCATTGCTGTAAAGCACACCGCTTTTCATACATTCTATTGTATTTTTGCCGATAATCCTCTTAGGCTCGTCAATACCGATACCGCTTAATTGCGAAGCACGTGCAGTAAGCGCGTCAAGTGATACCTGAATCCCTGGCATAATCATGCCGCCTATGTAACGCTTCTTCTCATCTACTACAGAAATAGTCGTTGCAGTTCCCATATCAATAATAATAAGTGGAACCGGATAATGAGTAATGCCTGCAGCTGCATCTGCCACAAGATCTGCACCAAGCTGCCCTGGATTATCCATAAGAATGTTTAGCCCTGTTTTTACTCCAGGTCCTAATACAAGTACTTCTTTTTTCAAGATTTTTTCTGCTGCCAGACGAACAATATTTGTAATTTGCGGCACAACAGAAGAAATGAGACATCCTTCCAGCTCCGTTTTTTTAATATGATAAATATCAAGAATCGTTTTAATGTCTACAGCGTATTCCAATTCTGTTTTTGTTCTTACTGTGGAAATTCGTTCTATGAAATACGTCTTTTCCTTATCAATGCAGCCTACTACTATATTTGTATTTCCTATATCAATAGCTAAAATCATAAATTATTCCTATCCTGTTGTTTCTTAATTTCTCTGCGGCGATGCCACAAGCTGTTTCTGAACAAAAGATAAAAGTACCTTTCCAAGAACCCCTACAAGAACAGCTCCTGCAATCGCTTCCGGAATTCCAGATGCAGTAATGGTTCCCATTATCAATCCCCATACAGCATTTACAGCCACACCTTTTGCTTCTGCATACTGAGTAGCAAGAAGTTTATAAATACTTCCCATAACTAAAACAGTATTTGTCATAGAGCCTATAAATCCTACAAGAGGCAATGCAATGATGGAATTTACTTTCAGTTTCTTCAATCCGATCCAAAGCCACCCTGCCACTACGCCGATTAAAATACGGCAGCCTATAGAAATCCACAAGGCTTTAAAAATTCCAGGTACATCACTGCTTAAAAATGGAGAAAATGCAAAGGAAAGTAAGGTTGGCGCTGTTGTATTGCTGATCATAGAACAGATACCAAATGTTCCTCCCAAAATTGCTCCTGCAGCCGGTCCTAAAATAATAGCCCCAATGATTACAGGGATATGGACTGTTGTCGCCTTAATAATTGGCAGCTGAATCATTCCAAGGGGCGTATTTGCCAAAAGAATTACAATTGCTGCCATAAGTGCAACACTGACCATCCAACGGGTGTCTTTTTTTGAAGTTTTCATGTTTTTGTTCCTCCTTGTTATCGTTCCCTTTCCGGGATACAATACGGTGCTGGGTTTATGAGTTACATAAGTGAAAGAATTTTATCCAGGAGTTTTGAAGCTGCATCCTCCTTGCTCATAAGCGGGAGTGATACTTCTTCCTCCTGTGTAATCAGAGTCAAAACATTGGTATCTCCCTGAAATCCGGCGCCTTCTACCTTTAAATTGTTAGCCGCTACCATATCCAGGTTTTTTTTCTCAAGTTTTGCTCTGGAATTACCAAGCATATTTTGGGTTTCCATAGAAAACCCACATAAAAACTGATTCTGACGTTTATGTTCTCCTAAGTATTTTAAAATATCATCTGTTTGTTCCAGAAAAATGGACATCTGCCCATTTTTCTTTTTTATTTTTTCATTGCTTACTTCTTTTGGTCGATAATCGGCAACTGCGGCTGCTTTTACAATAATATCCTGCTCCCCGCTCACAGAAGTGACCGCCTCAAACATTTCTTTTGCTGTTGTTACAGATACAACTTTTACAAAAGACGGCGGCGCAATGGCAACAGGTCCGCTTACAAGAGTGACCTCCGCTCCCCGAAGCATTGCATTTTTTGCTATAGCATATCCCATTTTTCCGGAAGAATGATTTGTAATATACCGGACAGGATCGATCATTTCCTGAGTAGGACCGGCTGTTACAAGCACTTTCTTTCCCTGCATATCCTTAGGACAGGCAATCTCTTTTTCAATATAAGAAAGAAGCGTCTCCGGTTCCGGCATTTTACCTGCTCCTGTATCGCCGCAGGCAAGATACCCATCTGCTGGAGCAATTACCTCAAAGCCATAATGGTCGAGAATCTTTAAATTGTCCTGAACAATAGGATTTTCAAACATATTGGTATTCATGGCAGGAGAAATGATTTTTTTACATTTACATGCCATTATAGTCGTTGTAAGCATATCATCTGCAATCCCGTGGGCAAGCTTACCGATCACATTAGCGCTTGCCGGCGCAATAAGTACCACGTCCGCTTTTTTTGCAATGGAAACATGTTCCACCTGAAACTGAAAATTTCGGTCAAAGGTATCTACAAGACATTTTGTTCCTGTAAGGGATTCAAATGTAATGGGATTTATAAAATTTGTGGCATTCTCTGTCATAAGAACATGTACTTCCGCATGACGCTTCTTTAACGCGCTTGCAAGAGAAGCTATTTTATATGCAGCAATACTTCCTGTCACACAGAGAAGGACTGTTTTCCCCTGAAACATACTATGTACACCTCGTTGCTTTCGATTTTCTTTCATTTATCTTTATTATAAAGCATTCTTTTATAAAATCCAATAAACATTCTTATTGTATTGATTTTTATACATATTATATCTATCGAAAATTATGTTGCCACACTATCTCTGCGGAGATATAATAATAAAAATATATAAACATCAAAACAAATACCATCAATACACAGAAAGGAATCTGCAATGAAAAATTATCAAATTACAGAATGGTGTGCCCATTTTATAAAGGAGCAGGTACAGGAAGGAGATTTCTGCATAGATGCCACAATGGGAAACGGAAACGATACCCTTTTGTTAAGCCGTCTCTGCGGTTCTTCCGGACGCGTTTTATCTTTTGACATTCAAAAACAGGCACTTACAAATACAGAAGCGCTCCTAACCAAAGAACAAGCACCTCAAAATTACACTCTGATCCTGGATTCCCATGAACATATAGACCAATATACAGAAAATGCCTCTGTAAGCTGTATTATTTTTAATCTCGGATACCTGCCGGGAGGCGACCATAACCTGACAACAAAAAAAGAAACCAGCATTCCTGCTCTCACAAAAGCACTTTCTCTTCTGAAAAAAGGCGGACTTCTTTCTCTTTGTATATACAGCGGCGGGGATTCCGGCTTTGATGAACGCGATGCTGTGCTTGCATGGCTTCAAAACCTGAATCCCCGTAAATTTCTTGTCATTAAGACAGAATATTATAACCGCCCGAATCACCCTCCGATTCCGGTGATGATCATACGGCTTTAATCCACAATTACAATATCTTCTATTACCGGCTGTTCCGGCGTATCTACAAGACCGCTGCTGTTGATCGGCTTCGCATTTTTACAGATTTCATCCACAATATCCATTCCCTCTGTCACATGGCCAAAGGCAGCATAATCTCCATCAAGATAGGTGCTGTCTGCCTGGACAATAAAGAATTGAGAGCTGGCGCTGTCATAATCAGAAGAACGAGCCATAGAAACAACGCCTTTTGTATGGGAAATATCGTTTTCCACCCCATTGTTGGAAAATTCTCCCTTTATTGTTTCCTCTGCTCCGCCGGTTCCGTTTCCCTCTGGGTCACCTCCCTGCATCATAAAATCATTGATAATGCGGTGGAAGGTAAGCCCATCATAAAAATCTTCCTGAGCAAGCTTTACAAAATTTGTTACTGTAACCGGTGCAGTATCTGCGTCCAGCTCCATTTTTATGGTTCCGTAATCCTTCAAAATCATCTCTGCATGATGAGTACCGCTTAAAGGTTTGGAAACATCAAGAGTAACTCCCTCTTTCTTTGTTTCTTCCTGCGCTTCTTCGTCTGAACCGTCGCTTAATTCATTTCCCTGTACTTCTTTGGTTGCTTCTTTTTCTTCTGTTTTTTTCTCACTGCCGCAGCCGCCCAACAGAGAAACGCTTACTGCTGCTGCACATAATACTGCCCAAAATTTACGTCTCATTTTAAACCTCCAGCTTATCGAATACGATCAGGAAAACCAACTTTTCTCTGAACCTTACGAAGCGTTTTTGTTGCGTAATAATTTGCTTTTTCTGCATTTTCTTTGATAATGGAATCAATATAAGCCTTGTCTTTGGAAAGTCTTGCAAACTCGTCCTGAAGAGGTTTTAATACACTGATTACAGCCTCTCCTACAGCAGGTTTTAACTCTCCGTAGCCTTTGCCTTCAAATTCCTTTACAACTTCTGCAGGTACTTTTCCTGTACATGCACTGTAAATGTCAATGAGGTTCTTAATGCCCGGCTGCTCATCACAGTAGCGGATACAGCCTTCGGAATCTGTTACAGCACGTTTACACTTACGCATAATCGTATCCGGGTCATCCATAAGATAAATGCTTCCGTTTGGATTTTCATCTGATTTTGACATTTTTTTAGAAGGCTCCTGAAGACTCATAATCTTTGCGCCTACTTTTCCAATATAAGCCTCCGGAACTGTAAATACGTCCCCGTAAATGTTGTTAAAACGCTCTGCAATGTTTCTTGTAAGTTCAAGATGCTGCATCTGGTCAATTCCCACAGGAACTACGTCTGCCTGGTAAAGAAGAATATCTGCAGCCATGAGAACCGGATATGTAAAAAGACCGGCGTTGATATTATCTGCGTGTTTTGCAGATTTATCTTTAAACTGTGTCATACGGTTTAATTCGCCCATATAAGTAAAGCAGTTTAAAATCCATGCAAGCTCCGCATGTCCGGAAACATGAGACTGATAATAGATACAGTTCTTCTCTGGGTCAAGACCTGCTGCGATATACAGAGTAAGAAGATTTCTCGCTCTTTTTCGAAGTTCTGCAGGATTCTGGCGCACAGTAATGGAGTGCATATCTACCACGCTGTAAAAACATTCATATTCATCGCTTAAAGTAACCCAGTTTTTCAGCGCTCCCAGATAATTGCCAAGTGTAAGATTTCCTGTTGCCTGCATACCGCTGAACAAAACTTTTTTTCCGTCTATCATAATGTTTTCCTCCAAAGTTACCTTTATTTCCTAATAGTGTAACATTCCACAAAGGTAAAGTCAATTCCCGGTACTTGTGTTATGCAGAATTGTCTGCTAAAATATGAGAAAAACCAGGAAAGGACTTCACATATTATGGAAAAAATCACAAGTTTCACTATTGACCACATAAAGCTTCAGCCAGGTATTTACGTGTCACGAAAAGATGCTGTGGGAGGAAGCGTAATTACGACCTTTGACATTCGTATGACTTCTCCTAACGAGGAACCTGTTATGAATACGGCAGAACTTCACACTATTGAGCATCTGGCGGCTACATATCTGCGTAACCACAAAGAATTTGGCAGTAAAATGATCTACTGGGGACCAATGGGCTGCCGAACCGGAAATTATCTTCTTTTAAACGGAGACTATGAATCAAAAGATATTCTTCCTCTTATCATCGAAACCTTTGAATTTATCCGGGATTTCCAGGGAGAAGTTCCGGGAGCTTCCGCAAAAGACTGTGGAAACTATCTGGATATGAACCTTCCTATGGCAAAATATCTGGCAAAAAAATATCTGGAGGAAGTTCTCTATGACATAAAGCCGGATAGACTTGTGTATCCGGAATAAATTTTTCAAGCAATTACACCATAATAAAATAAAAAGTCATGACATTTTGTTTGCCATGACTTTTTATTTTACACAATATTACTGTACTGCCGGTGCTGCTGCGCCGTCTGCTTCCGGAGCGGCTGTTCCATCTGCTGCCTGCTGGGCGCCTGCATCTGCTGTCACTGCTGTTACATAATCACCAGATGCGTAGCATACCGTTCCATTATAATCTACACGAATCCAGCCGTTTTCACATACGCCGGTACTGTTTAGCTGTACACCCGGCTCCACGCTTCCAACCATTTCCGCATCTGCGCTTGCGTCTGCACGAAGGTTTACTGCTTCAGTCGTCTGATACGTTCCGTTTTTCACTTCTACCTTTGTTCCGCCCGGTGTCTGCTCAATCACAGGTGCTGGTGTAGGGGTTGCCTCCGGTGTAGGGGTTACCTCCGGTGTTGGAGTAGGCTCCGGTGTAGGGGTTGCCTTTATTACAGTTACCACTGCATCTCTTCCTTCTGTAAAGCCACATCCCGGAATACAGAAAATCATTCCGAGAAGCATCACGAGAAGTCCTGCTTTTTTCATTTTGGTTCCTCCTTTAAAACATACAATCAGTATGTATTTTTTCTCTCGTCTCTTCCAACAATATACATGATTCTTGTAAATTATGCAAGCTATAATATTTAAAACCTGAAATCTCTTTTTCCATTTTCTATATCCTGAAGGTTTCGGATACAGATTTCTCTTGTCTTGTCCCGCTCAATATTGGCAAGCTCTTTTTCAATTAGTTTTAATCCTCTTTCCTTTGTTTCAGGAGAGGCGTAATCCTCCAGATACTCTTTTAACGTCATCAGGGCATTGGGGTGGCAGCAGTTTGCGATCTGTCCTGTTTTTACAAGAGACATGAATCTGTCTCCTGTCCTTCCTTCTCTGTAGCAGGCTGTACAAAAACTTGGGATATAACCAAGCTTTAAAAGCCAGTTTACTACCTCGTCCAGAGTCCGCCTGTCACTTACATCAAACTGAGCGGAGTTTTCTTCTTCCTTCTCCTCCTCAGCATATCCTCCTACAGAGGTACGGGAACCACCGCTTATCTGAGAAATACCAAGATCAAGTACCTTTTCTCTGCAGGCTACGGATTCTCTTGTAGAAATAATCATACCGGTATACGGAACTGCAATACGGATCACTGCCACAATTTTCTGGAAAATCTCATCAGGCACCGCATTGGAAAAATCAGCTGTGTCAATATCATCTGCCGGACAGATTCTGGGAACACTTATGGTATGCGGACCAACTCCGAATCTTGCCTCAAGATGCTCTGCGTGCATTAAAAGTCCTACAAAATCATACCTGTATGTTTCAAGTCCAAAAAGAACGCCGCAGCCTACATCATCGATTCCTCCTTCCATTGCCCGGTCCATTGCTTCCGTGTGATAAGCATAATCACTTTTGGGACCTGCAGGATGGAGTGCTTCATAACTTTCCTTATTATATGTTTCCTGGAATAAAATGTAAGTACCGATTCCCGCTTCCTTTAATTTTTTGTAGTTCTCCACGGAAGTTGCGGCAATATTTACATTTACACGGCGAATAGCTCCATTTTTGTGTTTGATGCCATAAATGGTTTTGATACTTTCCAGAACGTATTCAATGGGATTGTTTTTTGGATCTTCTCCCGTTTCAAGAGCAAGGCGCTTATGCCCCATATCCTGAAGCGCAATTACCTCACGGCGGATTTCTTCCTGTGTTAATTTTTTTCTGCGGATATGCTTGTTCTTTGCATGATAAGGACAGTATACACAGCCGTTAATGCAGTAATTGGAAAGATAAAGGGGAGCAAACATAACAATGCGGTTTCCGTAAAATTTCTTTTTGATTTCCTTTGCTGTTCCATACATTTTTTCCACAAGCTCCGGATCTTCACAGGCAAGAAGAAGCGCTGCCTCCCTGTGAGTAAGCCCCTTACAGTCTCTTGCCCGTTCAATCAATGCTTCCACTGCCTCTTTGTTATTTTTGTTCTCTTCTGCCCAGGCAATGGTATCAAGAATCTCCTGATGATTAATAAACTCCTCTGCTTTTGCTGAATGTACATTATACATCATTCTGTCATCCTTTCCCGTCATAAATTTTCAAATAAAACTTCCACATTTCCACCGCATATCATGCCCAGATTTTCAAGGTCTGCACTTTCCTTCTGTGAAAGATTATAAGCTATAGTTTCCAGCTTTCCTGTGTTTGTTGCGTTTCTCTTTTCTGCATGGCAAAGAGCCTGAAATTCCACACTTCCTCCGCCTATGGTTCCATATAAATTCCCCTCTCTGTCAAGAAACATTTTACTTCCCACTCCTCTTGGAGAAGAACCGCTTTTTCTCACTATGGTAAGCATTGTGCCATGCAGCCCTTCTGATACCGCTTTTTCTATCCTTTCGTCATTAGATGCCCTTTTAAACTGATTTTTTATCTGTACGATTTCCGCCATAATACTCACCGCAATTTCCTCCGGCGTCTCTCCTCCTATGGGCAGACCAATCGGTGCGTGAATAGAAGCAAGCTGTTTTTCTTCAAAACCCTCTGAAAGAAGCATTTCCCTTGTAAGTTTTACCTTTGTCCGGCTTCCAATCATTCCAAAATATGTGTAAGGCCGCCTTAAAATCTGCCTTGCACAGAGGGTGTCGCCTTGATGCCCTCTTGTGACTACTACATAATAAGCGTTTTCATAAACAGGTATTTTTTCTCCAAACTCATCAAAACTTCCCAGAATACACTCGTCGGCATCAGGAAATCTCTCTTTCGTAAGAAATTCCTCCCGGTCATCCATAACTGTCACATGAAATCCCAGCATCTTCGCTATATGCGCCACAGGACAGGAAACATGTCCGCCCCCCAGAATTACAAGATGCGGATTCTTTTCCAGAATTTCCACAAAAATGCGCCCTTTATCCGTATCCAGAATTCTTGTTTCTTCCATCCTCTCTATCTCTTTCAGATATGGATTCCAGAAATCGCCTGCTCTCTCCTGCCCAATTATGCTCTCTCCTTTATAAATCCCATCTAAAAATACGGCACGCTTTACTTTGCCCTGTTTATCAAGTAGCTCATAAAGTTTCCTATACATATAACCCCTCCGTTTCTCTCTTTAGAATACCAAGATTTTTAGAAAATTTCAACAAAACATTGAGGTTTTTCTTTGATTATATTATAATGTTTGTATTATTTGACACAAAGGAGAAGATTATGAATTCCGCACTTTATGAGAATTATTTAAGTATACTGAAACACGAGCTGGTTCCGGCGCTTGGCTGTACTGAGCCAATCGCCATTGCCTACGCCTCTGCAAAAGCGGTTCAGGCATTGGGAGAATTTCCCCAGTCTATTGAAATGCGCTGCAGTGGAAATATCATAAAAAATGTAAAAGGGGTCACTGTTCCAAATTCCGGCGGAATGAAGGGCATCGATGTGGCAGCTATTCTCGGAGCAGTAGGAGGAAATCCTGACCAGGCGCTTGAAGTTTTAAAAAATGTAACTCAAAAAGAAATTGACCGTACAAAAGAACTTCTGGAACAGAAAATCTGCTCCTGTTCTCTTGAGGAAAATGTTGCAAATCTTTATATCCGGGCGCGCGCGGTAAAAGGGGAACATTATGCAGAAGTTACTATTGTAAATCATCACACCAATATTACAAAAATCGAAAAAGACGGAGAAATCCTTATTGAAAATCCGGTAAAGGAAGAAGAAGCCTCTCCTGAAATTGATAAATCCAGGCTTACTGTAAAAGATATTCTCGATTTCGCTGACCAGGTGGAAATTTCTGATGTGGAAGAGATTCTGGAGCGTCAGATACAGATGAATACTGCCATCGCACAGGAAGGACTGGATAATAACTATGGTGCGCAGATTGGAAAAACTCTGATGCACACCTGGGGAAAAGGCGTCATTACACGCGCCTGTGCAAAAGCGGCAGCCGGAAGTGACGCACGTATGGGCGGCTGTTCCATGCCGGTTGTTATTAACTCTGGAAGCGGAAATCAGGGAATCACCGTTTCTCTCCCACTTATCGTCTATGCAGACGAATGGGATATTTCCAGACCAAAGCTGTACCGCTCTCTTGTAGTCAGCAATTTAATTGCCATTCATCAAAAATATTATATCGGAAGCCTTTCCGCATACTGTGGCGCAGTCAGTGCTGCCTGCGGTGCAGGAGCCGGCATTACCTATATGTACGGCGGCAATTATGAACAGGTATCTTTAACCATCATCAATACACTGGGAAATGTGGGAGGTATTGTCTGTGACGGAGCAAAACCTTCCTGTGCTGCAAAAATTGCCTCTTCTGTGGACGCCGCACTCATGGCATTTCATTTAAGCATACAAAATAAAAGTTTTCTTCCCGGAGAGGGCATCATAAAAGGCGATGTAGAAGAAACTATAAAAAGTATGGGATATATTGGCCGCGTGGGAATGCGGGAAACAGATACAGAAATATTAAATATTATGATAGACAAAACTGATGTAAACAGAGAATGCTAGAATATATTTTTACAGCTTTTGCTGTATTCATATATAAAATAAAGATTATAAAGAGGAGGAACTCATTATGGCATTTGGTATGAAAAATATTTTACAGGGCGGGCTCTCTGCTAATTACAGTGAAGCTCCTCTCGAAGAACTGGAAAAAGAATATGGTATGTATCTGATGGACAACGAAAAAATCACAATGGGCTTTAAACTTGTAAGAGATTCACTCATCTTCACTGATAAGCGCATTATTTTTACAGATAAGCAAGGGGCTACTGGCGCAAAAATGAGCGTTGAATCCATTAATCTTAATTCTATTATTGATGTTAAAATGGAAACTTCCGGATTCGGATTTGATGATAGCGAAATTACATTTACATATATAACTTCCCCTTATTTTAAAAGCAATAATGTAACCTGCGCATCTCATAAACTGGAATTCCCAAAAAAGGTAAGCGCAAAATATTGCTACGCTACTTATGAATTACGCTTGCATCAAAATGATA
>JAUNAX010000093.1 GCA_030527365.1 Eubacteriales bacterium | reverse complement strand
TAAATATGTTTGAAAATTATCCGTTCTGGTTTACCTTTTTCACAGAACTGAAATATGAGGTGGTGTTATCCCCCACTTCTACAAGAAAACTTTACGAGCTCGGTATTGAATCCATTCCCAGCGAATCGGAGTGCTATCCGGCAAAACTTGCCCATGGTCACGTTACCTGGCTTTTGAAAAACGGAGTGAAATTTATTTTTTACCCCTGCATTCCGTATGAAAGAAATGAATTTCCGGACGCAGTCAACCATTATAACTGTCCGATCGTTACTTCTTATGCAGAGAACATCAAAAACAATGTGGACGAATTAAATGACCCTTCCGTTGATTTCCGGAATCCATTCCTTGCCTTTACCTCTGAGGAAATCCTCACAGAAGGTCTTGTATCAGAATTTAAAGATATTCCGGCAGAGGAAGTAAAAGCCGCAGCACATAAAGCCTGGGAAGAACTTGCTTCTGCAAGAAAAGATGTACAGAAAAAAGGCGAAGAAACACTGAAATATATGGAAGAAACAGGACGAAGAGGTATTGTTCTTGCAGGAAGACCGTACCATATTGATCCGGAAATCCACCACGGCATTCCAAGCCTTATTAACAGCTACGGCATTGCCGTCCTGACAGAAGATTCCGTATCTCATCTTGTTCCCGTTGAACGCCCAATTCGCGTAAACGACCAGTGGATGTATCACTCCCGTCTTTACGCTGCCGCAAACTTTGTAAAAACAAGAGAAGATCTCGATCTGATTCAGTTAAACTCCTTTGGCTGCGGTCTCGATGCAGTAACAACAGATGAGGTATCCGAAATCCTCTCCGGAAGCGGCAAAATTTACACCTGTCTGAAAATCGACGAAGTAAATAATCTTGGAGCTGCCAAAATCAGAATCCGTTCCCTGCTTGCCGCACTTCGGGCAAAAGAGGCGCAGAAGCACATCAGGACCATTCAGCCGTCCTCCATTGAAAAAGTGTCCTTCACAAAAGAAATGAGAAAAGACTTTACCATTTTGTGTCCGCAGATGTCGCCTTTCCATTTCAGTTTTATCCAGGCTGCTTTCAATACCTGCGGCTACCATTTTGAGGTACTTCCAAATGACAATAAAGAAGCCGTAAACACAGGCTTAAAATATGTAAATAACGATGCCTGTTATCCTTCCCTGATTGTGGTTGGGCAGATTATGGACGCGCTTCTTTCCGGAAAATACGACTTAAACAAGACGGCTGTCATTATGTCACAGACAGGAGGCGGCTGCCGGGCTTCCAACTACATAGCTTTTATCAGAAGAGCTCTGAAAAAAGCAGGAATGGAACAGATTCCCGTTATCTCTATCAATTTAAGCGGTCTCGAAAAAAATCCAGGCTTTAAGCTGACTCTGCCATTAGTCAAGAGAATCTGCTATGGCGGTGTATTTGGAGATATTCTTATGAAGTGCGTATACAGAATGCGCCCATATGAACTGGAAAAAGGCATTGTAAACAGGAAATATAAAATCTGGGAGCAGAAATGCATCGCCTTTATCACAGGCAGCAGTATCAGTCACAGCCAGTTTAAAAAGATGTGCCGGGAAATGGTCCATGATTTTGACACCATTCCGATCAGCGACGAAAAGAAGCCGCGCGTGGGAATTGTAGGCGAAATTCTTGTTAAATTCCTCCCTGCTGCAAATAATCATCTTGCAGAGCTTCTTGAGGAAGAAGGCGCAGAGGCTGTTGTTCCTGACCTCATCGACTTTTTATGCTACTGCTTTTACAATCAGAATTTTAAAGTGGAAAACCTGGGATTTAAGAAATCAAAAGCAACTATTGGAAACTGGGGAATTAAACTCATTGAATATATGAGAAAATCAGCAAATGAAGCGCTCTCACAAAGCCGCCACTTTACTCCCTCTGCCGACATCACAGATCTTGCGAAAATGGCTTCTCCTATTGTATCACCCGGCAATCAGACAGGGGAAGGGTGGTTTCTTACAGGAGAGATGATGGAGCTGCTTCACGGGGGCGTTCCCAATATTGTGTGTATTCAGCCTTTCGGCTGCCTTCCAAACCACATTGTGGGAAAAGGCGTTATTAAAGAAATCCGCCGGACACACCCGGAGGCAAACATTGTAGCCATTGATTACGACCCTGGCGCAAGTGAGGTAAACCAGTTAAACAGAATTAAGCTGATGCTTTCCACTGCACTGAAAAATCTGAATAAAGAGTCTGAAAAAGACGCATAGCTCCATAGACAAAGAGAAGGAAAACCGAATTGATTTTCCTTCTTTTTTACTATATCTTATTTTATTTTTATAAAAGCTTCATAAGGACGAAGAGCCGTCTCTGTCTCATCTTTATAATTATGAATCAGGTTGTCTGCTCCCTCCCATTCTTTTAAAAGAGGACATGGCACTTCTTTTTCTGTAAAGTTTCCTGCCACGAGAAGTTTCTTTCCATTATATTCTCTCTCATATGCGAAAATATTTTTATCTTCCGCAAAAAGAAGACGGAAACTTCCTTCTGTCAAAATCTCATATTCTTTTCGAAGAGCAATGAGTTTTTTATAATAATGAAAGACAGAATCCGGATTTTTCAGCTCTTCTTCCGCATTAATTTCTACATAATTCGGGTTTATACCAAGCCACGGTTTTCCTTCTGTAAATCCTGCGTTTTTTCCGGCACTCCACTGCATTGGCGTTCTTGCGTTATCTCTCCCCTTTGCGTAGATAGATTCCATAATATCCGCTTCTTTATATCCTTTTTCCAGCCGTTCTTTATACATATTCCGAATTTCAATATCCTGATACTGCGAAATATTTTCAAAACGTACATTTGTCATACCAAGCTCTTCTCCCTGGTAAACGTAAGGCGTTCCCTGCATTCCGTGGAGAATCGTTGCAAGCATTTTTGCAGACTCCACCCTGTATTTCGTATCATTTCCCCATCTTGACACAATGCGGGGAAGGTCGTGATTATCCCAGAAAAGGCTGTTCCATCCGCAGTTATGAAGCTCCTCCTGCCATTTTGCAAGATTTTTTTTCAACTTCACAAGAGAAAGCGGGCAGACGTCCCATTTCTCTTTTCCTTCCTCCTGATCCAGCATCATGTGCTCAAACTGGAATACCATAGAAAACTCACTTCCGTCCGGATTGCTGTAAAGCTTCGCTCTCTCTGTATCTGCACCCCAGGCTTCTCCCACCGTAATGAGATCTCCCTTCTGGAAAGTTTCCTTACTTAATTCCCGGATAAATTCATGAAGGCGAGGACCATTATTTGTAATTTTCAAATCCGGCTCTTTCGCAATCTGGTCGATAACATCAAGCCGAAAACCGCCAACACCTTTTTCCATCCACCAGAGAATCATATCATAGATCTCCCTGCGGAGCTTTGGATTTTCCCAGTTTAAATCCGGCTGCTTCACGGAAAACTGGTGAAAATAATATTGATTCAGCTCCGGAACCCACTCCCAGGCAGGTCCTCCGAACACAGAACCCATGTCATTTGGAAGTGTTCCTTCCACACCATCGCGCCACACATAATAATCGTGATAAGGATTTTCCCTGCTTTTTTTTGCCTCCTGGAACCAGAAATGTTCATCAGAAGAATGATTTAAAACTAGATCCATAATAATTCGGATATTTCTTTTTTTCGCTTCCCGGATCAGCTCTTCCATATCCTCGATATTTCCAAACATAGGGTCAATGTCCTGATAATCGGAAATATCATAGCCGTTATCGTCCTGTGGAGATTTACATACAGGTGAAAGCCAGATGGCATCAATGCCAAGCTCTTTCAGATAATCCAGTTTTGTGATAATTCCTTTAATGTCTCCGATTCCGTCCCCGTTGCTATCCATAAAGCTTCTCGGGTAAATCTGGTAGACGACTGCATTTTTCCACCATTTTTTTCCTTCACTGCTCATATCTATATCCCTCTCTTATATTCTGCGGATCAATGTTCCATCTGGAGCAAGTTTCCCATTTTCGTATCCTCTTGCAAAGAGAATTTCTCCACCCTCCAGTGCATCAACAGCATCTTTTGTACAATTTAAAACCACCTGAATTTTGTTTCCCGCATCATCCAGTTTAATATACTCCACACAACGTTTTTCTCTGTATGTATCCGGGAAATGGAAGTAAAGGCTTTTAAAGGTTTTCTCCGATTTCCTGAGAGAAATCAGCTTTTTCATTTCTTTCAGACGCTTCTGATTTTCCTCAGACTCCAGCTCGTTCCAGGGCATACAGCGCCTGCAGTCCGGGTCATGCGCCCCTTCCATTGCAATCTCTGTTCCGTAATAAATACAGGGACTTCCCGGCATAGTAAAGAGAACCGCAAGCTGCTGATAAAACACGTCCAGATTTTTTAATCGGTTCATCAGACGCTCCGTATCGTGGGAATCCAAAAGATTAAAAAGTACGTTGTTGCACTGCTGCATATACATAGTATAACAGCGGTTTACCATATATTCAAAATCTTCTTTTGTACTTTCTTTATCAAGAAAAAAGTCATGGATTCCACTCATAAGCGGATAGTTCATAACAGAATCGTACTCATCTCCCATCAGCCACTGACTTGCATCATGCCAGATTTCTCCAAGGAGATAAATATCCGGCTTAAGGGATTTTACCCGCTCTCTCACACGTTTTAAGAAGCGATGGGAAATCTCATTTCCCACATCAAAACGAATGCCGTCAATATCAAAATCCCGGATCCAGCTTTCGCAAATATCAGAAAAATACTGAATGACTTCCTCATTGTTTGTATTTAATTTCGGCATATACTCATTAAATGCAAAGGAGTAAAACCTTCCGTCTCTTGTGTCTCCCTGCTTCTTCAAGGCGTTCCAGTCGTGGATCATAAACCAGTCTGCAAACCGGGATTTTTCTCCCTTTTCCTCCACATCAAGCCACTGGGCAAACCGTCTCCCACAGTGGTTAAACACAGCGTCCACCATTACCCGAATTCCAAGTTCATGGGCTTCTTTTACAAGAAGAGCAAACTCTTTGTTTTCTCCAAAATAAGGGTCTATTTTTGTGTAATCTCTTGTGTCGTACTTGTGGTTTGATTCTGCCTCCATAATGGGATTTAAGTAGATTCCGTTAATACCAAGCTCTTTCAGATAAGGAAGACGTTTCCGAATCCCTGCAAGATTTCCGCCGAATCGCTCCTGGTTTGTGACGGGACCTGTACGCCAGGGAAGAATATCATCTCCGTTTTTCTCCGGCGTTCCATTACAGAAACGATCCGGAAAAATCTGATACCAAACTGTATCGTTTACCCAGTCAGGAGTTACGTTTATGTCTGCCGGATTCATCCAGGGCACAATGAAGCACTGAAGCATACGACCTTCCATCTGAAGCTGTTCTTCTTTTAAAAAACCGTCCTCAAAGTAATACCATACTTCATTTTCTGTATGAAGCTCAAAATAATATTTACATCTTTTATATGGCGGAACCAGTGTGGTTGTCCACCAGATCTGATTCTTTAAGCGCTTTTTATAGCAGATTTCCTCCCGTTTCCCAACCCATTTTTCATTGCCGCCAAGAATCCCGGCATCAAAGGGGTCGCCCTGATGAAGAAACACGCGCTTTACATCATAACCTGTTTTTAAGTTGATAATCAGTTCCCTCTCGTTACAGGGATAGCTCATCTGTTCTGATGTTTTGTGATAAACTCCTGCAAATTCCATCTGCTGTCTGTTACCTTTCCGTCATCTGTTTCTTATATTTATAAAGCTTCTCTGCCAGCGCCTTCATATCCGGCATTCTCCACTCCCAGTTTGGACTTCCCACAGTTCCTGGTGTATTTAAGTGTGCCTCTTTTCCAAGCCCCAGAATATCCGCAGCCGGAATAATGGCATACTCAGCCTTACTCTTCCATGTGTATGCAAGAAGCCTGTCTTTTACGGAGCCTGTTTTGATCCCCTGTTTTTTGAGGAAACGGCGAAGCTTTCTCTTCTCCGCGCAGGACATTTTCCCATACCACTCCATAAGCGTATCGTTGTCATGTGTTCCTGTATAAATAATGAGATTTTCTTTTTCCTCAAAGGTATCTCTCGCATATTTTCCCTTTGTATCTATGGAAAACTCAAGGATCTTCATTCCCTTTAACCCATAGTGGTCTTTTAAGGTAAGTACCTCCGGACGTAAGTCTCCAAGGTCTTCCGCCACAAGATGTGCTTCCGGCACTTCTTTTTGTAAGGTATCCAACACTTCATATCCCGGAGCCTCTATCCATTCTCCCTCCACTGCTGTCGGGCAGGAAGCCGGGATTTTCCAGAAGGTATCAAATGCACGGAAATGGTCGATACGGATCAGGTCGAAAAGCTGGCTGTTATATCCGATGCGTTTTACCCAGAAATCGTACCCTGTTTTTTTCAGGTAATCCCAGTCATAAACAGGATTTCCCCATCTCTGGCCTACTGCGCTGAAATAATCCGGCGGAACTCCTGCGATAAAGGAAGGCTGTCCATCTGCCCCAAGAAGAAAGTTTTCTTTTCCTGCCCACACATCAACAGAATCGATTCCCACATAAAAGGGAACGTCTCCCATAATGCGTATTCCATTTCCATTGGCATATTCTTTTACCTTATTCCATTGACGAAGAAATTCATACTGCAAAAACATATGATAGGAAGTCTCTTTTTCAATTTCCTCTGACAACTCTTCCCCATTCCAGTTTTTATGTTCTTCCTTCCACTCGTTCCAGCAACGGTTTTCATTTTCTTTTTTCAGAGCGCGAAACACGCCGTAAGAGCGTACCCATTCCTGGGAAATAAATGCGCGGTACTCCTCTGTCTCCTGAAAGTTTTCAAAGGCTTTTCTTAAATACCCCTCCTTCCATGCTCGCACCTCTTCGTATGCCACTTTTTTTGCATATTCAAGATGAGAGGGAGGAAGCTCTTTTAACAGTCCCTCTTCGTAAAGAAGATCAAGACTTAAATAAATCTCATCTCCTGCGCAGGAGGAATACGGCTGATATGGAGAATTTCCATATCCCAGAGGATTCATAGGCAAAACCTGCCAGATTTTTACTCCTGCTGCCTTTAAAACATCAAGAAATTCATAGGTTTCTTTCCCCAGCTCTCCTACCCCCGTCCGGGACGGGAGAGAAGAAACCGGCATTAAAATTCCAGTTTCTCTCATACTCCACACCTCTTATGCAAGCTTCCAGATGTCGCGGTTGTACTCTTCAATGGTTCTGTCTGCTGAGAAGAATCCTGCCTTTGCAATATTTACAAGAGCTTTCTTTGCCCATGCAGTCTCGTCCTCGTAATCTCTTAATACCTCTTCTTTTTTCTGAATGTACTCTTTTACATCAAGAAGAGCCATAAACCAGTCTTTTGATACAATTTCTTTATAAAGTCTTCCAAGATTGACCGGGTCTCCAATCTGGATCAGCTCCTTGCTGATAATAAAATCAACAAGCTCCTCCACCTGCGGATCATTGTCATAAATCTCTTTTGAGCAGTAGGAAGCCTCCTCGTAAAGCTTAATAACCTCCTCGGATTTCTTTCCGAAAATATAGATATTTTCATCGCCTACAAGCTGATGTATCTCCACGTTTGCGCCGTCCTCTGTTCCAAGTGTTACAGCTCCATTTAACATAAACTTCATGTTTCCTGTACCTGATGCCTCTTTTGACGCAAGAGAAATCTGTTCGGAAATATCGCAGGCAGGAAT
>JAUNAX010000092.1 GCA_030527365.1 Eubacteriales bacterium | reverse complement strand
CGGATTTTGACCAATGAGATTTATACGGGAAAGATTATCAATGGAAAGCAGGAAATCAGTGATTTTCTGACTGGTCAGAGAAGAGAGAAGGATGAAACGGAATGGCTTGTTGTGGAACGCCCGGAACTTCGTATGATTGAAGATGAGGTGTTTGAAAAAGCACAGGAAATTCTTCGTGGAAGAAACGATGCATTCAATCTGAATCATGAGCGACAAAGCAACAAATATCTGTTTTCTACATTGATTAAATGTAAAGAATGTGGATGGTCTTTCCGAAGAACCGTTCGTACTTATAAAAATACGTATGTGCGTTGGGTTTGTTCCGGAAGAAATGGAAAAGGAGCAGATAGCTGTCCAAATAAAACAGCTGTAGATGAAGAAGAATTGATCCAGGTTTTGCAGGGATATTTTCATCGGGTTCTTCAGCAAAAAAATAAAGTGATTGACTATGTTGTGAAAGAATTTCAAAGAGTGTACAAAGCGAAAGATGAAAATGCAGAGTATGAGAAGGAACTGAATTTGCAGATTGCCAGATTACAGAGAATGCGACAGAAATATATGGATATGTATACCGATGATTTGATCTCCAGAGAAGAATTGAATGATAAGTTAGGTGGTACTCGCCAAGAACTGGATCGTCTGGAAAATGAATTGAAAATGGTATCCAGTAATTTGACAAAAGGAGATCAGATGGAAAAAATCTTAAATGATACCTTTAAGCAGATTGAGGATATTACAGATGTTCATGAGATGACCAACGTACAGTTAAAGAGACTGATTAAGAAAATCGAAGTAGACAAAGATGGCAATGTGGATATTTACCTTCGTTTACTAGGCGATTTGGGATTAAATGAAAGCATTTTAGTGGAAGAAAAATGTGAAAATAAAACAACTCTAAATAGTAATGACCAAACATAAAGACGTAACAGAACGACTTCTTCAGATTAATCCGTCTCTTGCCCATGAGGCGAGAAAGATTTTAGATGTAAACAAGCAGGAACGTCATATTCGAGGCGGACTTGCTACCCGAAAAAAGTATCTGCATAAGCAGTCATAGAAAAGTAAAAAAAGAAAGCACCGCTTTATGTTAAGGTTATCAGGACGAAATCCTCATAAAGCAGGTGCTTTTTGTTTGACGGAATAAAAAGCTTACTTGTGTTCTTAGAGGAAACAGGATAAACTTAAGATTAGAAACAAAAGTATTATTAAACGGGGGATTTGCAAAATGAAACTTTCAGATAAAGACGGACAGTTGTTTTATAAACTATGGCTGCCATTGCTTGATTATGTGAATAAAAACTGTAAGGTCAACAAAAAACTTAAAAATATTGCCGGTGCAAAGAGTCTGGAACCGGCAGAGGTGAAGGAAATTGCAAATAAATTATGGGATAATGTAGAAATCATTGATGAGTATTTAAAAGAACAAATCTCTATGCCAGAGGAAAACAAAAAGATTATAAAAAGCTGGAAGTATTGTGTGCAGGGACGCTTCGTAATGGAGCGTCATCTGAAAAAAGGTACGATTTTTATTTCTCTGGACGATGAGAAAGTATATCAGGTGCAGGGAATTATTTCTACATGGGAAGAAATGTTTCCGTTTGCGCCGCTGCCGTTGTTAGTAGAGGCAACATTTATACCATTTCGTGATGTAATCATATCAGACGGATTAGTGATGCCTTATAATATTTCTATGGGAAGAACTATGGCGGCACAGTTTAAAGATATTTATATGAATGCAAAGAAAAATGGTACATTGATCAGGGCATTGCCACAGAACGAATTTGAAAACGAGTATAAAGAGGAGAAAGATATGCAGAAACAAAGATGGAAAAAATTCAGTAAACTGACAAGTAAATGCTACAGTAATATGATTGGAGCAAATGAGGACAGTGCTTGTTGGACACAGGCATTTGATCTTTTAAAAGAAATTACGCTGGAAGAGAAAAAAGAAAATCCTCATCTGCAACTAGAGACATTAGACGATATTACAGATTATACATATGATATTCAGGGCTGGCTGGAAGATTGTATGGACGAAATAGATATGAGTGGAAATTCTGAAATTCTTTTAGATATGTGCAATGATTTGCTGGATATATTTGAATGGCCGGAGTATACCGGTTCGGATATTAAATTCAGAAAGTGCTCTGTTTTGGGAGCTCTTAGAAGAAAAGAAGAAGCGGAAGCTTTCTGTAAGGAATGGTTAGAAAAAGAACCGGAAAATATTGTGGCTGCTACAGCCGGAGTTTATACTTTTATGGATATGAAAAAACTTGATGCTGCGGAAGAATTAGTAGACCAGTTTCTTGATGATAAATCGGAATGTACAGAAGAAAATGACATTATGTTTACTGCGGCATCAAAATTATATCAGGTTATGGGAAAAAGAAAAGAGAAGAAACAGATAGATAAGGCGATTCGCGCATATGAGGAGTATCTGGAAAAATATTTTATGGGAATGGATGATGAAGATGAGGAGATGGATTTCTGGGACGAGGATCTTCCGTTCTGATGTTTTGATGATTTAATTGTCAGGTTACCCTGCCGGGAATTCCCGGCAGGTTTTTATTTTTCACATTCCTTGCACCATTCTGTATATTCGTCCAGTCTTTTGATAAAACCGCTAAATTCGGGGACTGTAAAATCAAGTTCTTTATATCGGACAGGATATATAAGCCCCTTACTAATCAGCTGCGCTCTTGTGGTTGATATGGCAGTAACGCTTTTGTTAAGCTTTTGGGCGATATTGGAAATTGTGCACGGCAGTTCTCCGCATTTTACCATAGCAAAGATAAATTTTTTGTCACTGTTTGCACATCTTTCGTATCTCACTTTGAAAAATCCATTGTCCAGTGTTTCAAAAAAATCTTCCAATATCAGATCAACGTCTGTGTCGGTGATTTGGTTGCTGGGAGTTTCCTGATAGACTATCTGGCATAGCTGCTGAATAAAAAAAGGATACCCTTTTGAGATTTCTGCAATTCTATTTACTGCTTCCGGAGTGTATGTCACATTAAATTTTCTGGCAGGTTCTTCAATAGCTTTTTTTGCCTGTTCAAAGTTCAGAGAACCTATTTCCTGATATACAAACAAACGCTCTGCGTATGTTTTTTCATCAGCAAGCATTTTATAGATTTTGGGTAAACCTGCGCCGACAATCATAAGTGGATAACCTAACTGATTGCTGCGGTGCAGAGCTGCGATCAGAGCTCCCAGTTCTTCTGCTTTCATATATTGGATTTCATCTATAAAGAAACAGATAGGAACATTTGCTTCGTAAGCAGTTTCTCCGATGGAAGTAAAAACATCAGTCAGGCTCTGCGTAAGATTATTGGATTGATACAGTTCTCTGTCTTCTACAGACAGGGAAAAAGAATTTTCGTTAGGGTCAAAAGAAATCTTTAATGATTTAATCGCCTCCAGGGATTTTTTTATCAGATTTTTGAATTTTTCTTTTGTACTTACTTCTCTGAGAAAGGCCTGAGAGCAGGAAGCAATTTGTGAAATAAAATCATTTCTTGCTTCGATTTCTATATGTTTGCAAAAAATGTCTTTACTTTCAGCGATTTTTTGAAGACGGTTAATCAAAACTGTTTTTCCAACACCTCTAAGACCACTGAAAATAACGGATTGCGTGGGAATGTTGGCTTTCATGGTTTTAAATATTTGCTCTACATTATAAATATCTTCATCGCGTCCGGCCAGATACATGGGCATTAAACCGACTCCAGGTCTGTATGGATTTATTTTAAACATAAAATCGCCCTCCCTTTTTGTTTCTATTATTCCACATATGAAAGAAAGAATCAACGATAATACGTGAATTTATGCGGAAAAAATCCTATAAATATATATAAATCTGAACATTAAATAAAGATGTTCCTCCCGTTTGACTTTCCCTGCAAACTGTGTCATAGTAAGGAAAAGAACAACGGGAGGGTTTTATGCGTCTTATAAGAGTACAAAATGCACTGAAAGAAAAAAATATCACGTTTCAATATACAGAGGAAGATGGATGCGGAAGCCTGGATTTTGAATTTAGGGGTCTGCGTTACCATGTGTGGGAATACGAAGAAAACGGTACATGGGGTGCGGAGACGAATGTATTTGAGGCAGGCAGAAGCAGAGATATAGAAGGAGACTACGAAGAGACACTGGAAACAGAAATTTTAGCGTGGCCGGATATGGCATTTTAGGAGGAATTATGGAGTTTTTAAATGTCTTAAAGGAAGGAAAAACGTACAAAGAGCAGGTATATGCTCTTTATGAGACTGCCTTTCCAAAAGAAGAGCAGAAGCCCCTTTCCTGTATGGAACAGTGGGCACAAGAGGGCAAGGCAGAACTTCTTGCAGTTGTGGAGGATAAGGAATTTATTGGTCTTGTTATGAATATGTTTTCCTCTTCTGCTGTAGTGCTTGATTATTTTGCCATTGCTCCGGAAAAAAGAAGCGGAGGTTACGGTGGAAAAGCAGTTCGGGAGCTTGTTAAGCGGTTTCAGGGACAAAAATATGTTTTTGAAATTGAAAAGCAGGACGAACTGGCAGCAAACGCAGAGGACAGGAAGCGGAGAAAGGCTTTTTATCTCAGAAACGGTTTAAAAGAGACAGGACTTTTTGTCCATGCTTACGATACAGATTTTGAAATCCTTACTCCGGACGGAGAAATAACATATAAACAGTATGAGGATATGCTGAAGGAAATGCTGGGGAAAGATCTGTATTTGGCATCTCCGTCTCTGATTGAGGAAAAGTAGTATTTTCATTCATCTTTGGGAGGGCTGATTATGAGGAAAGCCATTTTATTAGCCGGATTTTTTGCACTTTCTGTGCTTGTCGGCTGCCGTACAGATGAGAAAAACAGTGAAATTACAGAGGACGTAAAGAAAATCGAAGAAGCTACAGAAGAGAAAGAAAAAGAAGCTGCGAAGAAAGATAAAAAAGAAAGTGACAGTATTATAGCGAGTCTCACAGAAAAGCCGGAAATATCAGTCACACCGAGACCATCTGTTTCTGTGAAACCGGAGAAAAAATCAACGCCAACTCCCACGCCGACTTCTCTTCCTGCGCCTACCGTATCTCCAGAAGAGGGAACAATCAGCAAGCCGGACGATACCGAGACCTCTCGGAAAGATAAGCTGATTTTTGTGGGAGATTCCAGAACAGAGGGAATCCGGGACGCGGTTCACGATGACAGCATCTGGTCGTGCCTTTCTTCTATGGGATATGACTGGATGGTTTCCACAGGCGTTCCACAAATAGAAGAGGAAATAGTGGATAACACATCGGTTATTATCCTTATGGGGGTAAATGATGTGCATAACTTAAATAAATACGTGCGGTATATTAATGAAAAGGCGAAAGAATGGACGGATCTTGGAGCTTCTACATACTTTGTATCTGTAGGTCCTGTGGAAAATGATCCTTACGTAACAAATGAGCAGATTGAGAGCTTTAATGCCGCTATGGAGGCAAATCTTATTGGTGTAACTTATATAGATGTGTATTCACACCTTATGGAAACAGGATATTCTACTCTGGATGGAACACATTATCCGGAGAGTGTGTCCGTGGAAATTTATAATTATATACTGGATAATCTGGAAGAGACGACAGGCGGAATCTGGGGATAAAGGAGTTTTTCACATGAAGATAATAATTTCCCCTGCGAAAAAAATGAATATAGAGACAGATATACTGGAATGCAGAGGATTTCCTGTTTTTATGGAAAAGACAAAGGCGCTTATGGAGTACATGAAGAGATTGGATTACGAAGAAGCAAAGAAAATGTGGGGCTGCAGCGACAGACTTGCCCGGGAAAATTTTCAGCGTCTTTCCTGTATGGACTTATATAAAACACCAACGCCGGCGCTTCTTTCCTATGAGGGGATTCAGTATCAGTATATGGCGCCGGGAGTATTTGAGGACAGGCAGTGGGAGTTTGTTCAGGAACACCTGCGGATTCTTTCTGGATTTTACGGAGTGGTAAAACCTTTTGATGGAGTTGTACCCTATCGCTTGGAAATGCAGACGAAAATCGCTCTGCCTTCCTGTAGAGATTTATATACATACTGGGGGTCGGATATTTATAAGGAAATTTCCGGGAACAGCAGGTGGATTTTAAATCTTGCAAGCAAAGAATATTCAAAATGTGTGGAGAAATTTTTAAAGAACGGAGAAAAATATATTACCTGCACTTTTGGGGAGTGGAAAAACGGGAAGATCATTCAGAAGGGAACACTTGCGAAAATGGCAAGGGGAGAGATGGTGCGTTTTCTTGCAGTTCAGGGAATCTGTGAGCCGGACGGCGTGAAAGAATTTCGCGGGCTTGGTTTTTCTTATAGGAAAGAATTTTCCACGGAAGAGAATTATGTGTTTTTGAGGGAGGAAGAAAAGTGAACGCTTCAAAATGCGAATATTGTGCCAATTATACATACGATGAAGATTATGAATGCTATACCTGTGAGGTAAATCTGGACGAAGATGAGATGGTAAGATTCATGACTGGAAATTTTCACCAGTGTCCCTATTTTCAGATGGGAGACGAATATCGTATTGTCAGAAAACAGATGTAGAGATTATAAAAACAGACCGCCTTACTTGGCGGTCCGTTTTACTTTAGGCTGTGTAAAGCCTTTTCCTTTTACTTCGTTTACTTTACTGATAATCATGAATGCGGCAGGGTCGATTTCCATTACAAGCTTGTTGAGGCGGATCAGCTCTCTGTTGGAAACAACGGTAAGGACAAGCTGGCTTTCTCTGTGAAGAAATCCGGTTTCTGCCTGAATAAGAGTGGTTCCCCTGTCAAGCTGTGCATGAACGGCGCTGTTGATTTCCGCATGTTTTTTGCTTACGATTTTTACCTGGGTCTGTGCCATACCGAGGGTCAGAACTCTGTCCAGGATAAAGGTGTAAATAAATACCAGAAGAATTCCGTAAATACTTTCTTCTACATTGGAGAAGGTCATTTCCAGAAGAAGGATTACGAAATCAAATACATACAGGGACGCAGATACCGGGATTCCGAAAAAGCGCTTTAGAAGGAGCGGCGGAATGTCCATACCTCCGGTGGAAGCTCCGGCGCGGATTACAATTCCGATTCCGGCTCCAATCAGTACACCGGAGCATACACATGCCAGCATACGGTCCTGAGTAACATTGGATAAAGCAGGAACTTTCTGCAAAATACCAAGGATAACAGGGTAATAGAAGGAGCTGATAAGGGTTGTGAGGGCAAATGCTTTTCCCAGGATCAGCGCGCCGAGAATGAACATGGCGGCATTAAAAATAAAAGCGAAGGTGGACAAAGGAAGTCCAAGGTAGTGCTGGGCTGACAGGGCGAGACCTGTTGTACCGCCTGTGATGATTCCGTTTGGCAGAAGGAAGGCTACGATTCCTATTGCATATATGGTGTTTCCGAAAAAAATGGCGAAAAGATTTTTCGCATATTTAAGATAATGATTTGTGTTTGCCACGACAGGGGCCTCCTTTTTTAAGATGATGAAACAGCGCTATGATAAAGCGGTATAAAAAAACAGACCGCATAAAGCAGTCTGCTGTATATAGATGAAGTTCTGGTGTTTATCTTTTCTGAACATAATTTTCCCCGGCTGTATTTTTGTTATATTTTCGAAAATAAATCGTGATTATAATAGCATAAGGAAGAAAAAAAGTAAAGAACCCCTTTTGTAAATTCCACATCTGTATTATAATAGAAGAAACTGTACGGCTGCTGTGGCAGATACAGGTGCGGAGGA
>JAUNAX010000091.1 GCA_030527365.1 Eubacteriales bacterium | reverse complement strand
TTTTCTGCTCCGCGGGTATTTTATATTGATGAAGAAGCTTTATTTGTACTGCTCCATATAAGTATTTACACATTTCTTGATTCTGTCTACCGGATTCAGAAGGTGGCTGACAGACATATCGTGATTTAAAGTATCAATGATGAGAGCGATGTATTTGCTCATATCACAGGTGATATAGTAGTCTTTTTCCAGAAGCTCAGGAGACTGGTATACAAGGTTTGTTGTAAGCATTTTGTCAAATACTCCGTTTTTGTGAGCTTCATCAAATTTTGCAAGTCCGTCTGTGAAAAGACCGAAGGTGGAGCAGATGTAAATGCGTCCGGCTCCTCTTTCTTTCAGAAGAGATGCGATTTTCAGAACAGTATTTCCGGAGGAAATCATATCGTCTACAAGGATTACATCTTTTCCTTGTAAGCTGGAACCAAGGAATTCATACGCTGCAATCGGGTGGCGTCCGTTTACAAATGTGGAGTAATCAAGACGTTTGTAGTACATACCCATGTCTACTCCGAGGATATTTGCAAGGTAGATTGCGCGGCTCATGCTTCCCTCATCAGGGCTTATAATTGCAAAATGTTCGTTATCAATATGAAGTCCTTCTTCATTTCGAAGAAGCGCCTTAATAAACTGATAGGACGGCTGTACAGTTTCAAAGCCGTGAAGCGGTGTGGCATTCTGAATGCGGGCATCGTGTGCATCGAAGGTAATGATGTTTTCCACACCCATATCGATTAGCTCGTGAAGTGCATTTGCGCAGTCAAGAGATTCACGTCCCACACGTTTGCTCTGACGTCCCTCATAAAGATAAGGCATAATTACGTTTACTCTTCGTGCTTTGCCGCCGATAGCTGCAATGACACGTTTTAAATCCTGAAAATGGTCGTCCGGGGACATAAGGTTTGTAAATCGTCCCATAGAATATGACATACTGTAGTTACATACATCAAGAAGAACGTAAATATCATCTCCGCGGACAGATTCGGAAATGACACATTTCCCTTCTCCGGAACCAAATCGTGGATTCTGCACGTTAACCTGGAAGGAATCTCTCTGATAGCCTTCAAATGCGAAGGAATCCATCTGCGGGTAGTTGCGTTCTTTGCGCCACTGAACAAGCCAGTCGTCCACCTTATTCCCCAAATCTCTGCTGCTTTCCAGTGAAACCAGTCCAAGTCTTCCTACTGGAAGGGTAGTCAGCTCTTTTGTAGTTGCCTGTGCCATGTTTTATTTTCCTCCTAAAAAAATTTTCTGTATACGGATGTCTTTTCCGATTAGCTTTACCATCTGGTAATTGCTTGCAATTCGGGAAAACGTTCTCTCGGAGTAAGTTTCCGAAAAGTTTTCCAGTTTCAGGTTTGTAGAAATTATCGTTGATTTTCTGCGCATAATCCGTTCATTAATACATAAAAACAACTGGGACGATACAAAACTGTTTGTAAGTTCGGTTCCCAGGTCGTCAATGATCAGAAGATCGCAGTCATAAATCAGTTCGTCCTCTGTACTTTTGTCCTTTTTGGAAAAGGTATTTCCTGCAAGAAGATCAAAAAGATCAAAAGCAGAAAAGTAAAGAACACAGTGGGCGGATTTCAGAAGCTCATGTGCGATGCAGTGGGAGAGAAAGGTTTTTCCCACTCCCGTATCTCCGTATAAAAAGAGATTCTCAAAATTTTTGTCGAAGCCCCGCACAAAACCCTGAGCCATATCGTATGCTCTTCGGGCTGTTTCTCTGGCAGTTAAACCAGTCGCTTCATTCTTTATTGTATCAGAATAATAGTCAAAAGAAAAGTGTTCAAAGTTTTCTTTTTTTAAAATTTCAGCCAGATTTGACTGAGTATACAGCAATTCAATTTCAGCCTTCTTAAAACAGGAGCATTTTTGGCTTCCCACATAGCCGGTATCCTGACAGATAGGGCAGGTGTAGGGCAGCTCCAGATAGTCGGGCGCATATCCGTTATCTGTGAGAATGGCGCGTCTCTCCAGGGCAAGGGCTGCGATGGAGGTACGAAGATCTTCCGTTCCTGTTTCATTTCCGGAAAGAAGGGCGCGTACTTTTTCTGCGCTTAAAGAGGCAACCTCCTGGTCAATTTCCCTGAGACGGGGAAATTTCTGATATGCCTCTTTCTGATGTTCTTCAAGAATCCGGCGGTTTTCATTCTGCCTTCTGCTGTATTCTCTCATAATGGTATCATACTGATAATTCTGTAAAGGCACGGGATACCTCCTTTTTACTGATTAAGAAGCCGTTTTTCATATTCGTCAAAGTCGTAATCTCTCTGGTGAAAGTTATTAAAACGGTTCTGAGTTTTTGGCTGTGCTGCCGGCTGTTTTTGCGCTGCTTTTGCAAGTTTGCGTTTTTTATGTTCTGCATCGAGAAGCCGGACATCGGAAAGTGTGTGCACATTTTTGGATTTCCAGCCTTCCAGGATTTTATCTGCATACTGGAAGCTTGGCTGCCCTGTTTGGATCACTGTACGGCTGCATGCCTCCAGGATTAAATCCGTGTCAAAGCCGTAATCTTTCATCCAGGTATCCATATAGGAAATTTCTGTATCAACCGGAGCGCGGTTATTGATTCCCATAGCCTTTAAAATCGTGTAATATTCTTTGCGGAAACGGGAAGAAGCTTCCTTTGCCATCTCCACAGTGGTAATTCCTTCCTCTGCCCAGGCACATGCAACCGTTTCAATATAGCGCATACTTTTGTGATTGCGGCTTACGCAGTATTCAATAAGATACTCAATAAGTTCAGGAGACATTTTCATTTCATCATAAAAATAGAGAACCTTCTGCATTTCAGAAGGGCTCAGTGTTTTACCGAGATACTGCTCCGTAATATAAAGAAGCTGTACGATCGCTTCATTCTGTTTCAGTTCCCTCACCCGGTCCGGCGTGAGACGCTGTCTGTTTGGGGAAACAGGGGCAGAAGCAGTCATTTCTTTTTGTTCCTGTTCTGGGCTGGGCGGTGTCAGGGAAATTCCTGAAAGCTTTCCTGCAGATGTATAATGAAAAACCATAAGTTTTTCTTTTTCCCAGTATTTCAGAGCGCGGGCAATATCTCTTTCTGTACAGAGAAGGGTATCCGCCATTTTTGCCAGGTCAAGAGAGGCGCGGCTTTCTCTTAAAAGACGCAGAAGATAAATATAAACTTTTACAAACTCTCCGTTTGCACGGGGCATATACTGGTCAATAAAAATATTGGAAAGAATGGTAATTCCTTCCTGAGAGGAATTTTCCAAAATAATTTCGCTCATGAATTTTCCCTTCCTGTGGACAGTTATCATATAGTTACTCCATAGGATTATAGCACAAGATATTTTAAAAGAGAATAGGCATTTTTCCCCATAAACAGCAAAGGTATGGGGAAAAAAGGTGGAAAAACCAAGAAAAGTGTTGAAGAGTTTTTTATTTGCATCTGTGGAAAGTGTGGATAATGTGGATAAGTATCTGGATAACTTATTATGGGAAACTGCTGTAACCTTTGGAATTGTAGGGAAAACGTGAGAATTGTCGAAATTGTATGTTGAATTATGTCAAGTTACTTATGCACAAAAAAATCCACATACCATACACAGTGAAAATGTGTATAAGCATGTGGATAATGTGGATAACTTATTTTCCGAGAAGATGTTCTCCGATATTTACAACGTCTCCTGCGCCCATTGTGATAAGAAGATCGCCTCTGGAGCAGTTTTCCAGAAGGAAGTTTTCAATTTCGTCAAAGGTCGGGAAATATTCACAGGGTGTTCCAAGCTCCTGAATACGTTTCTGAAGATCCTCTGAGGAAATTCCAAGAGTATCAGTTTCTCTTGCTGCGTAAATATCAGCCAGGACAACATGATCTGCAAGAGTGAGCGCTTTGGCAAATTCAGGAAGCAGCGCCTTTGTGCGGGTATATGTGTGAGGCTGGAATACACACCAGACTTTCTGATGTGGATAATTGCCTGCAGCGTGGAGAGTTGCTTCAATTTCTGTGGGGTGATGTGCATAATCGTCAATGACTGTTACACCTGCAACCTCTCCCTTATACTGGAAGCGGCGGTCTGTTCCTGTAAAGCTTCCGAGACCTTTGATGATCACGTCTTCGGAAAGACCGAGGAGATGACCGAGAGCAATGGAAGCAAGGGCATTTGATACATTGTGCATACCCGGAACCTTCAGATAATAGCTGCCTGTTTTTCTGCCGTTTTTATAAACGGTAAAGGAAGCGTGACCATATTTGTCAAAGGTAATATCTTTTGCCTGATAATCAGCATCCTGCTCCAGACCGTATGTAACTACCTGGCAGGGGAGATCTTTTGTGATTTCCTGATAATCCGGTATGTCCGCGTTGATGATCAGAGTTCCGTCAGAAGGAAGAAGCTCTGTAAAACGGCGGAAAGAGTTTCGAATATCCTCAAGATCCTTAAAGAAATCAAGATGGTCTGCATCAATATTCAGGATAATGCTGATTTTCGGGAAAAAGCTTAAAAAGCTGTTTGTGTACTCGCAGGCTTCTGTGACAAACGTCTCAGATTCTCCTACGCGGATATTTCCGCCGATAGCAGGAAGGATTCCACCCACACTGATGGTAGGGTCACATTTTCCCTCCAGGAGAATATGGGAAACCATAGAGGTTGTAGTTGTCTTTCCGTGGGTTCCGGAAATCGCAATAGGAGTCTCATAATTTCGCATGATCTGTCCAAGAAGCTGGGCGCGTGTAAGCATAGGAAGGTCTTTCTCTTTTGCTCTTGCAAATTCCGGGTTATCTGGGTGGATCGCAGCTGTGTACACAACTGCTTCCGTGGCGTCCATAATATTGGAAGCTCTCTGACCGTAGAAAATTTTTGCTCCTTTTGCTTCCAGGGATTTTGTGAGAGGGCTTTCTTTTGCATCTGAACCGGATACGGTAAACCCTTCTCTCAGCAGAATCTCAGCAAGACCGCTCATACTGATCCCGCCAATTCCGATAAAGTGAATGTGAATAGGTTTCTGAAAGTCTATCTGATACATAATAAAAATCTCCTTATAAAATTGAAGTTAACATGATTATAACCCTAAACATATCAAATGGGAAGAACTTCTTTTGTCTAAAAAAAGCAGAAAAAACCATAAAAAAGGGAAGATGACGATAGAAAAGTGTAAGAAATAAACAAAAAATGTCGAAACGGGTATAAAATTCGCTAAAAAAGATGGTAAATAGCGATAAAAAAAATAAAATTTATGCAAAATAATTGTAAAAAATGTTCACTATTAATGAAAAATGTGGTATAATAAAAAATCATAACAACAAGAGGTGATTGCATGATTAAGAAAGAAATGATTGCCATGCTCTTAGCCGGCGGACAGGGAAGCAGACTTGGAGTACTGACACAGAAAGTAGCAAAACCGGCAGTTTCTTTTGGTGGAAAATACCGTATCATCGATTTTCCTTTAAGCAACTGCATTAATTCCGGTATTGATACAGTAGGTGTTCTGACACAGTATCAGCCGTTGCGTCTGAATACCCATATTGGAATTGGCATTCCGTGGGATCTGGACAGAAATGAGGGCGGTGTAACCGTTCTTCCCCCATATGAAAAAAGCTCTAACAGCGAATGGTATACAGGAACAGCAAATGCAATTTTCCAGAACCTGGATTATATGGAACAGTATAATCCGGATTATGTTCTGATTTTATCAGGCGACCATATTTATAAGATGGATTACGAAGTTATGCTTGATTTCCACAAGGCAAACAAGGCGGATATTACGATTGCCTGTATGCCGGTTCCCATTGAGGAAGCAAGCCGTTTCGGTATCATGGTAACAGATGAGACAAGCCGTATTACAGAGTTTGAGGAAAAACCGGAGCATCCAAGCAGCAACCTGGCGTCTATGGGAATTTATATTTTCAGCTGGAAGGTTCTTAAGGATGCGCTGATCGCATTAAAAGACCAGCAGAGCTGTGACTTTGGAAAACATATCCTTCCATATTGTAAAGAAAAAGGACAGCGTCTTTTCGCTTATGAATACAATGGATACTGGAAAGATGTTGGAACTCTCGGTTCTTACTGGGAAGCAAACATGGAGCTCATTGATATTATTCCGGAGTTTAACCTTTATGAAGAGTTCTGGAGAATTTATACAAAGGGCGATATTATTCCTCCTCAGTACATATCCGGAGATGCAGTCGTAGACCGTTGTCTCATTGGAGAGGGTGCGGAGATTTATGGAGAAGTACATAATTCTGTTATCGGACCGAATGTAGTGATTGGTAAGGGCTCTGTGATAAGAGATTCCATTATTATGCGAAATTCTACTGTTGGCGAGAATGTAGTAATGGATAAATCAATTATTGCAGAAGATGTTGTCATTGGAAATAATGTAGTTCTGGGCTGCGGCGAGGAAGCTCCGAATGTGCTGAAACCGGCTGTTTATGCCTTTGGAATTGCAACTGTAGGTGAGCACAGTGTAATTCCGGATAATGTACGTATTGGAAAGAATACAGCAATTTCCGGTGTCACAGTTCCGGAAGATTATCCGGACGGTTTACTGGAAAGCGGACAGGTAATTGCAGCAAAGGAAGGTGACAAGGCATGAGAGCAATCGGTATTATTTTGGCTGGCGGTAACAACAACCGCATGAGAGAATTATCAAATAAAAGGGCAATCGCAGCAATGCCTGTTGGCGGCAGCTACAGAAGTATTGACTTTGCTTTGAGCAATATGGCAAATTCCCACATTCAGAAGGTTGCTGTTCTGACGCAGTATAATGCCCGTTCTCTGAATGAACATTTAAGTTCTTCCAAATGGTGGGATTTCGGACGTAAGCAGGGAGGGCTTTTTGTTTTCACTCCTACGATCACAAAGGATAACAGCCTGTGGTATCAGGGAACAGCAGATGCGATTTACCAGAATCTGAATTTCCTGAAAAACAGCCATGAGCCATACGTTGTTATTGCTTCCGGCGATGGTATTTACAAACTGGACTACAACAAAGTTCTGGAATATCACATTGCAAAGAGAGCAGATATTACCGTTGTATGTACAACATGCCGAGACCAGTCCGAGGTGGAGAGATTTGGCGTTCTCCGTATGAATGAAGACTGCAGAATCGAAGAATTTGAGGAAAAACCGATTGTTTCTTCTTATAATACAGTTTCTACCGGTATTTATATTATCAGAAGAAGACAGCTTATTGAGCTGATTGAGAAGGCAGCTTCTGAGGGAAGAACAGATTTTGTGTCTGATATTCTGATCCGTTACAAAAATCTGAAGAGAATATACGGATATAAGATTGATACATACTGGAGTAATATTTCCACAGCAGATTCCTATTATAGAACAAATATGGCATTCCTGGATCCGGAAATCCGTAATTATTTCTTCAAACAGGAGCCTTCTATTAAGACAAAAATTGATGACCTGCCTCCTGCAAAATACAATCCGGGAGCGAATGTGAAAAACAGTCTGATTTCCAGTGGCTGTATCATCAATGGTACAGTGGAAAACTCCGTACTGTTCCGCGATGTTTTTGTTGGAAATAACTGTGTAATTAAAAACTCCGTGATTCTTAATGACGTATATCTGGGGGATAATACGCATATTGAGAATTGCATTGTGGAGAGCAGGGATACCATTCGGGCAAATTCCTATTACTGCGGCGAGGGAGAAGTAAAAATCGTTGTGGAAAAAAATGAGCGTTACGTATTATAAGACTACAGGCTGACAGAATACGGGCGAGACGAAAGGGGAAGCAAAAATGAACATAACAGATGTACGTGTGAGAAAAGTTGCAAAAGAAGG
>JAUNAX010000003.1:34625-40336 GCA_030527365.1 Eubacteriales bacterium | reverse complement strand
GAGCTGAATGCAGCTTACCTCTATGCACAACTGGAAGAATGTGATAAAATCAGTAAGAAGAGGGAAGAAATTTATCATTACTACCACGAACATCTTGCAGTTCTGGAAGAAGAAGGAAAGATTGTGCGTCCGGTTGTGCCTGATGGGTGTACAAATAACTTCCATATGTATTACCTGAAAGTAAGAAATCAGGAGGTGCGTACAGAGCTGATAGCCTATCTGAAGGAAAAGGGAATCCGAAGCGTATTTCACTATGTTCCGCTTCATACAGCTCCGGCAGGGCAGAAGTTCGGAAGATTTTCAGGGGAAGATGTGTACACAACGAAAGAGAGCGAGAGGCTTCTCCGTCTTCCTATGTTTTATAATCTTGACATGAAAGATGTGGCATGTGTAACAGAAGCAATTTTAAATTTCAGGGGATTTTAAATTGTACTATATAAGTAATAAGAAAAGGAGATATAAAAATGGGAAAAATTAAAGTAACTCCATGTGGAGACATAGAAGGGCTGAAAGTAATCGAACCGACTGTATTTGGTGATTCCAGAGGATATTTTATGGAGACATACAATTACAATGATTTTAAAGAGGCTGGAATTGACGTAGAGTTTGTTCAGGATAATCAGTCAAGCTCACATTATGGTGTTCTTCGCGGGCTTCATTTCCAGATTCAGTATCCACAGGATAAGCTTGTGCGTGTAGTGAACGGAGAAGTGTACGATGTGGCAGTAGATTTAAGAGAAGGATCAAAAACATTTGGAAAATGGTACGGTGTTCTTCTTTCCGCAGAAAATAAGAAGCAGTTCTTTATTCCAAAGGGATTTGCACATGGCTTCCTTGTACTTTCCGAGAATGCAGAGTTTACTTATAAGTGTTCTGATTTCTATCACCCCAACGACGAGGGAGGTCTTATCTGGAATGATCCGGATATTGGCGTAGAATGGCCAATTCCGGAAGGAATGGAGCTGGAGCTTTCTGACAAGGACAAAAAATGGCACGGCTTAAAAGAGTTTCACAGATAGGAGCCTAAGATGTTGAAGACTGTTTTTTCCCTGCCGGCGGAATTATATAAAAACCGCCGGCTGGTTTTTAAACTGGCAAAAAATGATTTTAAGACAAAGTATGCAGGTTCCTATCTTGGAATTGTGTGGGCGTTTGTTCAGCCGATTGTAACGATTCTTGTATACTGGTTCGTTTTTTCTGTGGGCTTTCGCTCCGGTACAGGGGATTTGGGAGTTCCCTTTGTTCTTTATCTTGTGGCTGGAATCGTGCCGTGGTTTTTCTTCCAGGACGCTTTGATAGGAGGAACAAACTGTCTTATCGAATATAATTATCTTGTTAAAAAAGTCGTTTTCAATATCAGCGTACTTCCTGTTGTGAAGATTATTTCAGCGATGTTTGTACACGGCTTTTTCGTGCTGTTTACAATTATTCTGTATATGTGCTACGGGAAATTTCCAGATGCGTATTATATCCAGATTCTTTATTACAGCGGCTGCACCTTCCTTCTTGTGCTGGGGCTTGTTTATGCCACCTGTGCAGTTGTTATTTTTTTCCGGGATCTGACGCAGATCATCAGCATCGGTCTTCAGGTGGGCATCTGGCTGACGCCGATTATGTGGATTGCGGAAACGTCCCTTCCGGACCATCCGCTTCTTCAGAAGGTGCTTCAGTTAAATCCTATGTACTATATTGTATCCGGGTACAGAGATGCTTTTGTTATGAAAAAGTGGTTTTTTGAAAACCCCATGTGGACGCTTTACTTCTGGGTATTTACAATTCTCTGTTTTGTTTTCGGAAACTGGGTATTTAAGCGCCTTCGTGTTCATTTTGCAGATGTATTATAAGGAGAGGGACAAGTGGAAAATAAAAAAGCCATTCAGGTACAGCACCTGACAAAAATGTATAAACTTTATGAAAAGCCCTCTGACCGTCTGAAAGAGTCGCTGGGACTTTCAAGAAAAAAGAAATACAGGGAGCATTATGCGCTTCAGGATGTGAATTTTGATATAGAAGAAGGAGAGTGTGTGGGCATTATCGGAACAAACGGTTCCGGTAAATCTACCATTCTGAAAATTATTACAGGTGTTCTTTCTCCCACAGAGGGAGAAGTGAAGGTAAACGGCAGGATTTCTGCCCTTCTTGAGCTGGGCGCCGGATTTAATATGGAATACACAGGGCTTGAGAATATATATCTGAACGGAACGATGATCGGTTTTACAGAGGAGGAGATTGACGCCCGCCTTGATGACATTCTGGCTTTTGCAGATATTGGAGACTTTGTCCACCAGCCTGTGAAGATGTATTCAAGCGGTATGTTTGTACGCCTTGCCTTTGCAGTTGCCATCAACATTGATCCGGAAATCCTGATCGTAGATGAAGCTCTTTCTGTGGGAGACGTATTTTTCCAGGCAAAATGTTACCATAAATTTGAAGAATTTAAGAAGCAGGGAAAAACCATTCTGTTTGTAAGTCACGATCTGAGCAGTATCTCCAAATACTGTGACAAAGTTGTTCTTTTAAATAAGGGAAAAATGCTGGCGGAAGGCAATCCAAAAGAAATGGTGGATATGTACAAGCAGCTTCTTGTAAATCAGGAGCCTGTGAAACAGGGGGCAGAAGAGGCGCCTTCTTCCGGAAAGGAAACAGAAAACTGGAGAGCGGGATTTCAGGTAAACCCGGATACTCTGGAGTATGGCGATAAACAGGCTGAGATTGTGGATTTTGTTGTTCTGGATTCAAAGGGAAGACAGAGCAATACCATTGAGAAGGGAAGCAGCTTTTCAATCAAGATGAAGGTACGTTTCCATGAAACGATCCAGCAGCCGATTATGGCATTTACCTTCAAAAACATACAGGGAACAGAAATTACAGGAACAAACACTCTGTTTGAAAAGGCGGAAGTGAAATGTGCAGAAGCAGGCAAGGAATGTATGGTGACTTTTTCCCAGGAGATGAATCTTCAGGGAGGGGAGTATCTCCTTTCTTTTGGCTGTACAGGATATAAAGCGGGAGATTTCACTGTATTTCACAGGCTTTACGATGCCTGCAACATTACAGTTATTTCCCATAAAAATACAGTTGGTTTTTATGATATGAATTCCAGAGTAAGCGTTGAAGAGCTGGAATAAAAAGGAGAGTTTTATGCAGGAAAAAATAGGAAATGTGACCCTGGATTATACCTATTATCCGGGAGAAGATTTATACAGTGACGGTCCCGTTGAGGAGGAACTTCTGGAAATCGCGAAGCATTACAGAGAAGAGGAATTAAACGATGTCATCGCACAGAGAAAGAGCTGGCCCGTTCTTTATCACTTTTCTCATGTGCGGAAAAATATTCTGGAATGGCTTCCAATAACAAAGGAAGATAAGGTACTGGAAATTGGCTCCGGCTGCGGAGCGGTCACAGGCGCTCTTGCAGAAAAAGCAGGATCTCTTACCTGCATTGAGCTTTCGAAAATGAGAAGTACCATCAATGCTTATCGGAACAGAAATTACGATAACATAAAGATTATGGTGGGAAATTTCCAGGATATAGAAAAAAAACTGGAAGAAAAATTTGACTATATTACTTTAATTGGCGTGTTTGAATATTCAGAAGGATATATTGGTACAAAAGAACCATATGTGGAAATGCTGCGCCGGATTTCCCGTCACTTAAAGCCGGGAGGAAAAATTATCATTGCCATTGAAAACCGTCTGGGATTAAAATACTGGGCAGGCTGCACAGAAGACCATACGGGAACTTACTTTGAAGGTCTGGAAGGCTACCCGAAAACAGAGGGAGTAAAAACATTCTCCAAGAAAGAGCTTTCTGATATTATCAGCCAGGCTGGAGAACTTTCCACCACATTTTACTATCCGTATCCGGACTATAAATTTCCGATGACGATTTATTCCGATGCGTATCTTCCGAAAAAAGGAGAGCTTTCTCATGCTTTTGCAAATTATGACAGAGAAAGAGTATATTTATTTGATGAACCGAGGGTGTATGATTCTCTGATCGAGAGCAGTTTATTTCCGGAATTTTCCAATTCCTTTCTTGTAGTGGCGCAGTGGGAGGGCAGATAATGGAGACATTAATATACAGTAAATATTCTAATGAGAGAAGCAGAAGATTTTCTCTTCGTACCGATATTCTGGAACAGGACGGCGTAAGAATTGTGAAAAAAATACCCTCTGGAAAAGAGGGAGAAGAGCATGTGGCTTCTCTGGTAAAATGGAGAGAAGCGCTTGAAAAAGCCTTCCAGGATTCTCCTTTTGTGTGTAACAAATGCACACTTGAGGGGAAGAACGCAGTTCTGGAATACGTGTCAGGAGAAAACCTGGAGGAGCGTCTGGACAGCCTTCTGAAGCAGGGGAAAAAAGAAGAGGCGGAAAAGCTTCTTACAGGCTATCTTACAGAAATTGAAAAAATATATAAAGGCAGGATTTTTGAAACCACGGAGGAATTTACAAAAGTTTTTGGAGAAACTGTATTTTTTCAGGAGATGGAGTGTGCAGATGTGACGGACATTGACATGGTGTGTCAGAATCTTGTACTTACGAATCCTCCGGTTGTCCTTGATTACGAGTGGACCTTTGATTTTCCTATTCCTGGAAAATTCGTATTATATCGTGTGATCCATTATTATATCCGCACCAATCCCATGAGGGAAGTTCTTGATGAAGATGTGCTGTACAGAAAACTGGGAATTACTCCTTCCATGCGAAGCCAGTTTGAAAAAATGGAAGTATGTTTCCAGAAGTATCTTACAGAAGGTCATATTCCCATGAGGGAGATGTATGCAGATATAACGCCGGGGGCTATGTGGCGCCAGGAAAAATACGAACAGCTTCAGAGAGAAAACAGAGAGCTGAAGGAAGAGGTTAAAAGAAAAAATCATCTTATCCGGGAAATGAGAAATACAAAAATCTGGAAGGTGTACAGGAAATACAGAAAGATAGTAGAGAGGAAGTGAAACTATGAGAAATCAGTTATTGATAGTAGAAAAAGAACGCTTTTTCTTAAATGACAGATGTAAATATCTGATTCAGGGAGTGATTCCTGAAAAGTATACCATAGAAGCATTCCTTGACGATCAGAAGCTTTTAGTTTCTGTTGAGCAGTGTATTGCCAAAAGCGCAGTTGAGCGTTTTAAGGACGGGGAGCTTTTGGGGGGACAGAGAGTGGAGGCTCTTATAGAGCTTCCGGAGGAACTTTCCGGATATAAGATGTTAAAGGTGTACGCTGTTTTTGAGAAGGAGCGTCTGGAATGGTTTCATATTAAAGCTTCTGTTCTTTCAAAGAAAAGAGGAAAGCCTCAGTTTTATATTGAGGAAGAGAGGGTAAACAGAAAAAATCATTCTCTCGTGTTACGAGGCTGGGCAGCAGGCGCTTCCCATGTGCAGATCCGTCTTTTTGATGAAAATAAGAATCCTCTTTCTGTGCCTGTTCAGAGAAATGCTCGTGTGGACGTGGAGGGAATGTTCCGGGAGTGTCTCATTGACAGAGAACCTGGATTTTATGTGGAGGCAGATGAACTTTCCGGAAAATTTCTTTACCTTGTAATGCGTCAGGAGGACGGAAGCAAATCTGTCCATAAGATAGGTCTTGGGACAAAAGAGATTTTTCTTGGAAAAGCAGAAAAATACAGGAGGAAAGCCCTTGCCTATATGCAGGCAAACGGAGTGAAGGCGCTTGTTGTAAAAGCGGCAAGAAAACTTTCCGAGCG
>JAUNAX010000003.1:0-34525 GCA_030527365.1 Eubacteriales bacterium | reverse complement strand
CTTGAGGAATCTGACAGCAGGATCAAAGTGATTTACAATGAAGAGCCTCTTCGTATTGCACAGAATACGAATGCGGCAATGGAGGCTGCAACAGGAGATTTTATCGCTTTTGCAGACCATGACGATATACTCTGCGAACATGCTCTCTATGAATGTGTGAAGGCGTTAAATGAAAGACCGGATACAGAAGTTCTGTATTCAGATGAGGATAAAATGAGCATGAGGGGAAATCGATTCTTTATGCCTCATTTTAAACCGGATTTTAACCTGGATCTGCTTTGTACTGTGAATTATATCTGCCATCTTTTTGTGGCTAAAAAAGAACTGATCGATAAAGTTGGTCTTCTCCGTCCGGAATTTGACGGGGCGCAGGATTACGATTTTATTTTCCGGTGTGTGGAAGAAGCGCAGCATATTTACCACATTCCCAAAATTCTGTATCACTGGAGATGCCATGAAGATTCCACTGCCGAAAATCCGGAAAGTAAGATGTATGCCTTTGATGCAGGCAAGAGAGCCATTGAGGCGCATTATGAGAGAATCGGCATAAAAGCAGAGGTTTATCAGGGGGAATATCTGGGACTTTATAGGACAAGATACATTCGTGACTACGATCCGTTGATTTCCATTATTATTCCAAATAAAGACCACATTGAAGATCTGGAACGGTGTATTTCTTCTGTGGAAGAGAAATCCACTTACCGGAATTTTGAGTATATTATTGTGGAAAACAACAGTACAGAAGAGAGAACCTTTTCCTATTATAAGGAGCTGGAAAAGAAAAATCCGAAGGTTCACATGGTTTACTGGGATGGTCCTTTTAACTATTCAGAGATTAATAATTTCGGCGCTTCTTATGCAAAAGGTGAATATCTGCTGCTTCTCAACAACGATACAGAAGTGATCAATGCAGATTGGCTGGAAGAACTTCTTGGCTACTGTATGCGTCCTGATGTTGGAATCGTGGGGGCAAGGCTTTATTATGAGGACGATACGGTACAGCATGCAGGAGTTGTCCTTGGATTTGGCGGAATTGCAGGACACTGTTTTGTGCAGCAGCCGAGAGGAAATACAGGGTACTGCCACAGAATTATCTGCGCCCAGAATTACAGCGCAGTGACAGCAGCCTGCATGATGGTAAAAAGAGAAGCCTTTGATAAGGTGGGCGGATTAAGTACAGATCTTGCCGTTGCTTTTAATGATATTGATTTCTGCCTGAAGGTGCGGGACGCCGGGTATCTTGTGGTGTATAACCCTTATGTGGAACTGTATCATTACGAGTCGAAATCAAGAGGTCTTGAGGATACGCCGGAAAAGAGGGAGCGGTTTGCAAGAGAAATCGCAACTCTGGAGAGTCACTGGCCGGATATTTTTGCAAAACCGGATCCCTATTACAATCCGAACCTTACCTTAAAGAGTCAGGACTTTTCCCTGAAAAGGTTATAAATTAAAAGGAAACATATAAAATGAGAGAAATGAAAAATAAAAAAGCATTTATCAGCAGGGAAAAATCGTATGAACTTCTTTTCCTGGTATTTGTGTTTGTATTCCTGCTTGTCTGGGCAATGAAGGCGCCCCTGAATGCTTCTCCTGATGAAGAAATGCGATTCAGGCTTACCAATTATATTGTGGAGCATGGAGAACTGCCGGACGGACGCGACCCGGAAATACGAAATCCTCAGTGGGGAATTTCCTATGCTTTTAAGCCGTATACAAGCTGCATTGTGTCGGCTGGTTTTGGCTGGTTGACTACCCTGTTTACTGATAATTTTGATATTTACTATAAATCTATGCGTCTGACAAATGTACTCTTTGGAACTTTGCTGGCGTTTGTTGCTCTCAGACTGGGAAAGAGACTGTTTGAAAAAGAAAAAGCATGGTTTTTTGCAGTTCTAGTCACGTTTCTTCCGGGAGCGGCGTTTCTTCATACTTACCAGAATATGGATTCCCTGGCGCTTCTTGCTACAGCTTGGATATTTTACTGCTGGGTAAGAGCCGTTCAGGAAGGCTGGACAGGTAAAATATGTGTGCAGCTGGGGCTTGCCATGTCCCTGTGTATCATGTCATATTATAATGCGTATGGATTTCTTTTGTGCAGCGCGCTTCTGTTTGCAGGAATGATGTTGAAATGCGGGGAACAGCAGTGGAATTATCAGGAGATGCTGAAAAAAGGTTTTTTTATGCTGGGAATCGTATTCCTTTTTACAGGCTGGTGGTTTATCCGAAATGGAATCATGTATGATGGAGATATACTGGGAATGACTGTTTCAGATCAGTATGCGGAAATGTATGCCATTACGGAGTTAAAGCCTTCCAACAGGGAAACGCCGCAGGCAATCGGTATGAGCCTTCCGTATATGCTGTTCTGGAAGCCGGAAACATGGAAGTATAACTGGATGGGAACAGTGGTGGCAAGCTTTATTGGAATGTTCGGCTTTATGGATATTTTCATGCCGGAAATCTGGACAAAGGCATATGTTGTATTTTTTGCCCTTGGGGCTGCCGGAAATCTTTTCTGTATCCGGAAATACTTTTTTGTTGCAAATCGTGATTTGGGAGAAGAACGGATCAAAGATGAAAAAGGCGAGCTTATTATCAGAAAATACCGGAAGGAGAAGGTATGGAACAGCATGAATTTAATGAGGCTGTGCCTTTTGCTGGCTGTTATGATACCGGTGTTTCTCCTGCTCTACTATGCGTATGCCAGTGATTTTCAGGCACAGGGACGGTACATTATGCCGGGACTTTTGCCTATCATGTATTTCATTACGCTGGGGTATGAAACTTGGCTGGACAGGCTGGTAAAAAGTGAGAGAGCGAAGAAAATCTTCTTCCGGGTATCTTCTGTTTTACTGGCTGTATCCTGCGTATTTGTGTATGGAATGGTGTATGCACCTAATTATTAACAAATTCCAGAATATAAAAGAATGAAACTCAGGAAACCGGGCGCGGCGCGCCTGGTTTTCTGTATTTTCCGGGGGTAATGCCTTTGTATTTCCGGAAGGTGCGGATAAAGTAGCTTAAATCGTTGAAACCGTTTCTGTATGCGATTTCCGTGATGGAGTCGTCTGTTGTGGAAAGCTGGTAACACGCCTGCTCAATCCTCTGCCTGTTTAAGTAATCCATAGGAGTCTGGTGTGTCATCTCCGAGAAAAAACGGCAGAAATATTTGGGAGACATGGACACAGAGGCGGAGAGCTGCTGCAGGGTAAGGGGAGAGCTGTAGTTTTTTTCAATAAACTCTACAACCTGTTTCAGCCGAAGAATCCTCTTATAATCCCTTCTTTCTCTGGGAAGGCTTTCAAAGTAGTAATGTTTACCAAAAATAAGACCGAGAAAGTGGTAAAATTGTCCAAAGACAGTCAGCTCATATCCCTCCTCTTTTTTCAGGAAAGCCTGGAAAATGCTGTTTACAGTTTCAAGAAGTTCCTTTTGTTTTGCAGTGAAGTGGTGATAGATCATAATATCCTGATGAACAATTCTCTGAATATATGCGGAGCAGGCAGAGCCGGTTTTCAAAAATGCGTTCATATCAAAAACAATACATTCGTAGACACATTTTTCCGGAATGCCGGAATGCAGGATTCCGCTATGTACAAAAATTATATCTCCGGCTTTTGCTGTGAAACTTTTTTCGTCTAAAGTGACAGTGAGACTTCCCTCAAGAATACGCATGATTTCGTATTCCACATGCCAGTGGTATGACATAATATATCGGGGATGGCTGCTGTCAATGTGATGAAACTCAAATGGAAAGCCGTAAGTGCCTCTTAAACGGTCTTCATTTTGCCCCAGATCGTGCATGGAAAAAATCTCCTTTCCAAAAAAATACAAAAAAGTGAATATTGTACCATTATTTGCTATTATAGCACAAGTAATTTCAAAAAGGCAAATGTATAATAACTACATAACAAACGAGAGCGGGGTTTCCTGCGGCTTTTGAACAGGAAAACTTCTCTCACAAAGACATTGAGCTTAATAAATGGAGGTAATTCATTATGGCAAAAAGCAGATTAATCGGTGGTTATCCTGTAATTGGTATCCGTCCAACAATCGACGGAAGAAGAGGCGCTCTTGACGTAAGAGGTTCTCTGGAAGAGCAGACAATGAACATGGCGAAATCCGCTGCAAAACTGTTTGAAGACAATTTAAGATATTCTAACGGAGAGCCGGTAAAAGTTGTTATCGCAGATACAACAATCGGACGTGTTGGAGAATCTGCAGCATGTGCAGAAAAATTCCGCAAAGAAGGCGTTGATATTACAGTAACTGTTACACCTTGCTGGTGCTATGGTTCTGAGACAATGGATATGGATCCACAGACAATCAAAGCAGTATGGGGATTCAACGGAACAGAAAGACCGGGAGCTGTATACCTTGCATCTGTTCTTGCAACACATGCACAGAAAGGTCTTCCTGCTTTCGGTATTTACGGACATGACGTTTGCGAAGCAGACGACACATCTATTCCGGAAGACGTTCAGGAAAAACTGTTAAGATTCGGACGTGCAGCAGTTGCAGCAGCTTCCATGAGAGGAAAATCCTACTTACAGATCGGTTCTATCTGCATGGGTATCGGCGGATCTATCATTGATTCTGACTTTATCGAGTCTTACCTTGGAATGCGTGTAGAATCTGTTGACGAGGTAGAAATCATCCGTCGTATGACAGAGGGCATCTACGACCATGAAGAGTTTGAAAAAGCTCTGAAATGGGCAAAAGAGACATGCAAGATCGGTTTCGACAAGAACCCGGAAGAATTACAGATGAGCCCGGAGAAGAAAGAAGAGCAGTTTGAGTTTGTTGTTAAGATGGCAGTTATCATCAAAGAGCTGATGAACGGCTGTGACAATCTTGCTCCGGAATTCTCCGAGGAAGCAATCGGACATAACGCACTTGCAGCAGGTTTCCAGGGACAGAGACAGTGGACAGACTTCTATCCAAACGGTGACTTTGCAGAGGCAGTTTTAAATACTTCCTTTGACTGGAATGGCGCAAGAGAGCCATACATTCTGGCAACAGAGAACGATGTATTAAACGGTCTTGGAATGATGTTCATGAAGCTTCTTACAAACCGTGCACAGATGTTTGCTGACGTTCGTACATACTGGAGTCCGGAAGCTGTTAAGAAAGCAACAGGATATGATCTGGAAGGCGTTGCAAAAGAGAATGGCGGATTTATCCACCTTATCAACTCCGGTGCATGCTGCCTTGACGCCTGCGGCGAAGCAAAAGACGAAAACGGCAACGGCGTAATGAAAGAATGGTGGAATGTAACAGAGGAAGACCAGAAAGCAATTATGGATGCTACAACATGGAACGCAGCAGATAACGGATACTTCCGTGGCGGCGGATTCTCTTCCAGATTTGTTACAAAAGCAGAAATGCCGGCTACTATGATTCGTCTGAACCTTGTAAAAGGTTTAGGACCGGTTCTTCAGATCGCAGAAGGATGGACATTAAACCTTCCGGAAGAAGTTTCTGATAAACTGTGGAAACGTACAGACTACACATGGCCATGTACATGGTTTGCACCAAGATGTACAGGCGAAGGCGCATTCAAGACTGCTTACGACGTAATGAACAACTGGGGTGCAAACCACGGAGCAATTTCTTACGGACATATCGGTGCAGATCTTATCACAATGTGCTCTATGCTGAGAATTCCGGTTTGCATGCACAATGTTCCGGAAGAAAAAATCTTCCGTCCGGCAGCTTGGAACGCATTCGGAATGGACAAAGAAGGCGCAGACTACAGAGCTTGCAAAAACTACGGACCACTTTACAAATAAAATATACTGCCTGAGGCAGATGGGGAGCTGTGCATTGCACAGCTCCTTTTTTGCTCTGATTTTGGAATATTTGTGAAATATAGAGGATTCTACTGCTGTTCGGTTGTAAAAAACAGGGATTTCCCTTAGAATTTACAGAGGAGGTGGATAAATATGTTCGAGATTGACAAAGAAAAATTCGGATCTTTTGTATCAGAGCTTAGAAAGGAAAAGGGATATACCCAGAAGGAACTCGCAAAGCAGCTTTATGTGTCAGATAAAGCAGTGAGCAAATGGGAAACTGGAAACAGTATACCGGATACCAGTCTTTTGGTTCCTCTTGCAGAGCTTTTGGGAGTCTCTGTAACAGAGCTTCTAATGTGTGAAAGAATGGCGCAAAATGTTACTATGGAAACAGACAGAGTGGAAGATATTGTAAAAACAGCGATTACTTATAGCGAGGAAAAAGCAGAGCGAGCATATCAGGTGAAAAGCAGGTGGTTTGCTTTATATGGGATTTCTTTCCTTCTGGGTGCGGCAGGACTATTTCTAAATTACAGAACAAAACAGTCCTTTTTTGATTCACTGGCAATCTTGACGGTACTGTGCGCCGCATTTGGAGTTTATTTCTGCTTTTTTGTAAAAACAAAATTACCGGGCTTTTATGATGAACAAAAAGTAACGATTTTTTATGACGGACCATTTCGTATGAATATGCTGGGACTGAAGTTTAACAATAGAAATTGGCCTCATATTATAAAAGTTCTGAGAAGCTGGTGCTGTCTTTCTATGATATTTCTTCCAGCGGGAGTGTTTCTTGCAGAAACTGTCGGGCTTACATTGAGCAATACGACATGGAGATGGACAATGCTGGCAGTGTTTTTCAGTACACTTCTGATTCCTGTATATGTTGTAGGCAGGAAGTATGAAAACGATGGAGAGAAAAAATAGAATGTCGACTGTTCTCCTGATTTGTCGTAAAAAAAGGATTGAAACCCCACAGGAAAATGTTACAATAGAAGAATAAGAGAAAATACATATTTAAAGGGGAAGAATATGAAAAAAACATTGGGCGTTTTTCTGGCGCTTCTTTTCAGCTTTGCTTTCTGTGTTTCAGTGTGGGCTGACGGAGATAAAGGGCAGATTGCAGATTACATGACGGATTATTATATGATCGTGGAATCCAGAAATGGAGGAATCAATATTTATGCAGGTGCAGACGAAGATGGAGGGAAGCTGAATAACGAACTGATTCCAAATGGCACAGCGCTTCACATTAAAGGAGAGAAGAAAGATACCGAAGGAAAAGAGTGGGGTCTTACGGAATATCACGGAATGAAAGGTTTTGTGCTTTTTAAAGATCTGAAACCGGTTACTCTTTCAGAAGCCGTAAAATCGGAGCTTGGTGTTCTTGGATCACAAGAGACGGACGAGGATATTGTAATTGGTGCAAAGTCAGGCAGTGTGAAAATGTATACAGGACCGGGGGAAAAATTTGCAGAAGTATCTTCTGCGGAAATTTTAAACGGTGAGACTGTACATATTTCTTTGAAGACGGAGACAGAAGATGGAGAATCGTGGGGAAAAGTCACAGGAAGAGAGAAAGAAGGATGGATTAATCTTTCCGAGGCAAGAGAACGTCAGGGAACAGGAAGAGGTTCAGAGAGGGCAGTAGATAAAAAAGCGCCTGAACCAACAGGAATTTCTCAGCTAACATCGACACCGGCTCCGACAGAAGAGCCACAGGCAACAGCTACGCCTGTTCCGGCAGAAGCTGCATCTTCCCAAAGTGTAGATTCTGTTTCCACATTATTTATGAGCCCCATTTTATGGATAGTGGCAGCAGTGATTCTTGTTGTACTTGTTTTTCTGTATTTTTTGAAATTAAAATAAACAGGAGATTGAAATTCCCGGATGTGAAAGCGTTCGGGAGTTTTTGCTTTAGACAAAGAGAAGTGTTTTTTCCAATATAAAAAGACTGCAGCGCAGCCTTTTTATAAAATGAATATGTGTAAAATGAAAATAGGAAATGCCTTTTGTTAGTCGTTGATAACAACGCCTTTCTGTAACATAATGTTTGCGTAAAGTGCTTTTTCTCCTGTGGAGATGATACAGTAAGAAGTTTTTGCTTCATCATAGAATGCAAAACGCTCAATATTGCCTACTGCAGCAGCACCGCGCTCATCATGTTTTGCAATGATTTCTTTATATGTATCCCAAATTGGAGTTTCTACGGTGTCTCCCGGCATAACTTCCATAAGATTTACAGGGTGTTCTACATATGTATCCAGAGGGAAAACCTTTAAGATCGCATCAAGAAGCTCCGGAACTCCATGTCCGTCGCAGCGGATTGTGATCGCATTCTTTCCCATAGACTCTACAGGGAAGTTTCCGTCTGCAATAACAAGACGGTCACTGTGTCCCATTTCGCATAAAACCTTTAATAATTCAGGTGATAAAATTTCAGGAATACCTTTTAACATGATAATAGCCCCTTTCGTGTAGTAATAAGATCTGCGTACAGACCTGAATTTATATGAATTATACCAAAATAATACCAGGGAATACAAGGTAATATTTTCCGATAAAGCATGAAAAATTTACTTTTAAAAAAAGGAAAAATAAGCGCAGGAAAGAGAGAATGGAAGAATACTGTCGATGATTGTAAAAAAAAGTAAAATATGATAGGATAAAACATAAGAAAAGAACAGAACAAACGGGGGTAGGAAAAGGTAGATGTATCGCATATTACTGGTAGATGATGAAATCTTGGTACGTGACGCAATTAAGGAAAACATTGACTGGAAGGGAATGGACTGCGAGCTGGTAGGAGACTGTGAAAACGGGCAGCAGGCAGCTGATTTTGTAAAAGAGCATGAGGTAGATATTGTACTTACAGATATATGTATGCCTTATATGGACGGAATGGAACTGAGCCATTTTCTTCATGATAATTATCCGGATATTGTCATTGTGATTTTCAGTGGTTTTGGTGAATTTGAATATGCAAAAAAGGCAATTCAGTATAATGTAAGCGAATATATGTTAAAACCTGTCACTGCAATGGAGCTTCGTAAGGTTATTGAGAGCATGAAGGAACAGGTGGACGCAAAGAGAAACGAAAAGGCAAGGATTGAAAATCTTACAAAAACTTCCCAGGATTACAGAAAAAATGCCATTGTAATCCGCTCCAAGGCAGTGGAATCACTTGTAAACCTGACAAGAGATGTGGACCAGAGTCTGAAAGAGCTTTCAGATATGGGGATCGTTCTTAATTCCCCAAGCTACAGAGTTGCTGTATTTGATATGGACTTATATGCGGATTTGGAATACATAGATATAGAAAAACGGCAGGAGAGCGCGCTTATGGCATTTGTGCTGTTTAATGTAAGCGATGAGATTGTTACAAGGGAAAATGCCGGAATTGTTTATCAGGAAGGAAGCAGCCGGGTATGTATTCTTTTTACAGGAAACAGAACTGCGGAATTTGCCCGTAAAATCAGGGAGATATGTAAGGAGATCCAGGATAAGGTAAAAGAAGTGATCGGAATAGAAACTTCCATAGGAATCGGAAGCTGGGTAAGAACTCCAAGAGAACTTTGTATGTCCTATTCTCTTGCTCAGAAGGGAATCCAGTGTCGCTATCTTCTGGGTGGAAATCTTCTTATGGATATGGAGGAAGAAAAAACAGGCAGAGAGCTTTTTATTCAGGAAGAACTCCGGGAATTTGCAGAGGCAGTACGTTCCGGGAAAAAAGAAGAGATGAACGCTTCCCTTGATAAAATGGAAGAAAAGATTAAAGGAGCTCTTGTGGAAAAAAGCCGCGCCTGTATTTACCTGCAGCAGATTATACGAGCAGCGGGAAATGTATGTGAAAGTATTACCTCCGATACAGAAAACATTATGAGGCAGAGAGAGGAACTGCTCCAGAAAGTGACAGAGCAGAAAACCTTTCATCAGGCTATGATGCTTGTAAGAGACTATGCAAATTATATAGATCAGGAGCTGCGACGCATAAATAGTTCCAGCGGGAAAAGGCAGGCAGCTATGGCTCTGGAATATATCAGAAGAAATTATATGGATGCAGATTTAAGTCTAAACAGCATTTGCTCTTATCTCAATATCAGTACCAGCCATTTCAGTACGATTTTTAAAGAGGTAACAGGAGAGACTTTTGTGGAGGTTCTGACACGGGTTCGAATGGAAAAGGCGAGAGAGCTTCTGGAAAATACAGCTTTGAAAAACTATGAGATTGCAGAAAAGGTAGGTTTTTCAGATCCTCATTATTTTGGGATTTCCTTTAAAAAGATGACAGGAAAAACACCTACGGAATATGCCAGGGAGAAACGAAAATGAAAAAATCCGGAACAGGGCTTCGCCTTTCCAGACATTTTAAAAGTATACAGAGTACGATTTTTACGGCGGTTGCCATTCTGGTGCTTTCCGCTGTGCTGATCGTAACAGCAGTATCCGTACAGTATACAGATTCTGCGATTTTTGAAAATTCGCTTCTTTACACACAGACAATTACAAAGCAGATAAACCAGAATATAGATTCCTATATTACTTACATGGATAATATTGTATCTGTTATTTCGGGAAGCGAGGACGCCCAGTATTATCTTTTTCGGAAGAATCCGGACGGAGGACATAAAAAACGTCTTCTGGAACAGTTTAGTATTATTTTAAAAGGGAGACCGGACATTCGAAATATCGGGCTTGTGTGCGATGGCGGAACCTTTCTTTTTAATACAGGGTATCCGTCGCAAAACCCGGATCTGGATCTTTATACCCAGGAATGGTACAGGAAAGCTGTGGAAAATACAGGGCAGTCAATCCTTACCTCTTCTCATGTGCAGCATGTGATCGAGGGAGAACGTCCCTGGGTGATTACCATGAGCAGAGGGATTTCCAATCTTGTGGGAAGCCGTGCCTCCAACGGCGCCGTATTTATTGATCTGAATTACAGTGCGATCAGCGAGCTGTGCGACCAGAACAGCATTGGGGACAAAGGGTATGTTTTTATTGTGGATCAGGATGGAAATATTGTGTATCACCCGCAGCAGCAGCAGCTCTATAATGAACTGCAGACAGAAAACATTGACGCGGTTATGGAGGCAGAGACAGATACGGTTACTGTAGGAAAAGGCGAACAGGAGAAAATCTATACCATTTCCCGTTCCGATAAAACAGGCTGGACAGTTGTTGGCTGCATGAAGGTGGCAGAATTATTAAAAAACAGCCGTCAGGCGCAGCAGGTTTATGTAATTTGTGCGGCTGGTCTTATTGTTCTGGCGCTGATTCTTTCCAGGGTGCTTGCAAGAAATATTACATATCCTATTCAGCGTCTTCGAGATTCCATGCAAAAGGTGCAGACAGGAGAATTTCCGTCAACAGACATTGAGGTTTTTTCAGAAAACGAAATAGGAAGTCTTACGGAATCCTTTAATGTGATGACCCACAGAATAGAAGAGCTTATGGAGCAGAACATCCATGAGCAGGAGCAGAAAAGAAAAAGTGAGCTGAAAGCCCTTCAGTCTCAGATAAATCCCCATTTTCTTTATAATACGCTGGATTCTATTATATGGATGGCAGAAGGAAAGAAAAACGAGGAGGTTGTTCTTATGACTGCCTCTCTTGCGCGGCTTTTAAGGCAGAGCATCAGTAATGAAGATGAACTGGTATCTATTGGACAGGAAGCGGAATATGCGAGAAGCTATCTTACAATCCAGAAAATGCGCTACAAGGATAAACTGGAATTTCAGATTGATATTTCTCCGGCTATTTCCGGGGTAAAGATCATCAAGCTGGTTTTACAGCCTATTATCGAAAATGCCATTTATCACGGACTGAAATACAAGGACAGCAAGGGACTGCTTGCAGTTCGCGGTTATCAAGAAGAGGAAAAGGCGGTGCTTGAGGTAGAAGATAACGGAGTGGGAATGGACGAAGAAACACTAGCGCATATTTTTGAAAAGCATAAAGTAAATTATCATTCCAACGGAGTGGGTGTGTACAATGTGCAGAAGCGTCTGAAACTATATTATGGAGAAGAATACGGAATTGTGTATAAAAGCAGACGAAACGAGGGAACAAAGGCTGTGATTACCATTCCTATGAATACAGGAGGCAGATGATGAAAAAATACGGAAAATGGATTACGGCAGGCGTGATCGCTCTTCTCATCTGCATCGGGATTTCTGCCGGATATTATCAGCAGCAGAAGAAGAGAAACAAAGAGTGGAATCTGATTTACATTCCTAAAACAGAAGACGGTACAAATGATTTCTGGACTTCTCTTATTTCCGGAACGCAGATGGCAGCAAAAGAATACGGGGCAAAAATTAAAATTATGGCTCCTGATCGGGAACAGGACGTAAAAAAGCAGGAAGAGCTTTTGGAACAGGCTGTAAAGGAAATACCGGATGCGATTTTATTTTCACCGTCCAGCTATTCCTCAAAGGTATATGAAAGAGCGCTGAAAACAGCGAAAGAACAGGGGACGGTTATTACATTTATCGATTCGTATACGGAATCAGGAAAACAGGATCTTATGGTTTCTACCGATAACCTGGATGCGGGAAAAAAGCTTGGAAAGTATGCCGCAGATCTTTTGAAACCGGATGGGAAAATTGCCATTGTAAGTCATGTGCAGGGGGTATCAACGGCAATGGAGAGAGAAAAAGGATTCCGGGAAGGGCTTGGAAAACTGGAAAAAAATGTAGTTGAGGTGGTGTACTGCAACTCTATTTACGAGCGTTCTTACGAACTGACAAAAGAGCTTTTAAGAAAATATCCCGACTTACAGATGATTGCGGGAATGAATGAGTATTCTTCTGTGGGAGCTGCCAGGGCAGTAAAAGAGCTGGGAGTACAGGACAGAGTAAAAGTTGTGGGAATTGACAGCTCCCAGGAAGCAGTTCAGCTTATGGAGCAGGGGATTTTTCAGTGCTTTGTGGTGCAGAAGGCTTTTAAGATGGGGTACATGGGAGTACAGGAAACACTTCGATTTCTGGAAGGAGAAGAGGTAAAGCTTTCTATGGATTCCGGCTGTCAGGTTGTCACGCCGGAGAATATGTATGACAGAGAGATAGAGAAGCTTTTGTTTCCTTTTAAAGCGCAGAGTCTTTCTTTAGAAAATGATTCGTAAAATATAAGAAAAAGGTTAAAAATTTATGGTATCGTAAATTTTTAACCTTTTTTTATAAGATATTCCATTAAAATTTTTATAAACAGGTTCTATAATATTTACAGTTGGCAGGCAGACCGCGTTTTGCGGAGCAGAAGGCCGTAACCAAATAAGGGAAAGAATGGAGGGAGAATTGTGGGAGAAGTTATCTTAACCATGAAAGGCATAGACAAGTCGTTCCCCGGTGTACACGCACTTGACCATGTAGACCTTGAAATCAGAAAAGGCGAAGTTCATGCCCTGATGGGAGAGAACGGAGCAGGTAAGTCCACACTGATGAAGGTACTGACAGGTATTTACAGCAAGGATTCCGGAACCATTACCTACGAGGGAAAGGAAATAACATTTTCCAACCCGAGAGAAGCCCAGGATGCAGGTATCGTAATCGTGCATCAGGAGCTGAATATGATGAACCATCTGACAGTAGCGCAGAACATTTTCATCGGTCGAGAGATGATGAGCGGAAAGCTTATCAATGACAAGAAGATGAATGAGGAAGCGAAAAAGCTGTTCGACCAGCTTAACATTGATATTGATCCAACTGAGAAGATGGGAAATCTTACCGTAGGAAAACAGCAGATGTGTGAAATTGCAAAAGCGATTTCTCATGATGCAAAAGTAATTATTTTTGACGAGCCATCAGCGGCTCTGACAGAGACGGAGATAGAAGAACTTTTCAAAATTATCCGTGACCTCCGTGAGAAGCAGCTTGGAATCGTATACATATCTCACAGAATGGATGAGATCAAGGTCATTACAGACCGTGTAACTGTCATGAGAGACGGCGGATATGTAGGAACTCTGATCACAAAAGATTCTACAAAAGACGACATCATTAATATGATGGTAGGCCGTGTAATTTATGAAGATCCGAAAACAGAGAGTACAGTAGCGCCAGATGCGCCGGTAGTGTTAAAAGTAGAACACTTAAACGCAGGAAGAATGGTGCGTGATGTAAGCTTTGAACTCCATAAAGGAGAAATCCTTGGATTTTCCGGACTCATGGGAGCAGGAAGAACAGAGACAGCAAGAGCCCTGTTCGGAGCAGACCCGAAGGAGAGCGGAGACATCTATATCAATGGAGAAAAAGTGGACATTAAAAACCCGATGGACGCAGTAAAATGTGGAATCGGATACCTTTCCGAAGACCGTAAGAGATACGGAATAGTAGTAGGAAAGAGCGTGGCAGAGAACACCACAATGGCAACAATGGGCGAGTTCACAAAAGGAATCTTCATTAATAAGAAGAAAGAAAAAGAGATCGCTCAGCAGTATGTAGAGTCCTTAAAGACAAAAACTCCGAATGTAGACCAGTTAGTGGTAAACCTGTCAGGAGGAAACCAGCAGAAAGTCGTAATTGCAAAATGGCTTGTAAGGAACTGTGACATACTGATTTTCGATGAGCCTACCCGAGGAATCGACGTAGGAGCAAAGAGTGAGATATATCACTTAATGAATGAACTGGTAGCAGCAGGAAAGTCTATCATCATGATTTCCTCTGAGATGACAGAAATTTTAAGAATGAGTGACCGAATTGTAGTAATGTGCGAGGGTAAAAAGACAGGAGAGATCAACATCTCCGAGGCAACCCAGGAGAACATTATGCATGCGGCAACCCTTAGAAATTAGGAGGAACGGAAATGGAAAAATTTAAAAACAGTCCATTTGTGAAAAAAGTTGGATTTAACCGAATTGTTTTATGCGGCGTACTTCTTCTGATGTACGGTATATTCGCAGTTGTCAGCCCTACATTCCTTAGCTATTCCCGTATTTTAAGTGCATTAAACTATGCATACTTTTTGGGATTCCTGGCACTGGGTGTTACTTTCGTAATTGCAACCGGCGGAATTGATTTCTCTATTGGACCGGTTATGTTTTGTGCAGCTCTGGTAGGTGGACGTCTTCTTACAAAAGATGGTGTACCGGTTGCAGTAGCTCTTCTTGTATGTATTACAGTAGGTCTTGTATTTGGTATCCTTAACGGATTCCTGGTAGCGTATATGGGACTTCCGTCCTTTATCTCTTCTATGGCTCTTATGATGCTGGCAAAAGGTGTGGGTTCTGTATTTACAGCAACACAGTCTGTGAGCTGGCCGCAGGCTACAGATGAGAACGGACTTGGCTGGTATCGTAACCTGATTCGTATGGAAGTTGGCGGTGTAGATATTCCGACAGGTCTTATTATTCTTTTAATTGTAGCAGTTATCTGTGCAATTATTCTGAATAACACAAAAATCGGACGTTATATTCTCTGCCTTGGAAGCAACAAAGAAGCTGTTCGTCTTTCTGGTGTAAATGTTAAAAAATGGGAAATGATCGCATATGTAATTTGTGGTACTCTTGCAGGAGTTGCAGCTATTGCATATGTAGGGGCTTATACAACAGTACAGCCTGGTCTTGGTGATACTTTCAATAATGATGCGATCGCAAGCTGTGTAATGGGAGGAACTTCCATGGCAGGTGGTGTGGCTTCCATCGGAGGAAGTATTATCGGTGTTATGATTATTTCTCTTCTGCAGGAAGGTATCCTTGCAATGGGATTCCAGAAGGATTATCAGTATGTAATTACAGGTATCATCGTTATTCTGGCTGTTTATGCCGATGTACGAAGCAAAAAGAGAAAGAACTAATCAATCATTAGAAAGGACATATAGGTGAAGACATGGGTGAAGTCATTTTAACAATGAAAGGCATAGACAAGTCGTTCCCCGGTGTACACGCACTTGACCATGTAGACCTTGAAATCAGAAAAGGCGAAGTTCATGCCCTGATGGGAGAGAACGGAGCAGGTAAGTCCACACTGATGAAGGTACTGACAGGTATTTACAGCAAGGATTCCGGAACCATTACCTACGAGGGAAAGGAAATAACATTTTCCAACCCGAGAGAAGCCCAGGATGCAGGTATCGTAATCGTGCATCAGGAGCTGAATATGATGAACCATCTGACAGTAGCGCAGAACATTTTCATCGGTCGAGAGATGATGAGCGGAAAGCTTATCAATGACAAGAAGATGAATGAGGAAGCGAAAAAGCTGTTCGACCAGCTTAACATTGATATTGATCCAACTGAGAAGATGGGAAATCTTACCGTAGGAAAACAGCAGATGTGTGAAATTGCAAAAGCGATTTCTCATGATGCAAAAGTAATTATTTTTGACGAGCCATCAGCGGCTCTGACAGAGACGGAGATAGAAGAACTTTTCAAAATTATCCGTGACCTCCGTGAGAAGCAGCTTGGAATCGTATACATATCTCACAGAATGGATGAGATCAAGGTCATTACAGACCGTGTAACTGTCATGAGAGACGGCGGATATGTAGGAACTCTGATCACAAAAGATTCTACAAAAGACGACATCATTAATATGATGGTAGGCCGTGTAATTTATGAAGATCCGAAAACAGAGAGTACAGTAGCGCCAGATGCGCCGGTAGTGTTAAAAGTAGAACACTTAAACGCAGGAAGAATGGTGCGTGATGTAAGCTTTGAACTCCATAAAGGAGAAATCCTTGGATTTTCCGGACTCATGGGAGCAGGAAGAACAGAGACAGCAAGAGCCCTGTTCGGAGCAGACCCGAAGGAGAGCGGAGACATCTATATCAATGGAGAAAAAGTGGACATTAAAAACCCGATGGACGCAGTAAAATGTGGAATCGGATACCTTTCCGAAGACCGTAAGAGATACGGAATAGTAGTAGGAAAGAGCGTGGCAGAGAACACCACAATGGCAACAATGGGCGAGTTCACAAAAGGAATCTTCATTAATAAGAAGAAAGAAAAAGAGATCGCTCAGCAGTATGTAGAGTCCTTAAAGACAAAAACTCCGAATGTAGACCAGTTAGTGGTAAACCTGTCAGGAGGAAACCAGCAGAAAGTCGTAATTGCAAAATGGCTTGTAAGGAACTGTGACATACTGATTTTCGATGAGCCTACCCGAGGAATCGACGTAGGAGCAAAGAGTGAGATATATCACTTAATGAATGAACTGGTAGCAGCAGGAAAGTCTATCATCATGATTTCCTCTGAGATGACAGAAATTTTAAGAATGAGTGACCGAATTGTAGTAATGTGCGAGGGTAAAAAGACAGGAGAGATCAACATCTCCGAGGCAACCCAGGAGAACATTATGCATGCGGCAACCCTTAGAAATTAAGAGGAGGAGAGAGAGATGGCAGGTAAAGAAAAAAAAGGAAATGCTTTTACCAATAATCCCATTGTAAAAGCAATTGGAACACAGAAAATTGTAGTTGTTTTAGTAATTGTACTTCTGGCGCTGTTTTTCGGAATCAAAAGTCCGGCTTTCCGTCAGTATTCAACAGTAGTAAGTATTTTTGGATATTCTTATTATATCAGTTTAATGGCAATTGGTGTTACATTCTGTCTGATTACAGGCGGTGTTGACCTTTCCATTGGAACAGGTATGATTTGTTACAGCCTTTTCGGAGGATACCTGGTTACAAAAATGGGTCTTCCAGTTGGCGTTGGTATTCTTGCAACAATCGTTCTTGGTATGCTGATTGGTCTTTTAAATGCAGTTCTTGTAGCTGTTATGGATCTTCCGCCTTTTATCGCAACACTTGGTACGATGATGATTTGCCGAGGACTTGGTTCTATCCTCACAGGAGGAATGAGTGTGGCATGGCCGCCAACAGCAGCACCACAGGGCTGGTTCAGAAATATTTTCAAGATTAATGTAAACGGAACAATTATTCCAATCGGATTTATCCTGATTCTGGTTCTTGTATTCGTAATGTCCATCTTCCTGAATAAATCAAGACCTGGACGTTACATCATCGCAATCGGAAGTAACAAAGAAGCAACAAGACTTTCCGGTGTAAATGTAATTAAATATCAGGGACTTGCATATGTAATTTCCGGACTGTTCGCAGGACTTGCAGGTGTGGCTTTTGCAGCAACATTCCAGTCTATTGCTCCTGGAACAGGTGCAGGACTTGAGCTGGATGCTATCGCAGGTGCAATCATCGGTGGTACTTCCATGACAGGTGGTGTAGGTACAATCACAGGAACACTTCTTGGTGTATTCGTAATGTCTCTGCTGAAAACTGGACTTCCTTTCATTGGACTTCAGGCAAACTGGCAGCAGATTATCACAGGAATTATCCTGATTGTGGCAATCTTCATCGACGTAATTAAAAACAAAAAAACAGCATAAAAGTAAAAGTTAAAATTGGGGTAAGCAAAAACTATTATTTAAGATATGTACCGCGGAAGGGTAAATGCGGTTCACATATACCACAAACTATATAATTCTTAAGGAGGATTACAAAAATGAAAAGAAAACTCATGAGCTTAGTATTATGTGCAGCAATGGTTGGTTCCATGGTTGGGGTAACAACAACTGTACACGCAGATGACGAAATCAACATCGAAATCGTATCTAAAGGTTTCCAGCATCAGTTCTGGCAGGCAGTTAAAGCCGGAGCAGACAAAAAAGCAGAAGAATTAGGCTGCAAAATCAACTTTGTTGGACCGAACTCCGAATCTGATATTGCTGACCAGGTTCAGATGTTAAACTCTGCTATCAACCAGAAACCAGATGCAATCGCATTTGCAGCTCTTGATACAGATGCAGCTCTTGATTCCATTAAACAGGCTCAGGAAGCAGGAATCCCGATCATCGGATTTGACTCTGGTGTTCCAGGTGCTCCGGAAGGCGCTATCCTTGCAAACGCAGCAACAGACAACTATGCAGCAGGTGAGCTTGCAGGAGAAGAAACATATAAACTTCTGAAAGACAGAATCGCAAAAGCAGACGGACCGGTAAGAATCGGTGTTATGGGACAGGATGCTACTTCCGAGTCTATCGTAAACCGTGGTCTTGGATTCATTGACAAAATCGGTGAGCTTGCTATTGCTGATGGACATAAAGTAAAACTGGAAGGTAACGAAAAATATGTAGGAGATTCTAAACTGGAATCCTCTGATGACGGAAACGTAATCATCGAAATCCTTGTTCCTTCACAGGTAACATCTGAGCTGTCCGCTATCGACTGCCAGACTCTGTTAAACAAAGAAGACACAATTTGTATCTACGGTTCCAACCAGCACTCCGGTGACTCTATGGTTGTTGGTAACGAAAACCTTCAGAAATTCGGTACAGGCGAAGATCAGGTTCTCGGTGTAACATTTGACTCCGGTGCAGTTATCAAAGCAGCAGTTGCTGACGGAACATTCGCTGGTGCTGTTACTCAGGCTCCTGTAGCAATGGGTGAAGCAGTAGTTGAGCTTGCTTACAAAGCAGCTAAAGGCGAGGAAGTAGAAGATGTTGATACTGGATGCCAGTGGTTTACAGCAGAAAACATGGAAAGCGAAGAAATCGCACCAAACCTTTACGACTAATTCACAGGCTTGTGAACAATACTGATATGAAATAAAAAAACGGGGATGCTTTGGCATCTCCGTTTTTGACAATATTTTTTCAGAATGATACAATGAGTATAACCAGAAATATTTGCTTATATGGAGGCGAAAAGGTATGAGAAGAAAGAACATTTTTCTGGCAGCTGTACTTTCAGCGGCAATGGTGTCCTCAAGTGTGACACCTGCGTTTGCAGAATCACTTACCGATGGAGAAGCTGCAGTAATGGAAACGGCAGAGGAGACGGAAACAGAGGCAATGGAAGAAGTTCCGGAGGCAGAACAGGAGCCGGGTATTACAGAGGTTCCTGAAGAGTTACCAATGGAAGAAGTTGAGGAACTTCCAATGGAAGAGACAGATGTGCTTTCGCAGGAGGAAACCGGCGAACTGGAAAATGAAGCAGATGCGCTTCTGGAAGCACCGGAAATGACAGAAGAAAATTCCGGGACAGAAGAATATACAAAAGAACTGATTGCACAGACTGCTGGGGCTGTGGAGACAGAAGAAGGTGCAGAACTGGCGTCAGGGTACGAAATGCGTACATCAGATACGGTGTACTATAATGCGTATGATTTATATGATAAGAATAATAAGTTAGCAGGCATTCAGATTGACCAGTATTCAAAGCCGGGAGAGCATACAAAAGACCATCTGATTTCCTATATATGGAGTAGAGAAGAAGAGGGTTGGGCTGTTCTGGAATACTCAGAGGCTGCTGGAGGACTTCTTCCTGTAGAGGTAAAAGGCACTTATTATTACAACATTTGGATGGATATGTACTGGCTTTTGGACGGAAAGGGATACGATGCTTATCCCAGAATGGGTTATCAGCTCAATACTTCAAAAGCGGCATGGGATTACACTTATACAGCTAATGATGTAAAAAAAGATATGCAGCATAAAGAATGGAATAATACTCTTGATGTTCCGGACGCTTTTTATAAAGGCGCCTGTGCAGATCCGTCAAAGCACGCAGGTCTGCGTCCAATCAAAGGAAGCACGTATTATCTGATGAAAGATGGAACGATGGTTCGTAACAAAAAGATGATTGTAAACGGAAAAGCGTATCTTTTTGGCGATGACTGCAAATGCTACAAATCTTATGTTCCTGTAGAAGAAAAGTGGATCAAGAAGCCGGACGGCTATTACTGGCAGCAGGACGACGGCACAATTTTAAGAAAAGGCGGCTGGCAGACTCTTGGAGGAAGTAAATATTTCCTTGCTTATAAGAGCGGAAGACGAAAAACTGGCTGGCAGACATGGAAAGGCAATAAATATTACATGGCGCCTGCAACAGGACGACTTGTAACAGGTTTAAAAACCATTGACGGCAACACATATTTCCTTCAGTACAAAACGGGGGAAATGGTAAAAGGCTGGAAAACTCTTGGAAAAGATAAGTATTACTTTAATGAGCAGACCGGAATTATGAAAAGAGGAATGCTTACCTTAAACGGAAAGAAATACTATTTTAATAAAGATGGAAAGCAGCATTTTGGCTGGAGATCCATAAGTGGAAAAGCATATTTCTTTGACAGAAAAACCGGCGCGATGAAGCAGAATACATGGATTATTGATGGAAATTACAAGTATTATGCAAACAAAGATGGTTCCCGTTTCAGCGGAATTCGAAGCATCAAAGGTAAGAATTATTATTTCCACACAGATGGAAAACTTGTGACAAATAAAAAAGGATATAAAATTAACGGAAAGAAATACAACATTGATAAGAATGGAGTATTGACACTGGTAAAATAAGGAAAACAAAATGGACTGCCTGACTGAAGCAGTCCATTTTTCATGGGTTTTTATCTTTCCATTTGTTGACATAGAAATTATGCAATGCTACAATATTTATATACATTATTATTGATTATTCAGTTCGAAAAGGAGGAAATATAAATATGCGAAAGAGAAAAGATATACTGGCTGTGTTATTATCAGCGGCGATGACGGCAGGAACGGTTTCTCCGGCATTTGCAGGAGAGCTGACAGACGATTCTCTTTCTTCTTATGAGGAAAGTGAAGAGGTGCTGACACAGGATTTGGCTGATATTCCGGAAACAGATACAGAGGTTTTATCAGACGCGCTTGTTGATGGAACAGATACTTTAACACAGGAAGCACCGGAAATAGGAGCTCCTGATAAAGAAGAAGGAACAGAACCGGAAACTCCGGATAAAGAAGAGGGCAAGGGAGAAGTGATAGTTCCAGAGAAGGACGAGAAGGGAAATATTACAGGTGTTTTCATAAAGAAACACGAAGGAGACAAGCTTCTCACAACTTTTTACTGGAATGCAGCAGACGGAACATGGTCTTACGTTGAGGGAGAGACAAAGGCATATCTTGCAGCTGGTCCGCAGAAACTCATGGGAGAGACAGAATGGAATATTGTGATTTCCGATGAGACGACAGGAGCAACAAAAGCGTCCGGTGGATATGTATTAAATATCAGCGCACAGGGAGGAAGCTGGAAATATTATCTGGAGGAGAAGGATATAGCAGGAACAGAAGTGCAGGAACTTCCGGTATATACAAAAGAGGTTCCGGCAAACCTTTTCACAGGCGCTGAGGCGGCTGACCAGAGCAAGCATGCAGGACTTTTACAGGAAAATGAGACGACCCTGTATTATCTTGAAAAAGATGGTACCATTGTAATGAATGATACACGAATTGTAGACAATGTAAAATATCATTTTGGCGCAGATGGAAAATGCGATAAGAAGGAAGAAATTCAGGAAAATCAGGAACCTGGCTGGGTAAAAAAAGAGGACGGATACTATTGGCAGAATGAAGATGGAACGATTCTTACGGAAAGCGGCTGGAAAGAACTTGAAGGAAAGAAGTATTTTCTGGAAGAGGGAGGACGTCGCGCAGAAGGCTGGAAAGAGATCGAGAAGCAGAGATACTATTTCGTGCCTGAAACAGGTCAGATGAAGCTGGGCTGGTCTACCATTGACGGCAAAAAGTATTACTTTGAAAAAGATGGCCATCAGACGATCGGCTGGCGCTCCCTGGGCGGCAAAAAATATTATTTTGTACCTGAAACAGGTCAGATGAAGCTGGGCTGGTCCACCATTGACGGCAAAAAATATTATTTTGAAAAAGACGGTCATCAGACAATCGGCTGGCGTTCTCTGGGCGGCAAGAAATATTACTTCGTACCGAAAACAGGTCAGATGAAGCTGGGCTGGTCCACCATTGACGGCAAAAAATATTATTTTGAAAAAGACGGTCATCAGACAATCGGCTGGCGTTCTTTAGGCGGCAAGAAATATTACTTTGTACCGAAAACAGGTCAGATGAAAGTTGGCTGGTCCACTATTGACGGTAAAAAATATTATTTTGAGAAAGATGGAAGCCAGACATATGGTTGGAGAAGTATTGGTGGAAAAATATATTATTTTGTACCGAAAACAGGTCAGATGAAGCTGGGCTGGTCTACCATTGACGGCAAAAAATATTATTTTGAGAAAACAGGAGTCAGATTTTCCGGAATCAGAAGTATTGGTGGAAAGAAATATTATTTCCAGAAAAACGGAGAGCTTCTTACAAATGAAAAGTGTTATGAAATCAATGGCAAATTCTATGATATAGATAAAGACGGAGTAATGAAGGAAGTTCCGAAGGTAAAAGCTCTTGCCACAAAAGTCCTTGATAAAGAAGGCTGGAATATGGAAGATGCATTTGAATGGTCAGCTGAACTGAAATATGATAATAAGACGATTGAGCTGGCAGATGGCGTCAAGGAAGAGGAATATCTGGCAATTTACGGCTTCGAGAAGGAAAAGGGAAATTCTTTTGTTATGGCAAGCACATTTTATCAGATGGCAAAGCTTCTTGGATATGATGTACATTATGTAAAAGGAAAAATCCAGTACAGGAGCGGAAAGCTTGTATCCCACGGCTGGTGCGAAATTGATGAAGATGGAAAAACGTATGTATGCGATCCTTATTTCGCCCATGAAGGTGGAAAGAACGGAATTATGTTTGAGTACGGAGAAAAAGGAACCTGGATTTATAAAAATCACTACAGAGTAAATTAAGCAGAGGGGAAAAACCATGAAAAGAAAACAGGTAACAGCATTATTGATAGGCGCTCTGGTGACGGCGGCAGCCATGACAGGATGTGGAAAGGAAAAAAATGAAGATAAGGCTGCAGTGGCAGTACCTACGGCAACTCCGATACCTACACAGAGCCCGACACCTGTACCTACAGCAACTCCGATACCTGTAAAGACAATGGGAGAAAAGGTGAAGGGAGCATATGAAGTTCTTCTGAAAAACAGCACCGGTAAAGTAATCACAGGCGTGTCTGTAAAATCAGAAAAAGAAGAGGAATACAAATCAAATCTTCTGATGCAGAAAGATTCTTTTACAGTAAATGAAGAGAGAATTCTGTTTTATAAAACCTCAGGGGAAGAAAACGCAGATGGTCAGGTAGAAAAACAGTCATATAATGTGCGTCTTACTTTTGAAGACAAAACAGAAGCAGTCCTTCATAATTTTCCGTTTGGCGATCTGACAAAGGCAGAGATACATATGGAAGACGAAGTTGTTTATCTTACTTATACAAGCGCCAGTACAAAAGCGCCAGTCAGTACAAAGGCAGCGGAAATGATGGCGGCTGGAGAAGAGGAAGCAGCTCCGACACCGACACCGACACCTGCAGTGGTTGAGAATAATGATTCGGTTCAGAATTCAAATCAGGGAAATCAGACTCCGTCTTATGATAATGATTATAATACCGGAGGAGGCAGTACCGGCGGGGGAAATGTCGGAGGCGGCGATAATAATACTGGTGGAGGAAGTACCGGCGGCGGTGATAATAATGCCGGAGGTGGAAATAATATCGACGGTCCGGCAGTGAACCCTGGAGATGATAACAACACCGGTGAAGGAAATAATGGCGATGGTCCGGCAACAAATCCTGGAGATGACAACAACACCGGAGGAGGAAATACCGGAGGCGGCGATGACAATACTGGTGGAGGAAACACCGGAGGTGGTGACGACAATACTGGTGGAGGAAGTACCGGAGGCGGCGATGACAATACCGGAGGAGGAAACACCGGAGGCGGTGACAATAATATCGGCGGTGGAGAAGACGGCGGTCACTCCGATGTAGTTGAACAGTAAAAGAGATATAAATTATTAGCAGCAACAGGAGGAAGAAAATGAAAAAAAGAAAAGTGATATTGTCCATTCTTTTGTCAGCGACAATGACAGCTTCTTGTATTACTCCGGCTTTTGCCGGAGAGTTGTCCTCTGGAGAGGAGAATATTCTGGTCTCAGAAGAGATTCAGGAAACAGAAGAGCCGCAGGCAGAAACAGAGATTCCGGAAGAGAAACCTCTGGAAGAGGAATCACCGGAAACAGAAAATTCGGAAATGGAGTCTCCTGAGATAGAAATACCGGATCAGGAAGTGCTTCCTTTTGAAGAACTGGGAGATGGGTCTAAGGAAGAAGAGACAGAGCAGAGTGGCACTGTTTCTGTAAATGAACTGTCTTCTGCTGTACATGCAGAAGGAGATGGAAAATACACAGATTATGTCTTTCCATATGAAGACGCTGAGACAAAGGATAAAGGAATTTTTATCAGTACTTTTGAGACTGGAAAAACAGAGGAAAATCCGTACCGTATGATTTATTGGGACATGAAAAACGGCGGAGTCTGGTCTCCCTGTGAGACGGTAGACGGAAATGCCTGGACACCTCAGGAAGGAGTACAGTATTTATACGGAACAAAGAAATGGAATCTTCATGTTGCAGATAATAAGGGAACTGGCGTTGGAGGCTATATTATTGATGCGGAAAATAAGAGGGCTGTTTATTATTTAACAGCAGAAGATGTAAAAAATCCATCTGTTCTCCAGGAGGTGTTTCAGTCTCAGAGTGACGCACAGATTCCGGCAGAGTTTTTTGTAGGAGCAGAAGGCAATATTAACAATCATGCAGGTCTCCAGACAATTAACGGGAAGAAATATTATATTGAAAAAGATGGTGTTCTTCTTACAGAGGCGCAGCGCACAGTAGACGGCGTTACTTATTACTTTGATAAAGACGGAGTATGCTATAAGACTTCAGAGGAGAGCGAAGAAGTCGGTTGGGTACAGGCTGAAGATGGCAATTATTACTGGAGACAGGAGGACGGTACGTTTCTCAGAGAGGGCGGCTGGCATGAGCTGGGCGGCAAAATGTATTTTCTGAATTATGGAAGCGGACGGAGAAGAACCGGCTGGATTACATGGAGCAGGAGAAAATTTTATATTGATCCGGAGTCTCTGGAAATTCTTACAGGAATGCAGGAGATTGACGGGAAACCTTATTATTTTGACCCTGTAAGCAAACCTGTGGGAAAAATGGTAGTAGGCTGGAAGACGCTGGAAGATGGTAAGTATTATTTTGATAAAAATGGAGTCCGTAAAAAAGGCTGGCTGACATTGGGAGATAAGAAATACTATTTTGAGAAGAGCGGTCCTATGAAAAAGGGCTGGCGTTCCATTGGCGGAAAGAAATATTATTTTGATCAGAAGAACGGTTATATGAGAAAAGGCTGGGTAACACTTGGCTCTGACAAATACTATATGAATAAAGATGGAAGTCTTCATACTGGCTGGCGCTCTTTAAATGGCAAAAAATATTATTTTGTTCCCAAAACAGGTAAGATGAAAAAAGGCTGGCTGACTTTAAATAATAAGAAATATTATTTTGAGAAAGACGGACATCAGACATTTGGCTGGCGTTCTGTCGGGGGAAAAGTATACTACTTTATGCCTCTTCCAAACTCTGGCTATATGCGGACTGGCTGGCTGACTGTGGGTAACGATAAGTATTATATGGACTTAGACGGTTCCAGATGTACAGGCCTTAAAAAGATCAGTGGAAAAAATTATTATTTTGAATCAAATGGAAAAATGGTCAGAAATAAAAGAGCATATTTCATTAATGGAAAACGCTATAATATCAGCGAAAACGGTGTAGTAATGGAGTTGTCAAAAGCAGAGAGCCTTGCAGCAGCAACACTGGACAGGATTGGCTGGGATTTATATTCTGCTTTTAAGTGGTCCTCTTCAGCAATCGACTATTACAGACATGACTTTGTAGTTCCAGATGGTTACAAAAACCCTTCTGATTATTACGCAGAATACGGATTTACGACAGGAAGAGGAAACTGCTATATTATGGCAGGAACCTTTTACCATATGGCAAGACTGCTGGGATATGAAGTGCATCAGGTAAAAGGATCTGTACCTTTAGCAGCAGGAGGAATGGGACCGCACAGTTGGGTCGAAATTGTAGTAAATGGTACTACTTATGTGTGTGATCCGGATTTTACATACGATACCGGAAGAAATGGCTATATGATTCATTATAAACAGCCTGGAACATGGATGTACATGAACTATTACCGCATAAATTAAGGGAAACAAGAGGAGAAAGAGATGAAAAACAAAAAAATACTGACAGTAATCGGTATCTGTACACTGGGAGCAGCGCTTACCTTTGGAGGCTGCGGAAAAGAAAAACAGAAAGCTTCCGAGGTAGTGCAAAAAGAAGAGCCTGCTGCGACAGAGGCGGCAACACCAACACCTGCTCCAACTGCAACACCAACGCCAGTTCCTTTAAAAACTCTGGGAACAAAGGCAGAAGGCGCTTATGAGGTGCAGCTTAAAAATGCAACAACAAGACCAATCAGCGGTGTAGCTATCAAATCAAGCGAGGAGGCTGATTTTACAACACAGCTTCTTGGAGAGGGAGACACATTTGCAGTTGATGAAGAGAGAATGCTTTATTATCTTCCGGCAGCAGCGGCGACACCAACACCGGCATCAGGAGATGAAAAGCTGATTACAACAGCTTATGATATTCGTATTACTTTTGGAGATGATGGAAGTACAGTGACACTTCATTCTTTCCCGTTTGGTGATATTGCAAAGGGCGATCTTCTGGCAGCAGAGGGAGTGGGATATTTAAACTATGAAAGTGTAAGCACAAAATCTGTTATTGATACAAAGGCAGCAGAGCTGGCAATCGTAGCACAGCAGGTAGCAGATGCAAAGGCAGCGGAAGAGGCGGCAGCAGCAGCGGCGGCAGAGGCAGAGCAGTCATATGAAGAGAAGGTTTATGAAGAGCCAGTTTTTGAAGAACCGACATATGAGGAGCCAAGTTATGAGGAGCCTTCTTATGATGACAGTGGTTCAGGAGAATCAATAGGCGGTGGAGACGGCTGCCTGGACGGCGGGCTTGTATGGTAAGAGAAACTTCTGCTGTAAAAGAAAAAAGCAGTACAGGAAAACCGGGGTTCAGTAGTAAGTACTCCTATATAAGAGCCATTTCTTGCATTGCAATTATTGCTCTCCACACTGTGTTTTCTTCACTCCTTGTATATCAGAAGAGTCTGACAGAATTACAGATTATGGGAAGCAGAATTGTAGTAAATAATCTCATGTGGGCAGTGCCGTGTTTCTTTATGGTATCCGGCGCTCTTCTCCTTGACAGGAGAAGAGAAATGCCCTACAAAAAGCTGTTCACAAAATATATTGGAAAAATGCTACTTGTAATTTTTATTTTTACATTGATTTACAGTATTTCAGATATGTTTTTAAATGGACAGCCAGGCTTTGGAGTGGCTATGCTTCAGGGAATTTACAAAGCCTTTACTGATACAAGCTGGTCCCATATGTGGTATTTATATACATTGATTGGGATTTATCTTATGCTTCCTTTATATAAGAAAATCATACAGGGCTGTACAGAAAAGGACATATGGTATCTTCTGGCTGTATTTTTTATTTTTCTTTCTCTGTTTCCACTTCTGGAAATGTTTGGCGTTTCCTTTGGAGTAAAAATACCGGCAGCAACTATATATCCGTTCTGGTTTTTTCTTGGATATGCGCTGAAGGGACAGGATAAAGGAAGAGCTGTTCCCGCAGTTTTTTTCTCTGTGGGAACTTTGGGACTGATTCTTTTTACTATTTTACGCTGGACACTTCCGATGGAAGAAATGGAACAGCTATTTGCCTATAGTTCTCCTGTAGTAATTCTTCAGGCAACGGGGCTGTATCTTTTGATTTATAGTATTCCTGTATATAAAAAAGGGTGGCTTCACAAAATTCTCGTATGGATTGACAGGCGTTCCTTTGGAATTTATCTTGTGCACCTGATTTTTATCAGATGGGGACTTCGATTCTTTCATATTAATCCGTATGGTTTTGGAATTGGTTCACCGTTATTCCTGGCATTGTTTGTATTTGGAGTTCTTGTTTTATCAGGAGCTATTGTGTTTATTCTTCAGAAAATACCGGGAGTAAATAAATTAATTTAAAAGAATACAAAAAACAAGGCATTGCGTATCGTCTTATTGGACGGTTGTGCAATGCCTTGTTGCTTTTAAAGTTTATGCTTTATAAATTTTAATGCCAAAGGATTCGTGAATAGTGGTACGTGCTTCCTCAACAGAATCAAATACCTTCGCTTTTAACATCTGCGCCGTAATGTTTCCAATTGCAGTTGCTTCGCCCGGACCTGCATGGATTTCTTTTTTTGTAGCTTTTGCAGTCAGTTCATTTAAGTAACCGGCATTGGAACCGCCTCCTACAATGTGGATACGGCTGTATGTACGTCCTGTCATTTCTTCAAGCTCTTTTGCTGCTTTGGCATAGCAGTCTGCAAGGCTTGTGTAAATAACAGTTGCGATTTCTCCCAGTGTTTCTGGAACCTGCTGTCCTGTTTTACGGCAGTATTCCTGCACTTCCTTTGTCATATTTTCAGGGGAAAGGAAGCATTCGTCATTTGCGTCTACTCTTGATGGGAAATCTTTTGCTTCTTCTGCCATAGCGCAGATTTCTGCAAAGCTGTATTTATCATCAAATTCGTGGCGCACAGACTGAATCATCCAAAGTCCCATGATGTTTTTCAGGTAGCGGAAACGACCTGCGTATCCGCCTTCATTTGTAAGGTTCAGTTCACAGCTTTTTTTGGAGCAGTCTGCAGTTTCTCTTTCAAGACCCATTAAGGACCATGTTCCGGAGCTGATGTAAATAAAGTCATCGTCATTGGCAGGAACAGCAAGAACAGCAGAGCCTGTGTCGTGAGTTGCAGGAGCAACTACTTCAAGATCAAAACCAACTTCTTCTTTGACTTTTTCGCTGAAATGTCCGATGCTTGTGCCAGGCATGATCAGTTTCTGGAAAATGTTTCTCGGATAGCCGAGCATATCAATAAGCTCGAAATCCCAGTCTTTTGTAATAGGGCTGACAAGCTGACCTGTTGTTGCTTCTGTGTATTCGCAGGTTTTGTTTCCTGTAAGAAGATAGTGGAAGTAATCTGGTACATGGAGAAGTGTTTCTGCCTGTTCCAGGTATTCCGGGTGTTTCTGTTTTACAGCCATAAGCTGGAAAATGGTATTGTAGATGGCTTTCTGAATACCGGTTCTTGCATATAAATCTTCCTGGGAAATCACCTCGTAAACCTTTTCGTCCATACCTTCTGTACGGTGGTCACGGTATCCTACTGTATTTCCAAGAACGTTTCCGTCTTTATCCAGCAGAACAAAGTCAACGCCCCATGTGTCGACCCCCATGCTTACCGGAATTTTACCGATTTCTTTACATTTTTTCAGACCATTTAAAATTTCCTGAAAAAGGCGGTCAAATTCCCAGCAGAGTTCATCGCCTTTTTTTACCATTCCGTTTTCAAAACGGTAAACTTCTTCCAGAACCATTTTTCCGTTTTCAAGATGTCCCAGAATGTGACGTCCGCTTGATGCTCCGATGTCTACTGCCAAATAATATGTTGCCATTGTTGAAACCTCCTCAATAATATGTAAGTTTATAAAATTTCTTCCATATTATGATAACATATTACTATAGAAAACAGCAATAGAGAAGAACCTGGTTTGTCAAAAAAAGCGTCTTTATTTGCAGCAGAAAATGAAAAAACTCTCCTGTGACCTCATTGATGAGGAAAGGAGAGTATAATCTAAACAAGATGGAGTTTTTTGAGAACCCGCCCCCACGGACCTTTTCTGAGAAGCCAGCCCCAGATAAGAGGAAGAATAATTCCAACGACAAGATAGAGAATCCACCAGCCATTGTCCGTATAATATCTGGATTCCTGAGCAAATACTTCTGTGACAGGAAGTCCCTGAAGTCCAAGCTGAATGGCAACGCAGAAACGGAATGCCACAAACTGCCACAGGAGAATATCAAGAGTGTTTGTTCCAAGAAAACGAAGGGGTTTTCGTATGGTTTCAATTAGAGAAAAATTACTTCTCTCAAGGCACATGGAAATACAGATTACAATATAGCTTCCAAGAAGGGCACAGACTACAAAAAGCGGTGCGTTTTCATATTCATTATTTCCCATATCTGCATGTGTAAAACCGCTCAAAACCCAGAACAGTACCGTGACAAGAAGCGCCATGATAATGTTGGTAAAACGCTCAAAGCTTTCCTCATAAAATTTCAGAAATCTTCCCAGTGCAAAGAAAAAGCCCAGGATCAGAGTACGGCTCTGACCGTTTGGGAGGGTGTTCTGGAAACCGTAAATCGCCACAAGACCGAAAATCAAAAGAATAATTTTCTGCTTAGATTTTACTTCAGGAATGATCATATCTATCAGTTTGTATACGATAGAAATTACAAAAAGAGAACCGAGAAACCAGGTTGCTCCCATGTATTCGCCGTCTTTTCCAACTGTCAGGAACATAAGCTTCATGTTTTCTACACGACCGTCAAGGAGCTTTTGTGTAAGAAGACCGCTTTGCTGTGCAGCAATCAGACGGACAATCATTACAATAAAGTTCCACCCTGCAAAGGGGATATATAAGCCTGTAAATTTTTTATACAAATATGTTCCAAATTTCTGTTCGCTGTTAAAAAGAAAGCCGGATAAAATAAAAAAAAGCGGCATATGAAAAAGATAAACATAATAGTTGCTGGGACCGTAGCTGTGTCCGTAAACAACAAGTATCATGCCGATTCCTTTTGCCATATCCAGCCAGTCCAGTCTCTGAGCAGGCGTCATGGCAGGCTGTAAAAATTTCATTTGCTTCATACCTCGCTGTTAAGATTACATATATGTATTAACTCTATATAAAAAAACGCTGCTTGTCAATGGTTTTGATATGAAAATTGTAATATAATTTAATATTTATAAAAAAAATATTTACAAAGTGAGAATATTTTTGTCATAAAATAAAGAAAGAGGACGCATATCCGTTCTTGTGATATTAGAAAAAACAGTTGCGCTTTACCGCCTCGTCAGATAGAATAGAAACAAATAAAACTTAAGCCAGTATAAAAACGTTTAATCCCTACGGAGGTGAATAACATAGAACGAAAGAGAATTATCTGGATTGATTATGCACGTGTATTTGCTGTTGTGTGCGTCGTGATGTGCCACGCTGCGGAGACGTATTATCGTCCCATTCTTCTGGGAGAGGCACAGACAGGATTCATACAGTGGTTTCTTTTAAATTTTCTGTTTATGGTGGGCAGACTTGGTGTGCCTCTTTTTCTGGGCATTACAGGAGTGCTTATGCTGGGAAAGGAATGGGAGCCGTTTTCCTTTTACAGGAAATATGTAATTCCCATGATTATAACAACAGAAATTTGGATTTTTATCAATTATATTTTTCAATGGAAAGTACAAAATGAGGGCTTTTTTATAGGAAGACTTTTAAGAGAAATGCTGTTTTTAAAAGATCCGGGACTTTCTCATATGTGGTATATGCCTATGATTATCGGAATGTATCTTATCATTCCATTTCTGTCAAAAATGATGATGGGATTTACGCAAAATAAAAGCTTTCTGATTCCGGGAATACTTGCAGTTTTTACTTTTGTACTGATTCCCACAGTGGAAGTATTTCGCAGAGAAGCCTTTCCGGGAGTTGGGTTGAAACCCCAGACAGACGTAAAATTTCTGGGAGGAATTTATGGGCTTTATCTGATCATGGGATATATGATCGGCAGGCGAAAACTCTTAAAAAGAATACATACAGGCTGGATTTTTGTTGTTGGAATTGCAGGTATGGGATTTAATATTGCAGGACAGTATTTTCTGTATAGTCATCAGTATTATGGGTCTACAAAGCTTACCTGGTATACAAGTGCAGGGATTTTCGTGTGTGCAATCTGCGTATTTGAACTGTTTCGGAGAAATGAGTGGGAGATTCCGGGAAAAGTGGTAAGATGGACTGCGAAGTGCAGCTTTGGAGTGTATCTTCTTCATAAACCCATGCAGATACTTCTGATGAAATATCTGCCAATGGACAAGCTCCCTCTTATATTTCAGGCAGGAATTTTGTTTCTGGTAAGCTTTGCACTGAGTGTAATGGTTCTCCTGCCTGTGTCAAAATATGGAAAGCGTATGGGAAAATGGGTGTTTCTTATAAAATAAAATTATTAAAAGCGGATTTATTTTTTTCGATTCATGGCTTGCTGCTCTTTTTTCAGTTCTTTGTAAAGCTGAACAGAGTTCCAGTGCATGGTAATCGGTGTGAGAACTGCTTTTAATTCCACCGGGGCAAGGTTATTTTTGTGGAAAAAAGCGAGAAAATCATCAAGCTCCTGTGGAGAAAAGTCTTTCATAACTATCATTTCTTCTGTGAAATTTTCTCCAAAAAGAAAGGCTGGATTTTCCAGAAAGCCGGGGAGCTGAAAAAGAGCGCCGAGAGGTTTTTGAAATTCCGGTGTCCGCACAATATGAATTTCAATATGTGATTTGTTCAGATACCGTTGAAGCTGGCGGTATCTTTCATTTTCCTCAAAATTATAAAGTAGAATTTCTGCCATAAGTCTTTCCTTTCTGAATTATCAAAATTTATCATTATCTTACCATGAAGAAAATGTTTGATTCAACAGGAAAATAGAAGAAATATATAGTTCACAAAACACAAAAACTGTACTAAAATAAAATACAGAGAAAGAGAAAACGAGCAGGAGAAAGCTTTGGTGTCGTCTTCGTTCTATAAAACAGAAACTTTTATAAAGTGAGGAGGAAATGAACATGATCAAGGGATTTAAAATGGAGACAAATCCGGATAACAGTCCAGTAAGTACTGATTTTCAGAAGGTATTTCATCTGGATTAACGCCTATGCAGAAGGAATTGCTGGAAAAATTAAGAGAAATTACAGACGAGGAGCGGGCAATTTTAGGTGGGGAACATCAGGTAAAAAGAGAGCTTTACACTTCTGGACAGGATTTTACAGTAGACAGCAAAAAAATGATGAAGGAAGGAAAGTTGATTGCAGTAAGACCCCACACTCGTTTTATTGATTTTCCCGTACACAGGCATAATTATATAGAAGTGATTTATGTATGTGAGGGAGAACTTATAAATATTATTGACGGCAGGAAGGTTGTGGTAAGAAAAGGAGAACTTCTTTTTCTTAATCAGTTTGTGCGTCACGAGATTCAAAAAGCGGGAGAAGATGATATTGCTATTAATTTTATGATTCTGCCGGAATTTTTTGATATTGCATACGAAATGGCAGGAAAGAACAATGTTCTTGCAGATTTTCTTGTAAATATTTTAAGACAGGGCGAAGAGCAGGGAGAATATCTTTATTTTAAGGTATCAGAGGTTCTTCAGATACAAAATCTACTGGAAAATATTATTTATTCTCTTGTGACAGGAAATGGGGAAGACAATAAAATTAATCAGACAACAATGGGCTTGATTTTTCTTTATCTTCTGGATTCCGTTCAGTATGTGGAAATGCGTCTTCCTGATCAGTATGAAAACATGGTGGCAATGACAACGCTGGAATATATTGAGCAGAAATATAAGGACGCCACGCTTACGGAACTTTGTGAAATGCTACACCTTCCTATGCACGTTTTAAGCAGAATGATCAAGAAAAGTACAGGCTGTAATTTTAAGGATCTTCTGCAGAGGAAGCGGCTTAAAAAGGCAGCGGTGCTCATATGCGATACAGACCTTGCTATTACAGACATTATTGCGGCAGTGGGATATGAGAATAGCAGTTATTTTCACAGGGTATTTAAAGCGCAGTATCATATGACGCCAGGGACATTTCGGATGGAGAACAGAAAAAAAGGACAGGTTCGTTTATAACCTGTCCTTTTGGCACTTTAAATATCATGGAAACGTCCAATTTTGTTTTTGATGCGCTGCATTTCATTGTCCATTGAGATAAGTTCATGGGCTG
>JAUNAX010000090.1 GCA_030527365.1 Eubacteriales bacterium | reverse complement strand
GGGAAGCAAAAATGAACATAACAGATGTACGTGTGAGAAAAGTTGCAAAAGAAGGAAAGATGAAGGCGGTAGTGTCTATCACGATCGATGAAGAATTTGTAGTACATGATATTAAGGTGATCGAAGGAGAAAAAGGGCTTTTTATTGCAATGCCAAGCAGAAAGGCTGCAGATGGAGAATACCGCGATATTGCCCATCCTATTAATTCCGCCACAAGAGACAGGATTCAGAACATTATCCTGGAAAAATATGAAGAAGTAATGGCTGCAGAACCGGAAGAAGAACCGGGAGTGGAAGAGTAAACAAATAAAGGCAATCATTTCTTATTATGAAGGGAATGGAGAGTTGGTTTTAGGGGCGTCCCCGGGAGTGAAAACTCCTGGGGCGTTTTTTACATGGCAAAAATGGAAATATTACACATTTGTTACAAAAATAAAATAAAAGTATTGATTTCTATGAAAAATATGTTATACTTGACGTACATTAAAATTACGAGGTGTACATAATGCGAAATAGAAAACTGATTCCACTGATGCTTGCAGGAGCGCTTGTATTTTCCATGAGCACATCTGCATATGCTTCAGGAACAGAGGCGGAAATTGCAAATATAGAGGCAGAACGTAACGCAGCAGAGGCAGAGCTTGCCCAGGCACAGAATAATATCAGCAGTCTGGAAGGACAGAAACAGGAACTGGAAAGTTATCTTGCAGAACTGAGCGCACAGTATGATGCTCTGACAAATGAGATTTCACAGCTCAGCGTAGAAGCAGGAGAAAAAGAGAACGAATTAAAACAGTTAAAAAAAGATCTGGAAAAGGCAAAGGCAGCTGCAGAGAAACAGTATGAGGCAATGAAAATACGAATTGCCTATATGTATGAAAACGGAGGAACTTCTGCTCTGGAGATGCTCCTCTCCGCAGAAAATTTTGCAGATTTCCTTAACAGAGCAAATAACATTATGCAGATTTCTGATTATGACAGAAATATGCTGAAAAAATATGAGAATCTGCAGGCTTCGATTAAAGAGCAGGAGCAGAAAGCAGAAGAGGAAGCCGCGTCTATTAATACGCTGATGACAGAGCGTTCTTCGAAACAGCAGGAAGTACAGACGCTTGTTTCTGGAACAAAAGATAGCATTGCTTCTTATGTGAGCCAGATCAGTGCAACACAGGAGGAAGCCCAGGCGCTTATGAGCCAGATCAGCAGTGCAGACAACAGCATTGCGCTTCTTGTACAGCAGGCGGAAGCAGAGCGTCAGGCAGAAGAAGCAGCAGCCCAGCAGGCAGCAGAGGAAGAAAGCCAGGAGAGCAGTGAAGAAGATTACGGCTATGATCCGGAGGAGGACACAACCGATTCTTCCAGCAGTTCCACAAGCAGCGATATAGTGGTAGAAGAAGTCGAGGAAGAATCTTCTCAGGAAACTTATACGGAAGAGGAAGTACCGGCTGAAGATGCAGATCCTTCTTCCGGTCAGGGTACTTATCTTGGAAACTTTACACTTACAGCGTACTGTAACTGTGCACAGTGCTGCGGAACAGCCGGCAATCTCACAGCAAGCGGAACAGTTCCTACATCAGGACATACTGTGGCAATGGCAGGAGTGCCGTTTGGAACACAGCTTTTAATCAACGGAACGGTGTATACAGTAGAAGATCTTGGAACACCTTACGGACATGTAGATATTTATTTTGACAGCCATGCGGAGGCATTAAGCTTTGGACTGCAGTCAGCAGAGGTATATCAGTTATAAAAAGAAAAAGGCATAGGATATTTCGTGCCGTGTAACAGAAAAGACGCTTCGGAATTTCGGATTCCAAAGCGCCTTTTTTGTTACGATAAAAATAAATACCAGATATAGAAGCTGTCTGTTTTACAGGTATGGTTCTCCCGGAATTTCCGGATAGCTTCCCATAGAGATCAAAAGTTCAAGACCAACCTGCCGTGCCTGTAAAACCGCTTCTTTTACAGCACTGGCGTCTCCTGACAGGGCGAGAATGACCTCGTTGGAATGGCTTGTTCCCCTGTTAGGGGTCATATAGCTGATGATACGCACAGAAGAGGCTTTCATCGCCGTATCTGCCATCACAAGACCGATTGCGGCGGGAGAACCTGCCATAAAGCCGAATGCCTGTCCAGGTTCTGCGTGAAAAGCTTTGGAGAGAGCAGGACCTGCACTTGCGGAAAAAGCAAATTCCAGGTGGCCGGACTGGCTGATATACAGTTCGCCGGCATATTTATCTGTAAGGGAAAGTGATAATTCAACGGCGTGGCGCACGTCAGAAATATCATTTCCGCCCAGGACGATATAATTTCCGTGACCGCCCCAGCCTTTTGTATCTCTTGGAAGTTCAATAGAGAGAACCTCTGTATTTGTTGCCTTTACTGCATCGTCCACAGCAGTAATCTGCCCCGCAGCTCCTGTTCGTGAACTTAAAAGACCGAGACAGCGATATTTTGTTCCTATATTCATTTCTTTCAGAAGGGTATCGTCAATACCGGAAATTACGAGTCCGATGGTATCAAGGACAGCAGTCCCTACAAATTCTGTCCGTGTGCAGTGTGTGCTTATGCTGTGAACGTCCATGTGTATTTCTCCTGTTGTATTTGTTTGTTATGCGGCATTTTCTGAAGTGTCAGTTGTTTCTTCCGGAGTGGTTTCTGCGGAAGCGCCGGGGTCTTCCAAAGTGTTTCCGGTTCCTGCAGAAGTCATATCAATTTCCTGGTAATCTGCCAGATCGTCCGGAAGCTCTACAGTAACTTCTTTTCCTGGATTTACATATGTGTAATCCATATCCATGTTGATTTTCATTTCTGTTCCCATAATGTCCATAGTAAGAGGAACAGTCATGGTGCTTGTCTCGAAATATCCGTCTTTATTTACAGAAGCGGTTCCCTTTACGTCTCCAATATCAATGGAAGCGTCTGTTCCCTGTACCAGTCCCTGAAGGGAAGACATTGCAGTGTCAACGAGGCTGCTCATTTTTTCTCCGTTGATCGTGAAGGTAAGAACCTGATCTTCCAGAGAGATTTCCTTAAAATCTTCTTTTTTCACATTTGTTTGAAGACCTGTAGAAGCAAGCTCTTTCTGTGCCTGTTCCAGATCCATGAGGTACTTCATTTTTGTTCCCATGCTGTCGGCATAATAATAGCCGTCTGTATAGTAGACATTCATATCCATTTCCTGTCCCTGGGCGCCTACTTTCATTGCCATGTTGATTTTCATATCATCTGTATTTATGCCGCTCATTTTGGCACTGGAGGAAGTGGTCATATCCATAGATTCTCCTGCAAGTTCAAGTGCCATATCAATATCATAAGTCATTTCCATAGAAGAAAGCTCTGCAGTCTTTTTGGCAGCATCTGAGTAGACTGTGAACGGATCCTTTTTGCCGCAGCCTGTCATGGTGATCACGCCGGCACATGCCAGAAGCGCAAGAGTCGTATTAAAATATTTTTTCTTCATATACGTGTACCTCCTTGATGTAAGTAAGATTGGAATAAAAGATGCCTGAATTTTCGTATATGCATCTGAATAGGTACAGTGTATCATATGAGTCGAAATTTTAAAAGTAAAAACTGTAAAATTCAGAAAATAATAAATGAACAAAAGAATGATTGTAAACCTAAAATATAAAATGAGTTGACAATTAAACGGGTGTATGGTATTTTTATCGAAGCGGAAAAATTTACGCACAGATGAACAGCATGACAGGAGGATAAGAAAATGCAGACAGAAGCGGCAGTGAGAGGAAAAACATATGATATGGTATACATCGGGATTTTTACGGTATTAATTGCAGTATGTTCCTGGATTTCCATACCGGCAGCCGTACCATTTACGCTGCAGACTTTTGGCGTATTTATGGCGGTAGAGGTTCTGGGAGGAAAGAGAGGAACAATGGCAGTTCTTGTATATATTCTTATGGGAGCAGTGGGGCTTCCGGTATTTGCAGGATTTCAGGGAGGCATTGGCATTATTTTTAATACAACGGGAGGATATATTGTAGGTTTTCTTTGTTCTGCATTGATCATGTGGGCAGCAGAAGCTTTATTTGGAAAAAAACCAGCAGTCCGTATCCTTTCTATGATTGCAGGGTTGATTGCCTGCTACGCACTTGGAACTGTATGGTTCATGGTAATTTATGGAAGAACAACAGGTGCAGTGGGACTTATGACGGTTCTTGGCTGGTGTGTGATTCCGTTTGTAATACCGGATCTTGTAAAAATCGGGCTTGCATATGCGCTCTCCGGTAAACTTCGTAAAGTGATGGCGGGAATGGGGATTCAGTAAAATCAGAAAAAAGAAATTACAGATAAAAAAGAAGATATGCTATAATACAAATATAAAAAAGGAGGCGGTTTAGTAGCAGAAAGGGGGTTTTGCTATGATAAAAAAGAGAATGTTTGCGGGAATCCTGGCAGGGGTTATGCTGGGAACCGGTTTATCCGGAAGTGCGGTTGTTTTTGCTTCTATTACAGATGGGAAGGTTCTTGTGGAAAATATGAACCGTTCGCCGGATCACTATATTCTTCCGGAATCTCAGACAAGAGAGCTTGCAGACTGGGAAGTGAAAAACATAGATGAGGCAGGACGGCAGATGGCAATCAATGAAATTTATGCCCGTCATGGAAGGAAATTTGTGCTTCCCGAGGTGCAGACATATTTTAATGAAAAGAACTGGTATAAAGGTACGGTAGAAGCTTCCGATTTTGATGAAAATGTTTTTAATGAGTACGAAGAGAAGAATATTGCCACACTTCAGAAAAGCTTTCAATCAGGGTATTTTCTTGATGGAAGTAACAGCCGTTATTTAACAGATGAAGAAATAAAAGGTCTGACAGACAATGAGCTTCAGCTTGGAATCAATGAAATTTACGCGCGGCATGGAAGGAAATTTTCCTCCGAAAAATACAGAAGCTACTTTTCGGAAAAAACATGGTACAAGGGAACAATCGAGCCCGATCATTTTGATGAAAGGGTATTTAATCAGTACGAACAGGAAAATATCCGTAAACTTACAGAGGCGATGAAGTGAGAAAGAGAAGACTACGAAAGAGAGAGGGCAGTGAGAAATACTGTCCTCTTTTATAATTTTTTCCCCGTTTGGGACATGTTTGTGATAGAATGTTCTGGTATGGAAATTTTAGAAAAGGAACCAGTATGTATGGAAAAATTATATATAGTAATTCCTGCTTATAATGAGGAAGCAAATATTGAAAAGACAGTAAAGGAGTGGTATGCCGTAATCCAGAGGCATTCAGGCGAAGGAAAGTCACGGCTTATAGTAGTAAATGACGGAAGCACAGACAGCACATGGGAAATCCTCTGTAAGATGGAGAAAGAAATGCCGTTTCTTGAACCGCTGAAAAAAGCAAATGGAGGACATGGAAGTTCTGTTTTATATGGATACAGCTATGCAGTGCAGCATGGCGCGGATTATGTATTCCAGACAGATGCAGATGGTCAGACAAATCCGGAGGAATTTGAAGCCTTCTGGGAGTTAAAGGAAGAATACGATGCCATTATTGGAAGCCGCTCCGTTCGGGGAGACGGTAAATCCAGAAAGTTCGTGGAAAATGTAGTGTGTCTTCTTCTTCGCATGATATTCGGAATCCGGGTAAAAGATGCAAATGCACCTTTCCGTCTTATGAAAGCGGAGCTTCTGGAAAAGTACATAAAGAGGCTTCCGGAAGATTACAACATTCCTAATATTATGATGACGACATATTTTGTGTATTATCAGGAAAAGGTTTGCTTCCGGGAAATTTCTTTTAAACCGCGTCAGGGAGGAGTAAATTCCCTTAACCTCAAAAAGATTGTAAAAATCGGGTGGAAGTCGCTGGGGGATTTCAGAAAATTAAAAAAAGAGATGTAAAATCATACAGAAAATCAGGCAGTTATATTTGTTGAACAAAGTAAGGCAGTATCCTTGGTGAGTTCAAAAAGAAACTGCCTGTTTTGTGGATAAATTGCAACAAAAAAACCTTGAAAACATCTGCTTTCAAGGTTTTTTAATCAGTCGAAGCGACGGGATTCGAACCCACGACCTCTGCGTCCCGAACGCAGCGCTCTACCAAACTGAGCCACGCTTCGTCAACTGCAAGAGCTATTATATCTGGTTTTTATACAGTTGTCAAGCAAAAAAATAAAAAAATTAAAAATTTTAGCTCCGGCAGTTGGAAAATTGAAAAGACAAGGCATGAAAGGAAAGAGGAGTCATATATTTTAAAGACAGAAGAATCAATGGAGGGCATATTTTGGGAGAATACAGGCGTTTTGTTGCTTATGTATATGAATACAGAAAAGGGAAGAAAGAGGAGAATTGTGGATTTGTAAAAGTAGAGTCATGGGGAGAGCGGTGCACGATGGAGCTGCATTTGCAATGCCCGGGGATTTTGGCAGGGACAGAATGTAAAAGCTATGCCTTTGTAAGAGAGGAGAAGAAGATGAGAGGGATTCTTCTTGGTTCCTGCAAAACAGAGGCGAACAGAGTCAGTCATACTCTGGAAACTTCACCCCGGAACATAGGCGGACAGATGGTGGCGCTGGAAGAACTTGGGGGAATGGTGTTTCTGACAGAACTGGGGGCATTCTTCGGGACAGAATGGGACGATATAGAAATTGTACCGGAGCTGTTTGAAGAATTTTTAAAAGAGGACAGCCAGGAGAAAGAGCCGGAGGAAGAACAGAAAGAAATCTTAAAAGAAACGACAGATGAGAAGAGCAGGAAAGAAGGAGGAAAAGAAGCAGGAGAGCCAGAAAAAAGAGAGGCAGAAGGAATCCTTCATAAAGAAAATACAGAAGAGGCGGAAGTTTCAGAGAAAACGGAGCCGCCCACAGAAGCGGAGAATGTGACAGCAACAGAAGTACAGCAGGAAAAGCCTATGCCTGGAGAAGCGTACACTCCCTTTGAAGATGGAGATTTTTTTAACTGCAGAAAAATAAAGCCGGGCGACCTCCCCTGCTTTTCCAGAAAAAACTGTCCCTTACGGCAAAATCGGTTTCTTTTGTACGGATATTATAATTTTGGACATCTTCTTCTCTGCAAAAAAGACAATGGGCAGCAAATTCTCGGTGTGCCGGGCATATACGACCAGCAGGAACGCTTTATGGCGAATATGTTCGGATTTCCTTTTTTTCGAAAAAGCCGGGAAATTCAGGTTCCGGGAAGGCAGGGAGGCTATTGGTATCGGTTAATCAATTCCCCGGATTTCAACCAGAGGGATGGATTCCAGAAGGATGGAACGAAAGTGCAATAATTCTTCCAGGGAATAACTGCTAAATCCAGGCTGAAGGACTTCTTCCGAGTCGCGGTAAGCCTGGAGATAGTAGGCTTTTGCACCTTTCAGCCATTTTCCGATTTCATGGAAATCACTTTTTTTATGAAGCTCTTTTACAACAGTTGTGCGAAATTCGTAATCAATCGTTCCGCTCATTAAAAAATCGACAGATTCATATATGGCGTTTAAATCCGGATGAGGAATGCCGGTAAGAACGGAATATCGTTCGGGACTTGTCTTAATATCCATAGCGATCATATCAATCAGCCCGTCTTTTGTGAGGGACTTTAATATATCGGGGCGGGAACCGTTTGTATCAAGCTTTATGGAATATCCAAGGCTTTTTATATCCTGGAGAAGAGAAGCGAGAGAAGGGGAGAGGGTAGGCTCGCCTCCGGAGATGCATACGCCGTCAAGAATCCCCTGCCTTTTTTTCAGAAAAGAGAGGATTTCTTCTCTGGAATACTCCGGCTGTTCTTCCGGTCTTTCCACAAGTCCGCCGTTCTGGCAGAAGGGACAGCGGAAATTGCAGCCGCCTGAAAATATAGTACAGGCAACACGCCCGGGATAATCTAATAAAGTTGTTTTGTTAAAACCGCAGATTTTCATACATAAAACCTCCTACAGGGAATGTAATAGTGCTCGTGATACTGTAAGCATAGCGCGGGGAAAAAAGGAAATCAAGTATTCCGGGCAGAGTGTTTTGGAAAAATTGACAGAAGAGCAGGAAATTCGTATAATTTCAGAAGAACTACTTTTGGGAGG
>JAUNAX010000089.1 GCA_030527365.1 Eubacteriales bacterium | reverse complement strand
GGAACAAGAGATATTAACGATGATAAAGACTGGGATTCTTTCAAAGATTCTCTGAAAAAAGCAGGTCTTGATGACTTACTGAAAACTTATCAGACAGCTTATGACAGACAGATGAAAAAATAATTAAACACAGATAATAGATTCTGGGATGACCGGATCAGTTTCTGATTCGGTCATCTTTATTCTGAGTAAAGGAGGGGCAGAAAGTGAGTAAAAAAGCAAAAGCAATTACCCCTGTGAAAAACAAAGGGAATAAGATTAAATCATCAAACTGGCAGTTTTGGCTTATTATAGCTTTGCCATGTCTTTATGCACTTATGTTTGCCTATGTACCTATGGCAGGTATTCTGATGGCATTTGAAGATTTTAGCCCAAGAAAAGGATTTTTTGGAAGCGACTGGGTAGGTCTGGATCATTTTGTAAGATTCCTGACTTCTACTTCCAGTGTGCAGATTATTAAAAATACATTTATTTTAGGTGCGTATAACATTCTTGTAACTTTCCCGATACCGATCATTCTGGCTGTTGCCATTAATGAGGTTCAGGCGAAATTCTTTAAGAAGAGTGTGCAGATGATCACATATGCGCCATATTTTATTTCTATCGTTGTACTTGTTGGTATGCTCATGCAGATGACAGACCTTCGTACAGGTGTATTTAACGTATTATTACAGAAAATTGGTATAGACCCCATTAACTTCTTCGGAGATGCGGATTTGTTCCGTCATCTATATGTATGGAGTGGTGTATGGCAGACTGCCGGGTATTCGGCAATCATCTACATTGCGGCTCTGGCTGGTGTAAGCCCTGAGCTTAAGGAAGCGGCAGTTATGGATGGTGCAACACGTCTTCAGAGAATTATCCATGTAGATATTCCATGTATTATGCCGACAATCGTTATTATGCTGATTATGAGTTGTGGAAATATTGTAAATATCGGTTTCGATAAAGTATTCCTGATGCAGAATACAATGAATGCAAGTGTTTCCGAGGTTATTTCCACCTTCGTTTATAAAGTAGGTATTACAAACGCAGATTATGGCTTCTCTACAGCAGCTGGTCTGTTTCAGTCTGTCGTAAGCCTTGTGCTTCTTGTTTCTGTTAACAAGATAAGCAAAAAGGTTACAGAAAACAGCTTGTGGTAGGAGGTAAGCGTATGAATACAAAATTTAAAAATTCCAGCACAGGGGATAAGATTTTTATTATTCTTGTGTACGTGCTTCTTTCAGCAGTTATGTTGATTGTGCTTTATCCTCTGATATATATCGTATCTGCATCTTTTTCAGATCCTCAGGCTGTAGTCAGCGGCAAAGTGGTGTTGTGGCCGGTAGATGTTACCTTAAGAGGATATAAGGCAGTATTTAAGAACCCGAAGATTCTTACAGGTTTCATGAACTCCTTCTTCTACATGGGAGTTGGAACAGTTGTGAACCTGGTTATGACAATGCTTTGTGCTTACCCTCTTTCCAGAAAAGAGTTTACAGCAAGAAATAAAATAGCAGCATTGTTCGTATTTACTATGTATTTCTCCGGTGGTCTTATGCCATCATACATGATTGTAAGTAAACTTGGTCTTATTAACACACGTTGGGCAATGATTATTCCAAGTGCTATGTCCACTTACAATATGATTATTGCACGTACATACATGGTAAACTCCATTCCTGACGAACTGTATGAGGCAGCTCAGATTGATGGATGTTCTCCGTTTAAATATCTCTTAAAGGTTATTGTGCCGTTAAGTAAACCAATTCTTGCGGTACTGGCTCTTTACTATGGTATTGCAAAATGGAACAACTACTTTGACGCTATGCTGTATATTAATGATGCGGATTTACAGCCTCTTACTATTGTATTAAGAGAAATCCTGATTCAGAACCAGATTGACCCAACCATGTTGACGGATGCGGCAGCAATGGCTAAATTACAGGGTATGACAGAGCTTCTGAAATATGCGGTTATTGTAGTTGCATCTGTTCCGGTACTTGCTATTTACCCATTCGTTCAGAAATACTTTGTAAAAGGTGTTGCTATCGGTGCGGTTAAAGGATGATACTAAAAAAAGTAATGCTGTCTGCTCTGCTGTTTTCGGTACTTTCTGCAGGTGTATATAAGGAAGTACCGGCAGCGGAGAAAGCGGAACTGGTTGTTTTCCAGGAGCTTGAAAGTGAAGAGAGCAGAGAAACTTATGAAGAGATTCTTGCTGAGTATACAGAAGAAACCGGGACAAAAATCCAGTTGGAAACATATCCTTCTTCCGATTACAGGAAGGAGCTTGAGGCTGCGTTTGCAGAAGGAAATGAGCCGGATGTATATACGGGAAGCCTTCAGGATATGACAAAAGATTTTAATGACGGGCGGCTTCATAATTTTCTTTATTTATACGATGAAGAAAATCCATATGCTCCGGGAGAAAGCTGGAGCAGCAGCCTGCCCGCTCCTGTAAAAGACAAAATGTATATTTCAAATAAAGAAATACCAGGTTATCCTTCTTCTTTTGAGACGGTAAGGATTCTCTGCAATAAGGAACTTTTTAATTCTGCCCATGTGGAAATTCCACAGACATGGGCAGAATTTTTAGAATCCTGTAAAAAACTTACAGATTCTGGAATTGCGCCTCTTGCCTTTCCTGGCAGCTCATACAGGGAACCTGCATGGCAGTGGCTTTTAAATTCCTTTGGGAATCAGACGGCGGGAAGTTTGCCGGATGTTCTTGATGTGAATAAAAAAAATAAAGGATATGTGGAATTAAATGAATTTTGCAAAGGACTTGAACAGGGAACTATAGATTTTCATAAGGAATTTTTCTCCCCGTACGAACGATTCAGAGAACTTGCTCCTTTTCTGGAAAAAGATTTTGAAAATATGACGCAGAAACAGGCATTGGAAACTTTTCAAAAAGGAGAGGCAGCAATGGTTCTGGCAGAAAGCAGTTCCATAAAAGATATGGAATCTGTTACAGACGGGGAACTTTCTATAGAAGTCATTCCTGTACCTGTTATCACGAAAGAAACAGATGAAAATTCTGCAGAAGAATCTGTCCTATGCTATGTTCAACCTGAGATGCTTTATGGAATAAATTCTTCTCTGAAAAAAGAGGGGGAAAAGCTGGATATAGCGGTAGATTTCGTGCAGTACATGACCTCAGAGAAGGTACAGAGCCGTCTTGCAAAAGAGCTGTATGTTCTTCCTTCCAATCAAAATGCCGTTCTTCCGGAAGTGCTTGAGGGCTTTAGCATATCAGAAGTCGGAGCGCGCCTTCCTTTTTTCTCAGGAATAAATGAGAAGCATACAGAGGTTGTCTGGAAGCTTTTGAAGGAATATATTTCCGGAAATCTTTCAGAAACGGAGTTTTCGGAACAGCTGCAGAAGTCTTATGAAACAGCAGAAAAGGAAATAAAAGAATTAAACGGCTGGGATATTACAAATAACTATGGTATGCCAAAAACAGGCGAGTGTACCATGTGCGCGCCGTAAAAAGCTGTCCTGATGAGGTGATAAAACCTGTCAGGGCAGCTTTTTTGCCTTGATTAAAAAAATTTATTGCGCTCCATTATTTTCATAAAGAGCAAGAAATTCCTCACCTGTGTAGGAAGCGGAAATCTTTCCGTTTATCACTTCAAGAACAACAGGTACTTCAGTTACTTTTGCCTCATCAAGAAGGCGATACATTTCCTCCGGACGCTTTTCTCTGTCCTGACTTGTGCTGTAATACAAAACAGAAATCTTTTCTTCTTTTATAATAGTTTGAAGCTTTGGGGAAAATGCTTCACAGTCCGGGCAGTCGTCCCTTCCCACATAAATAAAAACAGTATCTTTCTCTGCTTTTCCGTGAATGGAATCGTCAAATTCTTCCAGAGTGATTTTTGTAAAGCCATAAGGGTTTTTGTCGGTGTCTGCATTTTTCTGTCTGTAAAGAATAACGCCTGCAATACAGGCGGAGACTGCCAGAAGGATAATAAGAACCAGAGCAGACGTTTTCTTTGAAATATTTTTCATCGTGATTTCCTCGCTGTCATTTTATAGCTTTACCTTAACATAAAAACAGAAACAGGGCAATGGGATTTTGGAAGGCAGAACTTTATTTGTTTTTAACGAAAAAAAGATTGCGAAGCCAGGTGGACTTTGTGTAAAATAAAAGGGAAATATATAGAAAAAAGAGGAAGAATATATGAAATGGAAACTTACAAAACAGGAGAGAAACTGGGTGCTTTACGATGTGGGAAATTCGGCTTTTACTCTCCTGATCGCAACTATTCTGCCGATTTATTTTAATTATCTGGCAGATAAGGGCGGATTAAGTGATGTAGAATATCTTGCGTACTGGGGCTATGCTGCGTCAGTTGTTACGCTTCTGGTGGCTCTTTTTGGTCCTGTTATTGGAACGTTAGCGGACACGGAAGGATATAAAAAGCCTATTTTTGTTGTGTTTATTATTGTGGGAATCGTTTCCTGCATCTGCCTTGGCATAGCAGAAAACTGGCTTTTATTTCTGGTTGTTTTTATTATTGCAAAAGTGGGATATTCGGGAAGTCTTATTTTTTACGATTCTATGCTTTCTGATGTGACGACCAAAGAAAGAATGGACGAAGTATCTTCAAGAGGATATGCCTGGGGTTATATTGGAAGCTGTATTCCTTTTATAATCTGCCTTTTTATTGTTCTTGGTTCAGGAACTCTGGGGCTTTCTATGGAAACTGCGATGGGAATTGCATTTTTGATTATCAGTGCCTGGTGGCTGTTGCTTTCTCTGCCTCTTCTGAAAACATACAAACAAAAATATTACATAAAAAAGAAAAAGAATGCAGTTGCAGACAGTTTTAAAAGGATATGGAGCACTTTGAAAAATGCAGGGAATGAGAAGAAGATTTTATTTTTCCTGATTGCTTTTTTCTTTTATATTGACGGTGTGTACACGATTATTGATATGGCAACTGCCTATGGCTCTGCTCTGGGGCTTGACAGTACAGGGCTTCTTCTGGCACTCTTCGTTACCCAGATTGTGGCGTTTCCTTTTGCTATTTTATTTGGAAGACTTGCACAGAAATATCCTGTAGAAAAACTGATTACTTTTTGTGTGACCGCTTATTTTGGCATTGCCGTGTTTGCCATGTTCCTTCACAGCCAGTGGCAGTTCTGGGTTCTAGCAGTTCTGGTTGGAATGTTCCAGGGAGGCGTGCAGGCTCTCTCACGATCTTATTTTACAAAAATCATACCACCGGAACAGTCAGGAGAATATTTCGGTATTCTTGATATTTGCGGAAAAGGGGCTTCTTTCGTGGGAACAACGATTGTAAGTGTTGTCTCTCAGGTTACAGGAAATATGAATCTTGGAGTAGGAATGATTGCGCTTCTTTTTGTAGTGGGACTTTTCTTTTTTAGAAAAGCCGCCACAACAAACGCATAAGAAAATAGAAATGGATTGGGCGGAGAGATTATTCTCCGCCTAATTTACTTGCGATAAACCAGCCTAAAGCAAACGTAATGATGCCTGTTCCTATCATAAGGACGGAGATGCCGCTCCAGTCGGTTTTCATTAAAATGGCAACGGGAGAAGCGAGGATCAGTCCGATGATTCCGTAATATGCGTGAACTTCTGCTTTTGCAAAAATAAATTCTATCAGTTTTGCAATTAAAAAGATACCGATAACGATACCAACTCCAAAGGGAATCAAGACACCCATGCCTGCTGCAAGACCAGCCATATCAAACTGGATCAGAGCATCGATAAAGTCGTTGATGGTTTTTAAAATGGTATCGTAATATCCGAGGAGCATAAGCATCATGGAACCGCTGACGCCAGGGACAACCATAGTTGCGGCAGCAATAATTCCAACACCGAACAGTTTGATAATGTTGACAACACCGAAGCTTACATCTGCACTGTTTCCGCTGGTTTCTCCCAGAAGAGCCATTAAAATAACAATGCCGAAGAAAATCAGAAACGGGATCATTTTATCTATAGTTACTGTATGTCCTTTTACCTTTTTTAAAATAAATGGAAGACTTCCTGCGATCAGTCCACAAAAAGCAAGATTTGTGGGAATGGGATACGTTGTAAGTAAAAACTCAAACAGTCTTGAAAGAGCAACAATGGCAATTCCGGCTCCTGCAAAAACAGGAATCAGTAATTTCAGACTTTCTTTAAATTCGCTTTTCAGATGTGTAATGGCATGGATCAGTCTGTCGTACAGACCCATAGCGACCATCATGGTTCCGCCGCTGACACCGGGAATAATATTGGCAATTCCGACAACCATACCCTGGAGGATTTGTTTAATCATTTTTACGCCTTTCTTTTATATTTTTTCTTGTTTTTCTGCTGAATACAGCAATAGTGACTACTCTCAGAAATTTATCATACTTTCAGACAGGGTGCAAGTATTTTGAGGGATTTATTTTGTCCCATTGTGGACAGAAGGAAAAAAGTGTGCTAGAATAAAAAACAGAGTCAAAACAAGACGTTCTGATTTCAGATGTTCGTGTCATTTCAGACATTTTACCCGTTACGTTGATTTTTTAACATTTACAACATAAGATATATTTTTTGAGCAAGAAGAAGTATGGATAGCAGAGGATTATAAAAATGATGAGAGAAAAGTATGAGTCATTGTCACTTGCAACTTTAAAAGACCTTGCAAAGGCAAGAAAACTGAAAGGTGTTTCCACCTTGAGGAAACCGGAATTGATTGAAAGAATGCTTCAGGAAGATGAGAAGCAGGGAGCAGCGTCCTCCGGTGGAGAAGCAATCCGGGAATCAGAGAGAGAAGACACAGAAAAGACAGAGGAAAGAATAGAAGAAAGAACAGGAGAAAGAGAGTCTGCAAGAGAAGAGCGGGAGACAGGAGAAGGACAGACAAGAGAGTATGCAAGACCGCGTCCGTCAGAGGGAATCCAGCAGCTTGACAGCGGAGAGAAGGCAAACGGAATCCTTGAGGTTCTTCCTGACGGATATGGCTTTATCCGCTGCGCCAATTATCTTCCGGGAGAAAACGATGTGTACGTTTCTCCGTCTCAGATTCGCCGTTTTAATTTAAAAACAGGCGATATTATTCAGGGAAATACAAGGATTAAAACACAGGGAGAGAAATTCAGCGCTCTTTTATATGTGACTTCTATTAACGGATTTCATCCCAGTGAAGGTCAGAGAAGATATAATTTCGAGGATATGACCCCGATTTTTCCAGATGAGCGTCTGAGAATGGAGCGTCCCGGCGGAACAACTGCTATGAGGATTGTGGATCTGATAAGTCCTATTGGAAAAGGACAGAGAGGTATGATCGTATCTCCGCCGAAAGCCGGTAAGACGACACTTTTAAAAGATGTGGCAAAGTCCATTCTTCGTAACAACAGAGATATGCACCTGATTATTCTTCTCATTGACGAGCGTCCGGAGGAGGTAACGGATATTAAGGAAGCGATTCAGGGTTCGAATGTAGAGGTTATTTATTCTACCTTTGATGAGCAGCCGGATCATCATAAGCGTGTGTCTGAAATGGTAATCGAAAGAGCAAGACGCCTTGTAGAGCATAAAAAAGACGTAACGATTCTTCTTGATTCGATCACGCGTCTTGCAAGGGCATATAACCTTGTAATTCCCCCAAGCGGCAGAACACTTTCCGGTGGTCTTGACCCGGCAGCCCTCCATATGCCGAAGCGTTTCTTTGGCGCAGCCCGGAATATGCGTGAAGGAGGAAGCCTTACCATTCTTGCCACAGCTCTTGTAGATACGGGAAGCAAGATGGACGACGTGATTTATGAGGAGTTTAAGGGAACTGGAAATATGGAGCTTGTTCTTGACAGAAAGCTTCAGGAAAAACGCGTATTTCCTGCCATTGATATTCAAAAATCCGGGACAAGGCGTGAGGATCTTCTTCTTTCAGGAGAGGAGCAGGAGGCAGTATACAATATGCGGAAAGCTTTAAACGGAATGAAGGCAGAGGATGCAGTAGAGCAGATTTTAAATATGTTTGCCCGTACAAAGAATAACGATGAGTTTGTACAGATGGCAAAAAAACAGAAATTTTTATAAATATCTTGCATTTGCGCCATGTATATGATATAATCAAAAAGCTGTTTAATAGAGAAATTCGTCAAGTAATACGAATAAAT
>JAUNAX010000088.1:4812-8530 GCA_030527365.1 Eubacteriales bacterium | reverse complement strand
CTTTTATAACAAAACCTTATAATCCCGCTATCCTTCTCGCTAAAATTTCTTCTCTTTTAAACAAAACGTATTTATCCGGTCAGCAGGAAATCCTTATATGGAAAGGCGTTGCGCTTCATCTGGAAGGAAGTTTTCTGGAATATGAGGGGAAACGGGCAGAACTCACAAAAAACGAATTGAAAATCCTGTATTTTCTTTTCAAACACGCCGGAAAAATCTGTTCCAGAAACGACATCATTGATTTTCTGTGGGATAATCAGCTTTATGTAGATGACAATACCTTAAGCGTAAATATTACAAGAATCCGCGATAAATTATCGTCTGTGGGGCTTTCGGATTTTATAAAAACAAAACACAGGCAGGGATACACCTTATGAGCAGAAAAAACTATTTCAAAACAAAACTTCCCGCAGTCTGCGCCAATCTTTTCGGTATGCTTTTTCTCTCCCTTTTTCTTCTTGCCTGCGGAAATTCTGCTGCCTCCCTTCTTTTTCTTTTCACTGCATGGCTTGTATTTTTTCTCCTCTATGAAGAACTTTCATGGAGAATGCGGAACAAATATCTGAACAGCCTCGTTCATATGGCAGAACAGCTGGAAGAAAAATATCTCATTGCAGAGGTAATGAACGTTCCGAAACGGGCAGACGACCGCGTTTTTTATGAACTTATGAAAATGGCTGAAAAATCTATGCTGGAAACCATTGGAGAAACAAGACGGGAACGGAAAAATTACAGAGAGTATATCGAGCAGTGGGTTCATGAAGCAAAAACGCCTATTACTGCCATGCGTCTTCTATGCGAAAATCACCCGCAGGCTTTTACAAGAGATATGATGGCAGAGCTTGAAAATATGAACCGGCTTACAGAACAGGCGCTTTATTATGCGCGCATGGAACACACGGAAAAAGACTATCTGATTCGGGAAACTCATCTTGACTCTGTCATACATGACGCCATTGCAGAGAATAAATATCTCCTCCGCCAAAACCATATGCAGATTTTTATAGAACCTTCTCCCGAGACTGTCTATACAGATGAAAAATGGGTGCGCTTTATTTTAAACCAGCTTATCAGCAATGCAGTCAAATATAAAAGCCGGGAGCTTTCCTTTTTCTTTTCCAGAAAAGAGCGATGTCTGTGCCTTTCCGTGAAAGACAACGGAATCGGCATTCCTTTGGAGGAGCTTCCCCGGATTTTCGAAAAAGGCTTTACCGGAACAAACGGAAGAATTGTAAAAAGCTCAACCGGCATGGGGCTTTACCTTTGCAGACAGCTCTGCGAAAAACTGGGAATCGGTCTTAGCGCTTCCTCCGATCAGACGGGAACGAGCATTACCCTTTCCTTTCATATCAATGATTTTATTTCCCAGGTGCAGAACGTTTAGTCTCTGCACTTCTTACATTTCTGTAAGAACTTCGTAAGAAAAACTGATACAAAATCTGATAAAAACATTCTACAATTACTGTATCAAAAACACAGGAGGCAGACTATGCGGCAGATTTTAAATCTTTCCCACATTCAGAAATACTATGGGAACAGTGGAACTATTACAAAAGCAATCCAGGACATAAGTTTTTTTGTGGAAGAAGGAGAATTTCTCGGAATTATGGGAGCTTCCGGTTCTGGAAAGACCACACTTTTAAATTGTATTTCTACCATTGATACGGTAAGTGCAGGACATATTTATCTTGATGGAAAAGATATTACAGAAATCACTCCAAAGAATCTTGCAAAATTTCGCCGGGAAAATCTGGGCTTTATTTTTCAGGATTTCAATCTTCTGGATACCCTTACCATTTCCGAAAACATCGCTCTCGCTCTTGCTATTAATAAAACTCCACCAAAGGAAGTAGAACCACGTATTCACGATATTGCAGAAAAACTGAATATCTCCGATATTTTAAACAAATATCCCTATCAGGTTTCCGGCGGTCAGAAACAACGCTGCGCCTGTGCAAGGGCTCTTATTAATAATCCCCGGCTCCTTCTCGCAGACGAACCCACAGGCGCCCTTGACAGCCATTCCTCACAGATGCTCCTCTCTACCATTGCGCGCATTCACACACAGCTTGGAGCTACGATTTTAATGGTAACACACGACGCCTTTACTGCCAGCTATTCCGACAGGATTCTGTTTTTGCGGGACGGAGAAATTTTTACAGAAATACGAAAAGGAAATGACACGAGAAGTATGTTTTTTGAAAAAATCCTGAACATTCTTACGATGATGGGAGGTGGCTTAAACCATGTATAAAAAACTGATTTTTCGAAACGCCCGGAAATCTGCCGGCGATTACCTGATCTACCTTGTGACCATGACCATCTGCGTCACTATGTTTTACGCTTTTTTATCTGTTTCCAGCCGCTTTTACCACCCGGACATTGGTCTTTCATATGATTTTACTTTTTTAAGCAGCAGCATGAAAATAGCGGTTCTCTCCATCACTCTTCTTCTTTTATTTCTTATCCGCTATGTAAACAGCTATATGCTGCGGTGTAAGAAAAAAGAATTTGCTCTTCAGGCGATCATGGGAATGGAACAGAAAACCATAAGCTGGATTTTCTTCGGCGAAACCTTTCTTATGGGAATTATTTCAATCCTGTGCGGTATTTTCCTGGGCGTATTCTGCTCCCAATTTATTACTGCCCGGATTATGGATTCCTACGGAAAATCTTACAAGCTCACATGGACTCTCTTTCCTGACACGGTTCTTCTTACCATCTGCTTTTTTGTACTGAGCCTCTTGTTTGTGGGAATGTTCAATATCCGTACAATCCGGAAAATAAAACTGATTGATATGTTAAATGCAGACAGAGAAAACGAGCCCTCTATTAAAAAAAGCCGCTGGATGCCCTGTATTTGCCTTCTTTTTCTTTGTTTGATTTTGTGGGAACTTGAAACTGGAATCCAAAAGGTTCATTTTTATTATGACAGCCGCTTTGTTCTGCCTGTGAAGCTTATGTTTGCGGCAAATATCCTGTTCCCGGCTTTGACAGTTCTTGGAACAGTTTTATGGTGCGTGCGCAGAAAAAAGAAGATTCAGACGCTTGTTTTTTCTCTTATGATTTTTTCTCTTCTGAACACCCTTTCTGCCGCCTCTGTCCCTGTCATGGCAGAAATTGTAGAAAACCGCTATTACCTACCCTGGGGAATAGGAATCATCAACCAGTATAGGATGTTTATGTCCGGTAATCTGCTTTTTTTCCTTTGTGCAATGATCTATCTTTTTTCCTATTTCCTTGCTGCCAGAAAAGAAAAATCGCCGGAAATCCGGTACAAAAAAGAAAATCTTTTCTTTTTCGGTCAGGTGATTTCCCGGCTTTCCACAACATATAAAACTATGACCCTTATATCCATAACACTGACTGTCGCCATCTGCTTTTTTATTACAGCTCCCATCCTTGTAGGCTGGGCTTCCGGTTATCTGGATTCCCGCTCCATGTACGATATACAGATTTCTTCTTCCTACAACGATATGATGGACGAAAAGATTCCTTCAGATAATTACGAGCTTGTCACGGATTTTCTCAAGGAACATAAAATCCCCACAGAATACGACTGCACAATAAGTCTTTATCTGCCGGAAAAAAGCCAGTACCACAACCGCAGAAAACATGACTTTCCAGTTGTTGCCATCTCTCTCAGCGACTATAACTATATCCGAAAAATGCTGGGATATACTCCTGTCACTCTGAAAGAAAATGAATTTACTACCCA
>JAUNAX010000088.1:0-4712 GCA_030527365.1 Eubacteriales bacterium | reverse complement strand
GAAAAATGCTGGGATATACTCCTGTCACTCTGAAAGAAAATGAATTTACTACCCAGTGGAAAGCCATCGCAGGAGAAGAAGAAAGAAACGCATTTCTAGACTCTAACCGGAAGGTAGCTACCGATGCAGGCACCCTGACTGCTGCTAAAAAGCCATATTATACAGATTCTATGGGCGAATCTCTTTTTAACTCCTACACAGATGTAACCTTTGTATTTCCTGATAAAATATGTGAGAAACTTTTTTCCGTCAAACGAAACCGATATATCCGGACAGAAGAACCTCTCTCTTATGCAGACGCAGAAACTCTGAACCGACTTTTTACCCATCAATACCCGGAAGAATCAGAAGAGGGTATGTCCTATTATATCCGTATGAGCACCCTCCAGATCAACTCCACAAAAGCGACCAATTTTATTCTGGAAACTTCCATGATTTACGGAGCGATCGTCCTTATGGTAATCTGCCTTACCATTCTTGCCCTGCAGCAGCTTCTGGACGCCTCCCACTACAGCTACCGTTTTTCTGTACTGCGAAAAATAGGAGTGGAAGAAAAAAGCATTCGAAGACTTATGATAAAACAGCTTGGCATATGGTTCGGGCTTCCCATATGTACGTCAGTCTTTGTTTCCGTCGCCTTTCTTAGCTACTTTATCAAATCCATTTCTGCGGAAATTTCCGCCTATATTGGATATGAGATATTATTAAAGCAGATTTTCACAACAGGAGGCATTCTGCTCCTGCTGCTTATCTGCTACTTTATAAGCACCTGGATTCTGTTTTCCCGCTCTGTGGAGAAGTGATGGTTATCTCCTCTCCACAATTTTATAGTAAGACTTCGCTGTGCACATATAGATAACTGCATAAATAATGGCAAAAACAGTAATCGTACCAGCAGTGCAAAAAATATAAAGTTCTGTATTCAGCATTCCAAGAAGCGCCAGAAGGCGGTTCATCATAGGAAATGCCATGATAATGTGAAGGACAGCCATCAGAAGAGGCAGGAAAAATACCATGAGGATCTGTCTGCGTATGGCTGACTTTACCTCTTTCCGGCTCATACCCACTTTCTGCATAATCTCAAACCGCTCTTTATCTTCATATCCTTCCGACATCTGTTTGTAATAAATGATCATGCCGGCTCCCACAAGGAAAATGAAGCCGAGGAAAATCCCAAGGAAGAGAAGACCGCCATTTATTATATAGAAGGAACTGTAATGCTCTTCCCGAATGTCAGTTGTGAGCCAGGGGGCGATTTCTGAACCATCTCCCTTAATGGTTGAGATAACAGGTGTTAAATTGTCCCGGAGAATGTTTCCATATTTCATTGCCGCTTCTTTTCCGCCGTCTATGTAAAGACCAAACTCCAGTTTCAGCCTTCCATAGTCCTCTCCTGTAAGTTCTTTCTGAAGAGTGTCAATTTCATTAAAATCTTCCATTGTAACAATTAATGTTGTCTTATAAAACGCATTTTCCCCTCTGTTGTTTACAGGAAACTCAGGGAGCCATTCTTTTACCTTATATTCCCTGCCGTTTAAGGTAAGATTTCCTTCTCCTCCCTTTTCCTGAAACGCAAGAACTTCTCCCGTTTGAATATCTGCTTTTTTCCCGCTGATTCTTTCATATTCCTCCACCGGAACAAGCGCCAGATATTCTATTGTTGCAGAGGTATCGTAATCTCTTGTCATGATTTCCATATCATTGCCTTTTCTGACAATACTGGTATCAAGAACTACCTGCGTTGTTTTTTCCTTATAGGGAATCTGTTCTTTTTCTACTGTTTCTTCAAATTTTTTTCTGATCTCCGGCACTTCCTCAAGAGCAATTCCATTGAAGGTGAAACCCACATCATATGGGAACATACTGCTTAAAGAATCCTCAACTCCCATATTCAGAGAAACTGTAGTAGACAGCATAAGAAGCACTCCCGTACTTAGAATACAAATACTCGCAAGTCCCATTGCATTTTGCTTCATACGATAAAGCATACCGGAAACACTTGTAAAGTTCTTTGTCTTATAATAGAAGCTTTTTTTCCGACGAAGTATTTTTAACACCGCAATACTTCCCGCTGTAAACAAGAGATATGTACCTGCCATAACAAGAAGTACAGCTACAAAAAACTTTCCCAGAGCTGTTACAGGTGATTCTGTTGTCACTGCAATATAATAGCCTCTTCCAAGACAGATAAATCCTATAAGCGCCATCAGCCACTTTGCTTTCGGCTCTCTTTCTCCTGTATTTCCTCCGCGCAGAAGCTCAATAGGCTGATTCAGCCGCACTCTGTGAATGCTTCGAAATAAGGTTACGATCACAACAGGCAGGAACATAAGCGCACAGTTGACAATTCCCGGTACGCACACATAAAAGCCAAGCTGTGCAGGCACATGAAGAATTTTAAGAAGAAGCAAAAGCGCAAGCTTACTTCCGAGAATCCCCACTGCAATTCCTCCGATGATACTGATAATGGAAGTGAAAAGAGTCTCCACAGCCATCATCTTCATAATGTGCCCCTTTTCCAGTCCCAGAATATTATAAAGTCCGATTTCCTTCTGCCGCCTTTTCATAACAAAACTGTTACTGTACAAAAGAAAGATAAAGGAAAAAATATAAATCACTACAATGCCAAAGAGCATAATGCTTGTTACCATTACACTGTTCGGAACCTTCTCCGATAAATCCTTACTCTGCGTTACAAAGAACATCATGTACGTCATGGCGATGCAGCAGATACAGGTAAGCATATACGGAATATACGTCCCTTTATTTCTTTTGATATTGCTGACTGCCAGCTTTAAAAATAAGCCTTTACCCATGATTCTCACCGCCTGTCGTCAAAATTGTCAGAGTATCGGAAATCATCTGATACATTTCCTGGCGTGTTTTTCCTCCTCTGTAAATCTGGTGGAACACCTCACCGTCCTTAATAAAAAGCACACGTGAGGCATGGCTTGCAGCCTGAGCGCTGTGCGTTACCATAAGAATCGTCTGTCCCGCCTCATTGATTTCCCCGAACATGGATAAAAGAAGGGAAGCCGCCTTAGAATCCAGCGCTCCTGTAGGCTCATCTGCAAGAATCAGCCTCGGCTCCGTGATCAGTGCCCTTGCAACTGCCACCCTTTGTTTCTGTCCACCGGAAACCTCATAAGGGTACTTTTCCAGAATCTCTGTAATGCGAAGCGCCTGTGCAATAGGGCGTATTTTCTGCTCCATCTCCCGATAATCTTCTCCTGCAAGGACAAGGGGAAGATAGATATTATCCCGAAGGCTGAAAGTATCCAGAAGATTAAAATCCTGGAATACAAAACCGAGATTTTTTCTTCGAAATGCGGAGATCTCCTTTTCTGTTAAATGAACGATGCTTTTTCCCTCAAGAAGCACCTCTCCCTCTGTGGGGCGATCGAGAGACGCCAGAATATTTAAAAGCGTTGTCTTTCCACTTCCCGACTCTCCCATGATTGCCACAAACTCTCCCTCCTCCACGGAAAATGTAACATTTGACAGTGCCTGCACTTTATTACCGCCAAACCTTGTACTGTATATTTTTTTTACATTTGTTACTTCCAGTAGTGACATATTTTTCTCCTTTCTGTTGTTCATTCTATGTTTACAGTATAAGAAAACCCGGAGCCTGTTTCCATAGACCCGGGTTACAATTTAAGCCTTATCCTTACATTTCTGTAAGGTTGGGGAAAGAATCTGCCTCTGTGGGCAGGGAAGCATAAATTTCTTCTCCTTCCATTCCCGCCTCCAGTGTAAGATAATATACGGCATCAGCAGCCACACACACTACATTTTCCTCATGGAAAAAATCTGTAATATTCGAATCAAAAAGCATATTTCCCTGGGCGGCAAATTCCTCGTCACCGTCCCAGAAAAGCACTGCAATATGAAGAAACGGAAAAACAGGAAGTACATATCCTGCATCTCCCTGAGGAAGCCGTTTCCCTCCAAGTGCCTCGCAAGCCTCAGAAAGTTCTTTTACACAACCGGAAAAAGTTTCTGAAAACCTTTTGAGAATCGTTCTCTTATATGCCGCCTCAAAAGGATACACCCTTTTCACTTCGCGAAAAGGTACGAGCTTTCCCGATTCCACAGGTGTTTCACAGGCATAGTGAAACATATTGTATATGGTAATGGAAGTATCAAATCCCGGCTTTCTCCCCGGCTCTTCCACATAAGAAATCTTTCCTGTTGTCCTGCTGATTTTCAGTTTTTTTGAAAAATATACAAGATAAAGATTCTCTTCGTCTGCCTCCAGATGAAATTTTTTTATTAATGCTTCCTGGTCCATCCCCAGAAAATTCTGGCGCCACATTTCCAGAACCTTATCGTAATTTGACTGATACCCTTCTTTCATAGCTCCTCCTGTTAATACATATCAAGCGCCTTTCTTCCCAGAAAAAGGTAAACCTTCGTACCTTTTCCAGGCGTGGATTCTATGGTGATCTCATGGTTTAATTTTTTCATAATCTTAACGCAGAGGTAAAGTCCAATCCCTGTAGAACGATTATCCTCTCTGCCATTATGCCCGGTAAATCCTTTTTCAAACACCCTCGGAAGGTCTTCCTGCCGGATTCCCATTCCCGTGTCTTCAATGACAAGGGTATGGGCTCTGTCCGGACTCATATAAACGGAGATTCCTCCCTGCTTTGTATATTTTAAGGCATTGGAAAAAATCTGCCCAATCACAAAACCAAGCCATTTTCCAT
>JAUNAX010000087.1 GCA_030527365.1 Eubacteriales bacterium | reverse complement strand
GCTCACCTGCGATTTTGTAAAGATTTGGAATCATCAGAAGAAGACCCTGAGAAGCTGTATAGGTAGTTGTCAGAGCACCTGCTGCCAGAGAACCGTGTACAGCACCTGCTGCACCAGCCTCAGACTGCATTTCTGTAACCTGTACTTCCTGTCCGAAAATGTTCTTTCTTCCCTGGGTTGCCCATTCGTCTGTTGCTTCCGCCATAACAGATGAAGGGGTGATTGGGTAAATTGCAGCTACATCAGAAAAAGCGTATGATGCATGAGCGGCTGCATGGTTACCATCCATGGTTTTCATCTTTCTTGCCATAGTTTTTTCCTCCTTAAAGGTGTGATGAAAATTATTTCTAGACCACTTATGTGTCTAAAATTCCATTCGCTATTATATCATAAAATCGAATTGATGTCCAATGAGATTACCTTGTTTTTGTATATTCTTTCATACAAAATTACGGTATCTATGAAAAAAGGAAAGGCGCCTGTCCCTTCCTTTTTATTTTCTGTCAAAAATATCCTGTAGCGTTTTTCTTCTTAAAAGCCCCCATAATTCCTTCTGAACCTCAACAAGCTCCTGATGAACAAGACAGGGAGTATCTGTGCTGTTTCTCACGCAGGGACTGCCCTCGTTCATACATTCAATAATAAAAAGCTCCGGGTCAATGGCTGAGTATACATCAAACAGCGTAAGCTCGTCCGTCTGCCTGTTCAGCGTATAGCCTCCGTGCACCCCTCGAAATCCCTTCACAATTTTTGCTTTCTGAAGTTTTTTCAGTATTTTGTACGCAAATGGTGCAGTGAGCTCTTCTTTTTCACATATTTCGTTCACACTTAAACGCCTCTCACCTGCCAGGGCACGAATTACTCTCACCGCATAATCGCTCTCTCTTGTAATAAACATTCCGTCTAACCTCTTTCCAACCAGTTCTCTGTGTATTTCTCGCAGATATACAGCAGGCAGGTTTACCTTTATATTATAGCATTGTTTTCTTTTGTATGCAATTCCTTTATTTCTCACCGAATACAAGAAGAAGTCCCACAAGGAAAATCACAGCACCAAGAATTATCCGAAGCCATTTTCCCACAGACTCTGCTTTTGGATTCTGAATGACTTTTTCCACATAACTGTATCCCGTTCCTGCCGCGATCAGAAGAATGCTGTGTCCCACTGCATAGAGAACCATCAAAAGGACTCCCCACCAGGCGTTTTTCCCAAGCTCTGCCACAAGAGCAAGAAGAGCTACCATAACCGGAATTGCACAGTGAGAAGCAAATAATCCTCCCAGCGCTCCTGTTAAAAATGCGCCCATATATCCTTTTCCTGAAATCTCCTCTGTCACATGCACATGAGGGATAATATTGATCACTCCCAATACCTGGAGAGACATTAAAAGCATCAAAATCCCCATAAGAATCGTCCACCAGTGCCCCGCCTCGTGCATATAATGCCCGATCACAGACGCCACAGAGCCAAAAATTCCAAACGTCACAGCCATTCCAAACGCCATAGTAAGAGAAAGGCGAAAGGCTTTTTTCGGTCCTGCCTTTGACGCACCCACACAGGCAAGAAGCATGGGAACTGTCGCAAGAGAGCAGGGCGTAAATGAAGTAACAATTCCTGCAAGAAGGCTTAAAAGTGGCGCCGCCCACAAATTGTCTCTCATAATTTCTGCCAAAGTATCTAAAATTCCATTCATGCCATTTCCTCCTTCTCTTCTCTGATCCGTTTTATGATTTCCTCACCGATCTCTGCTGCTGTTCTTCCGTCCGTTTTTACCGAAAAATCTGCCGCCTTCTCATAAAGCCCCCATCTTTTTTTCATTAGTTCTTCAATATAAGATACGTTCATGTTTCCCTCAAGAAGAGGACGGGTATGACTTCTTTTCACTCTGTTATAAATAGTTTCCGGTTCTGCAGTAAGAAGAACAATTCTTCCCTTTGTCTTCATTTCCCGCACATTTTCTTCTTTTACTGCCACGCCGCCGCCACATGACACAACAAAAGCCTTCCGGGGAGGCAGATTTTTCAGAAACTCCGTTTCCAGTGTGCGAAAATAGGCTTCTCCCTGTTTTTCAAATATGGAAGAAATACTCCGCCCCTCTTTTTTCTCTATCTGCGCGTCCATTTCTATCTGCTGCATTTTATAAGTTCTGCTTAAATATTTTGCAACGGTACTTTTTCCGCTTCCCATAAAACCAATGAGAAAGATATGATTTTTTCTCATCTATATCCCTCCTTTATCCCGAAATCCGGCAGAGTAGATTATAACAGCCCTCCTTTTTTTTGTAAAGTATGCTTTTTTTACCGAAAACAGGAAAGAAGTATAAAATAATTGTTGCAAATTTCCCAGTTTACGATACAATGGAAATCGGCTATACTTACATTATAATAGGAAATTTTAAAAAAACAGTTCACGAAAAAGAGGTATATTATGATTTCAGCAAACAACATTACATTGCGCGTTGGAAAAAAAGCACTTTTTGAAGACGTAAATATCAAATTCACAGAAGGAAACTGCTATGGCCTTATCGGAGCCAACGGAGCTGGAAAATCCACATTCCTGAAAATTCTTTCCGGACAGCTCGAACCCACCAAAGGAGATATTGTCATCACTCCAGGTCAGCGTCTCTCCTTCCTGCAGCAGGACCATTTCAAATACGACGCATACACTGTCCTTGATACCGTAATCATGGGAAACGCCCGCCTTTATGAAATCATGAAAGAAAAAGAAGCCATCTACGCAAAAGAAGACTTCACAGACGAAGATGGTATCCGCGCCAGCGAGCTGGAAGGCGAATTTGCAGAGATGAACGGCTGGGAGGCAGAATCTGATGCAGCCACTCTCTTAAACGGTCTTGGTATTGAGACAGAATTCCACTATTCCCAGATGGCAGACTTAACAGGAAGTCAGAAAGTAAAGGTTCTTCTTGCACAGGCACTTTTCGGAAACCCGGATATTCTTCTCCTTGACGAGCCGACCAACCACCTGGATCTTCCTGCCATCGAGTGGCTTGAGGAGTTTCTGATCAACTTTGACAATACAGTGATCGTTGTATCCCATGACCGTTATTTTCTGAATAAGGTCTGCACTCACACAGCAGATATTGACTACGGTAAAATCCAGCTTTACGCAGGTAACTACGATTTCTGGTTCGAGTCCAGCCAGCTTCTTATCAAACAGATGAAAGAGGCCAATAAGAAAAAAGAAGAAAAGATCAAAGAGTTGCAGGAATTTATTTCCCGTTTCAGCGCCAACGCTTCCAAATCCAAGCAGGCAACTTCCCGTAAGCGTGCCCTGGAAAAAATCCAGCTTGACGATATGCGTCCGTCCAGCCGTAAATACCCGTACATCGACTTCCGTCCAAACCGCGAAATTGGAAACGAGGTTCTTATGGTGGAAAATCTTTCCAAAACCATTGACGGTGTAAAGGTTCTTGATAATATTTCTTTCACTCTTGGTCGTGATGACAAGGTTGCCTTTGTAGGTGCAAATGAACTTGCCACCACAACCTTCTTCAAAATCCTTATGGGAGAAATGGAACCGGACGAAGGAAACTATAAATGGGGTGTAACCACTTCCCAGGCTTATTTCCCAAAAGACAATACTCTGGAGTTTGACAACGACCTTACGATTACAGACTGGCTGACACAGTATTCCGAGATTAAAGATGCAACTTATGTCCGCGGTTTCCTTGGACGTATGCTCTTCCCTGGAGAAGACGGTGTAAAACGTGTCCGTGTGCTTTCCGGTGGAGAAAAGGTTCGCTGCCTTCTTTCCAAAATGATGATTTCCGGTGCAAATATCCTGATTCTTGACGAGCCGACCAACCATCTGGATATGGAATCTATCACAGCGCTGAATAACGGACTGATTAAATTCCCGGGAGTCATTCTTTTTACCTCCCACGACCATCAGTTTGTTCAGACAACTGCAAACCGTATTATGGAAATTCTGCCAAACGGAACCTTAATTGATAAAATCACAACTTACGACGAATATCTTGCAAGTGATGAAATGGCAAAGAAACGTCACGTATTCGAAGTCAACGAAGAAGACGCAGAGGACAACTAAATTTCCTCTGTTTTACTGAAAAAGGTTTGAGCTGCAGCTTTTGCAGTCCAAACCTTTTTTTCTTTCATTATATATCACGCAGTAATATCTGCAAGCTTTCCTCCTGTTACTTCCAGAAGAGCGTCTACCGGCACTTTAAGGGTAAGTCCAATCCTTCCCCCGCTCACATAAATTTCCGAAAATTTTCCTGCAGAAACATCAAATATGGTAGGAAACTGCTTCTTCATACCAAGAGGACTGCAGCCTCCTCTCACATATCCTGTAATACTTAAAATATCTTTTACATGAATCATATCTACAGATTTTTCCCCAACAGATTTTGCAGCCGCCTTTCTGTCCACTTCTTTTTCAATGGGAACCACAAACACATAGTAACCGCCGCTTTTCCCTTCCATTACAAGAGTCTTAAACGACTGTTCGTAGGGAGCACCTGTAAGGTCTGCGCTGTGTATTCCATCCACAAACTCACTACAGTCATATGTCAGCGTTTCATACGCTATCTTTTTTCTGTCCAACATACGCATTGCATTTGTCTTCGCTTCTTTTGCCATTCTCTCACCTTCTAAACCCACATAAAATTAATTCTCTTATTCATTCTAACAGGATCCTGTGCATATAAAACCGTTTCCTCTGCCGTAATGACTCGGCTGATATAAAGGTCGTACAGCGCATCATCCATTGTCTGCATTCCGAGCTTTCGCCCCGCCTGCATAACAGACGGAAGCTGACAGGTTTTATCTTCCCGAATAAGGCTGCGAACCACCTGATTCACAGTGAGAAGCTCCATTGCCGCAACTCTTCCCTCTCCGTCCGCTCGTCTGATAAGCTGCTGAGAAATAATACATTCCAGAACAGATGCAAGCTGGATTCGAATCTGCTGCTGCTTTGCAGGAGGAAACACATCAATGATTCTCTCTATTGTGTTTTCTGCTCCTGTTGTATGCAGATTCGCAAGAACAAGATGTCCATTCTCTGCCGCATTTAAAGCCATAGAAATCGTATCCATGTCACTCATTTCCCCTACCATGATCACATCGGGATCCTGGCGCACAGCAGCCCAGAGCGCCTGAGGATAATCTGCTGCATCTGTTCCTATTTCTCTCTGATTTACAATGGATTTGTCATGTCTGTGAAGGTATTCTATTGGATTTTCCAGCGTAATAATGTGACGGGCATATTTCTTGTTGATATTCTGAATCAGAGATGCCAAAGTTGTAGATTTTCCGCAGCCTGCAGGACCTGTCACCAAAATCAGTCCTCTTCTTTTTGCAGTAAGCTCTGCGATCTCCTCCAAAAGCCCCAGTTCCTCCGGTTCCGGAATCACATATGGAAGATTTCGAATCACAGCAGCCAGAGTGCCTCTCTGACGGAAAACATTTACACGGAAGCGTCCCATACCAGAAACGGCATAGGCAAAATCCGTCTGTCCCATCTGCCTCAGCTCCTCTCTGCGCCTTTCATCCAGAATCGGCATCAGAAGAACCTCCATCATCTGTGGGCTCAGTTTTTCTCCTTTCAGAGGAAAAAGACAGCCATCAATACGATAACTGGGCGCTCTCCCTACTGTAAGATGAATATCAGAAGCCTCTGCCTCCACAGATTTCAACAATATCTCATTTAAATCATACATCTGTCTCTTTTTCTCCTTCGTTCATTTTAAAACTTTTCTCCTGTATTCTGCCTTCTTTCCGGTTTAGCTGATTTTCTTTTCGGCTTATATACCTGTGTTTTCTCCAGAAAGTCCTCTTCTCCTTCTGCTTCTTCCTCTTCATACAGATCATCATAGGGATCATAATCATCTGCATAAGGATCATAAAATTCTTCCGGTATATGTCTTACAGGTTTTCTTTTTCTTCTTTCTTCTTCCTCATCTTCCTCTTCCTCATATTCTGGCTTATTTATCACAAACTGAAGAAGCATTCCAAGAGCCACAAATCCCACACTCATGGCAAGACCGTAGGGAATATTTGCAAGTCCGCCAAGCTTTCCCAGAGAAAATCCTGCCATAACGCCTCCAAGAAGACTGGTTCCCACAATAATCACTTCTCTTGCATACCTCATAGCAAGGCATCCAAGCCCCACACCAATAAGAATGCAAAGGAAAAATATGGCTGATGTGGTAGGATGAAGTATATAAATTCCCAGGCTCATTCCAATTCCGGCCCCCAGAATAAAAATACCGGCTCTGTATATGAGAAAAGAAATGGCAGCAAGGATCACGCCTAAAATCAGCATAGCCACAAGATAGGAACTCTTTCCCTCAGCCCCTGATAAAAATGCTGCCACAAGCCCCAGTCCCGCTCCCATTCCAAAACCAAAAAGCATCATCCAGAAACGAAGAATCCGGTATCCCAAAATACAGTTTAAAAGTCCAAAAACAAAAATCACAGCAAAAATAATTGTGGCAGCGCCGGAAAGCTCGCTCATATCACGCACCCTCTGCAATACGCCCATTACTCTTGTCAGAATTTCCGTCATACTTTTCCTCCTTTCAGAACATAAAATAAATCGTTTTTAAATTTTCCAGAACCCCATAATGGTACTCTATCTGTTCTCTTCCATAAAGTGACATATAATACTGCGCCACCTTTTCTGCTGAATTTCCCTCTATCCAGTCTTTGTACGCTCTGTCAAACTCCTGCTGGGTACGAAATTTAAACCGTACAACGGCAGCTCCGTTGTCAAGGCGCATACAGCAGTATTCATAAATCTGCTGCCAGTCATACGTATCAAAACAGGCATCATTCAATACATAAAAATTTTTATCTTCCATACTGCAGGACGGAACTGTAAATTCCTCTGACGGTGTATAAATAGCTCCATACTCCTTTGGAAACGGGCAAAAATAATCGTACATCGTTGTTTTATGCTCCTTCAGAGCTGTCGCATCACCTTCCAGAAATTCCGGCTGGTCACCATTCGTCACATCCATATAATAATTCTGCCCATCAATTTCCACTATGTTCCAGGCATGACTCAAATCGCTGTCTGCAGCATCACCTTCCACATAAATACAGGGAACATTCAGACGCTCCAGAAGATACTGGGCAGCTCCTGCATACCCTGCACACACAGCAGATTTGTTCCAGAAAATTCCCGCAATACTCTGGTCATGCTCAGATACTTCATAAGATGCCAGATCAATCAGATATGTATATACCGTTTTTGCTTTTTCGTAATCTCCCGCTTCTGCCGGAAGCAGAGATAAAACCTCCTGAAAGGCAGTTTCCATCGCCTGGGAAATCTCCTTTATTTCCTCCTCCGTGTAAGAATAACCGGGAGAAAAGAGGCAGTAATCCCTGCCTTTAAATGTGGTTTTATATATAGCTTCTCTGTTATGTACCCAAAAAAGCTCCGGATGGTCTTTCAGCACAGCATGGTATACTTTATCCACTTTGTCATCTGCAGAAAGAGTTACATAAAATTCCTCTTCTCTCTTTCGCACACCTTCCAGAATCTCCCGGTAAGCCCTCTTCTCTTTCCGGTCAAGCTGTTTAAAGTAATACTCCTGATGTCCTTCATCTGTTTCCGGAACTTCTGCCCTTCGAAGCAGTGCTACTTCAGAGGGTTCACGATTTAAAAATACCCACCCTGCCCCAGCTGCTATCAAAAGTATCAGCAGAAAAACAAAAAAACTTACAAAGGATTTCTTTTTTCTCATTTTTATTTTCCTTTCAACCGTTCACAGTGAAAACAGCTTCCTCCGCAAAAGAGGAAGCTGTTTTAATCTTTTCCTTTATTCTGCAAACACAAAAGGTTCCACGACAGAATCATCTATGAGGGTTTTTGGCTCCTCAGTATCAAATAACACATCGTCTGAAACAACAGCATTATACAGTTCAGAAGATAAAGTCATATCTTCCCCTGCTCCTAATGCGTCTCTGCTTTCCTCCATTGCTGCCAGTTCTTCCTCTGTCGGATAGAAAGAAGGCTGTCGGATATAACGGAAACTTGCACTGTATGCTTCTCCTACTGTTACACCGTTTTTGCCTGAGGAACAATGTACCGCAATCCAGTCTCCGGCATCTGTCTGTCCGCAGAGAATACCCACATGGTTATCACTTCCTGCTTCCGGTCCTCTCTGGAATACAAGATCTCCTGGCTGTGCATCTGCCTCACTTACCACATTCGCTTTTGTCCACTGATCGGAAGTTCCGTCTCCTACTGCTGCCTGCATTCCCTGATTCTGGTATCCGTTGATTACAGACCAGGTGACAAATCCACTGCAGTCAAGACCATATGCCCGCACAGTGCCACTGCTTCTGCTTCCCTCCGCAGTTACAGCTGCCGCCTGCCCCCAGTTAGGATCCATTCCAAGAACAGTTGATTTTCCGCCCCAGAAATATCCTACTTCACCTACAAGAGAATACGCTGCTGAAATAACGTTTACACGTTCCTCGGATACATCGTCTCCCACACTCTGGCGAACAAATCCCTTTGCTCCTGTAACAACTGCACAAAGAAGCTTACAATCTGTCTCCATATATTTTTTAAGAACGGCTCTGTCTTCTTTTGGAATTTTATTTTTCTTAATATAATTATTAATGTGATAATCGCCGTAAGATACCTTTGTAATATCCTTCTTATCGCGGACAACCGGATTCATCTCGCCAAAAATCCTGGCAAGTTCTTCCT
>JAUNAX010000086.1 GCA_030527365.1 Eubacteriales bacterium | reverse complement strand
TTCATTTCACAGGTGACTTCCATGCTATCGGCGCAGCAAACAACCTTCTTGCAGCCATGATCGACAACCATATTTTCCAGGGCAACGCGCTGAACATCGACCCGAGAAAGATCACATGGAGAAGATGTGTGGATATGAACGACCGTCAGCTTCGTAATGTAATTGACGGTCTTGGCGGAAGAACAAACGGTATGCCTCGTGAAGACGGATACGACATCACAGTTGCATCTGAGATCATGGCAGTTCTCTGTCTGGCAAGCGACATCAAAGACTTAAAAGAAAGACTTTCCAGAATCATCATCGGATATACATACGGAAAACCGTCAGAGCAGAAACCGGTTACAGCAGGTGACCTTCACGCAGAGGGCGCTATGACAGCCCTTTTAAAAGATGCTCTGAAACCAAACCTGGTACAGACACTGGAGCACGTTCCGGCTATCGTACACGGCGGACCATTCGCAAACATCGCACACGGATGTAACTCTGTAACAGCTACAAAGATGGCTATGAAACTGGCTGATTACGCAATCACAGAGGCTGGATTCGGCGCTGACCTTGGTGCAGAGAAATTCCTTGACATCAAATGCCGTATGGCAGATCTTCACCCAAGCGCAGTTGTAATCGTTGCTACGGTACGTGCCCTGAAATACAACGGCGGAGTTGCAAAAGCTGACCTGAACAACGAAAACCTGGAAGCTCTGGAAAAAGGTCTTCCAAACCTTCTGAAACACGTAAACAACATCAAGAACGTATACAAACTTCCATGTGTGGTTGCCATCAACGCATTCCCTACAGATACAAAAGCAGAGCTTGATCTTGTAGAAACAAAATGTAAAGAGCTTGGCGTAAATGTTGCTCTGTCCGAAGTATGGGCAAAAGGCGGCGAAGGCGGAATCAAACTTGCAGAAGAAGTAATCCGTCTTGTAGAAGAACCAAACGACTTCTCCTATGCTTATGAGCTTGAGGGAAGCATTGAAGATAAACTGAACCAGATCGTTCAGAAGATTTACGGCGGCAAGAGAGTCGTTCTTACAGCAAACGCACAGAAACAGGCAAAACAGTTAGAGGATCTGGGCTTTGGCAACTGTCCGATCTGTGTAGCGAAAACACAGTACAGCTTAACAGACGACCAGACAAAACTTGGCGCACCGACAGACTTTGAGGTAACAGTACGCAACCTTAAGATTTCCGCAGGTGCAGGCTTTATCGTAGCCCTTACAGGCGAGATTATGACAATGCCAGGTCTTCCAAAAGTTCCGGCTGCTGAGAAGATTGACGTAGACGAGACAGGAAAGATCACAGGACTGTTCTAAAGATAAGAAAAGGAGAGATGAAAAATGGGATTTTCAACAAGCACATGTACAGAATTTGTTGAGGTTCTTGCTTCCAAGGCTCCTGTTCCGGGAGGCGGCGGTGCGTCCGCCCTTGTCGGAGCAGTGGGAACTGCTCTTGGAAACATGGTGGGAAGCCTCACAGTCGGCAAGAAAAAATATGCAGACGTTGAGGAAGAAATGTATGAACTGAAAGCAAAATGCGACCAGCTTCAGAAAGATTTTCTTCGTCTGATCGAGCGTGATGCAGAAGTATTTGAGCCTCTTTCCAAGGCATATGGAATGCCGCGTGAAACAGAGGAAGAAAAGGCAGAAAAAGCAAGAGTAATGGAAATTGTGCTGAAAGATGCCTGCTCTGTACCTATGGAAATCATGGAAAAATGCTGTGAAGCAATCGAACTGATTGTAGAATTTGGCGCGAAAGGCTCCAAACTCGCCATCAGTGATGCAGGCGTAGGCGCAGCTTTCTGTAAAGCTGCCTTAAAAGGCGCAAGCTTAAATGTGTACATTAACACAAAATCTATGGCAGACAGAGAGTATGCGGAAGAGCTTAACAGAAAAGCAGACGCAATGCTTGAAAAATATACAAAAATTGCAGACGAAACATTTGAGAGTGTTCTTGCAAGATTAAAATAAATGGTATAGTGCGACAAAAAGCGGAGGGACAAAATAATGGCAAAACAGTTATTAGGTAAAGAAGTAACTGCGGCATTAAACGAAAGAATTAAAGGAAATGTTGCAGAATTACAGGCAAAAGGAATAAATCCTACACTTTGCATTATCCGTGTGGGAGAAAATCCAAGTGATATTTCTTATGAAAAGGGTGCAACAAAACGTTGCGAGACTTTAGGTGTCGCATGTGAAAAAATCCTTCTTCCTGAGGACGTGGCACAGGAAGAGCTTCTTGCGACAATCGACAAAGTAAACAAAGATGACAGCATTCACGGTGTACTGTTATTCAGACCTCTTCCAAAGCACCTGGATCAGGCTGTAATTGAAAATGCGCTTGCACCGGAAAAAGATGTGGACTGTATGACAGATCTTTCCATGTCCGGCGTATTTACAGGAAAGAAAATCGGTTTCCCGCCATGTACACCACAGGCATGTATGGAAATTCTGGATCACTACGGAATTGACTGCACAGGCAAAAAAGCAGTTGTAGTGGGAAGAAGCCTTGTAGTAGGAAAACCGGCAGCTATGATGCTTGTTAAGAAAAATGCAACAGTAACAATCTGCCATACAAAAACTGTAGATATGCCGTCTGTTACAAGAGAGGCTGATATTGTGATCGTAGCAGCAGGACGCGCAGGTGTAGTTGGCGCCGAGTATGTAAGAGAAGGTCAGACGATCATTGATGTGGGAATCAACGTAAATGCGGAAGGCAAGCTTTGCGGAGATGTAGATTACGCAGCAGTAGAGCCAATCGTAGATGCTATCACACCAGTTCCAGGCGGAGTAGGAAGCGTAACAACTTCTGTTCTTGTGGGACATGTGGTAGAAGCTGCAATGAGAAAAGTAAACGCATGAGAGAAACGCAGAAAATAAGACATTTCTGCGCGCTGATGCTTGTGGGTGTCCTGGGAATCGGGACACCCATTTCCATATACGGAGAAAAATTAAGAAATCTTCTGTCGGAATTAAAAGGTGAAACGAATTAAAAGGAAAAAAATGGAAACTGAATTTTACAGAACAGAAATGGGCCTGTGGTATGTTTAAAATATAAAAAAAGAAAGGCAGATGACCAAAATGAAAAAAAGTATGAAGAAGATTTGCGTTCTTCTGGCAGTTCTTCTAACGGTTGTGGCTCTTCCTGTAAGCGCACAGGCAGATGGAAGAAAAAAACAGACCATTCAGGCATCAGGTATGACTGTAAAAGTAGACCAGAAGAATAAAAGGCTGAACGCAAAAGCAAAAACAACTATGAGCTACAAAAGCTCCAATCCCTCTGTTCTTGGTGTGAGCGCCAAAGGCGTTCTCACTCCAAAAAAAGGAGGAACAGTTAAGGTTACCATTTACGCGAAAGGTACTACAAAATACTTTTCTGCAAAAAAAGATGTGACTGTAAAAGTATTAAGAGCCAGTCAGAGTGTTCGGGCATCAAATATGACAGTTTTTGTAGGAGAGTCAGGAAAGAAAATTGGTGCAAAAGCAAAAACAACCATGAGTTATAAAAGCTCCAATCCCTCTGTTCTCGGTGTGAGCGCAAATGGTGTTCTTACTCCGAAAAGAGAAGGAAGGGTAACGGTACGTATCAATGCAAAAGCAACAAGCAAATATACTTCTGCAACAAAAACAATTATGATTGATGTGAGAAGGCTGAATCCTGCAAAAGTGACCCTGAAGCCGGGGCGGAAATATACCAATTATGATATAACAGGAGACCAGGAAGAGGATACAATTTTTGTAAAACAGACGAGAAGAGTTGTAAATCACGGAGAAGAGATGTACAGAGGTCTTGAATTATACATAAACGGAAGAAAATGGTCTCTTCTTGATGGGAATGATATATATTATTACAATCCTGTGACAATCAATCTGTATACACTGGAAAATGGCAAATCGTTTTTAGAGTTATATGCGTCTTCTGATAATGATTATTCTGTAATATCAGCACTTTATCAGTGTCAGGGTGGGGAACTGGAATGTGTAGTTGATTTTATGAGATTCTTTGGAAATTACGGAAGACCTCATAGAAACGAGATGGTATCCGTGAAAGGAAATACCATGAAAATACGTCAGAGTATGATGTCTTATTCTACAGGTATTTCAGAAATAGACTTTGATTATGGATATATGAATGGCACTTTGCAGCCAATCAGCGGAGTGGGAACATATGCTTATACATCTCTGATTGCCGATGGACAGAGAAACAAAGGTATTTTAAATGCAGATACCATATTATACAGTGCTCCCGGAGGAAATGCAGACCTTCTTACAATTCCGGAAGGTGGAAAAGTATCGGTTCTTCGCTGCAAAATGGTAAATCACGTCATGTATATTCAGGTTTCCTATAATGGAACAATCGGATGGCTGGAAGCACAGGAAGGGTATGAAGATAAAGAAAACCGTCTGTTTGCAAATGTAGAATATTCAGGTTGAGTATATGACGAAAGAAGAACGGGTAGTAAAATATTTGGAGCTGGCAGCAAAATACTGTCGATACGATACCAGTCATTTTCAAAAAGAACTGGATGTATCTGATGATGATGTGAGAGAAATACAGGAAAAAAAGGAAAAAGAGCTGAGCCTAAAGCCTGTAGAAAAGAGAAATGAAGTTGTGAAAAAAGTAATTAAGCCGTTGCTTAAAAAATATGGATTTTCTGTTGCAGGAACAGACTGGCGGCGCAAATTGGAAGATGAATCTTATCTTATTATCCATATGTTAAGCTCCCGATTTAATGGAATTGTTACAGGGGCAAATTTCCGGTTTCACATCAGTGCATCGAAAAAAGAAGAAATAAGAGGAAAACTTTCTAATCAGTGGATGTATAACCAGGGACAGGACTTGCTTCACGTTGATTTTTTACCTTATTGTGGAATGCTTTCGCCTTATTATTCCGGAGGAGAATATAAAATAGACGGCTATAAAAATTATCTGCCTGTGGACACTCCTCTTGAAGGAATTTTCAGGCAGATAGAAGAAGATTTTGGAACGTATATTTTACCGGAACTGGATAAGGTTCGCTGTTATGATGACTTTCCTAAATTGTGGGAAGAGAAAAGAAAAAGACAGAACGAAAAAGAAATACGACTTCTCCGATATTATTACATGGCGCAGTGGTGCGCCAGGGAGCTGACAGGAAGAGGATTTCAGGAACTGGTAAAATATAGAAAAAAACAGGGTTTAAAGAAAGAAGACATTTTATTGCACATAGACTGGCTGGATATGTGCAGAAAAAATTCGGATTTTCCTGCTTTGGATGCCAGGGAGTTTGCTTTAAAGGCAGCAGAAGATTAATACAGTAAGAAATATGCAACAGAAAATTCCCCTTGCAGAATGTACCGACCCCAAAAGTCAGAGCAAAAATCTGATAATTGGGAGGTCGGTACAAATGATTGCTGCAGGGGGATTTTTTTGTGTTGCGGAAAGGAGTTGTCCGCTTTGTTCTTTATCTTAATTCCATGTTTTCAAGCTCTTTGTCAGGGATTTTTGGAGTGGATTCTGCAACAAATTTTTTCAGAGCTTTTGAAGATTTTGTAAATGGTGCGTTTGTTCCGGCACCGCCCATGCAGCCGCCCGGACATGCCATTCCTTCGATCATGCAGCCTTTTAATTTTCCTGCCTTTGCAAGAGTCAGGACTTTTTTACATTCCGTCAGACTTTCCGCATGTTCGATATTTACAGGTACGTCAGGATAATATTCTTTTAAGCATGCTTCAATAGCACCTGCCACGCCGCCTGCAACTGCATATCCTCTTCCGGCTGCTGTAGCATCGTGAAGCTCTCCGGCATCTTCTGCCTCAGCAGGATTGATTCCTTTTGCATCAAACATCCCCCACAGCTCTTCAAAGGTTACTACAAAGTCTACGTCACTTCTTACAGTTGTTCGCATTGCTTCAAGCTTTTTAGAGGCGCAGGGACCGATAAAGACAACATGGGCACCAGGGTGTTCCTGTTTGATTTTTCGAGCAGTTGCTACCATAGGGGTAAGTTCCTGGGAAATATTGTCAATCATGTCCGGGAAAAATTTCTTTGCCATAACAGACCAGGAAGGGCAGCAGGAGGTGAGAAGAAATGGGAGTTTTCCGGTTGCAACCTCTTTGGCGTAGTGGTGGGCTTCGGAAACAGCACCTACATCGGCACCGAAAGCAACCTCATGAACAGCAGCGAAGCCCAGTGCTTTTAAAGCACCGTGAAATTTTCCAGGTGTGACATCGTCTCCAAATTGTCCGATGTAAGCGGGCGCAACCTCTGCAATGACTTCTTTTCCTTCTCTTAAAGCATGGGCAAGCTGGAAAATCTGAGATTTATCAGAAATGGCTCCAAAGGGGCAGCTTACCATACACATTCCACAGGATACGCATTTTTCCTGATCAATGGCGGCGCGTCCCTGAGAATCACTTGTGATTGCTTTTACACCGCAGGCGCGCTCGCAGGGGCGTTCTTTATGGGCGATGGCATCATAAGGACAGACTGCTTTACATTTTCCACATTTAATACATTTTGTCTGGTCAATATGAGACTTTCCATTTACTATAGAAATGGCGTCTTTGGGACAGACGAGAAGACAGGGGTGCGCCACGCAGCCCTTGCACATATTGCTGACTTCGTACTTATTGGGAGCGCAGGCTGCACAGGCAGAAGGAATGACCTGCATAAGAGGCGGTTCATAATATTTTTCGTCAATATTACTTGCCTGTACGCCGTCTGTCAAATGGACAGCTTTGTTTTCCGGGCGGAGAGAAAGTCCCATAGCAAGACGGACACGCTCGCTGGCAACAGCCCGTTCTCTGTAAATACTGTCTCTGTATTTAGCCTGTTCCTGTACAATATTGTAGGGAATGGCTTCAATGTCGTGAATCAGGGTTTCGTCTGTAGACTGAAAGCCTGCTTTTGCAATTTCTGTAAAAATTTTCCGGCGGATCTGTTTTACCGGAGTATCAAGATTTCTCATGTCACATCTCCTTTATATTTTGTTTTCCACGCACTGTATAAATATATCATATAAGAAAAGAACAGAAAAAGCAATGTATAATTTTTAACAGGATTGTTATAAAAAATGCTTTGTACTTATTTTTGTACAATTCAAAAAAGTGCCTTTTTATAAGGGGTTATGGGCGGACTAAAATAGTGAAAAATATATAAATTACTTGTGATAAGAGATAAGTTAATGTATAATTGGAGCATAAATATATAACAAAAAAAGAAAAGAAAGTAATTTTGCACAAAACACAATATCGCGAATAAGGAGGGAACGGAATGTTAGACGAGTCTTATTACAGAAAAGCAGACGAGATTATTTCACGTTATGCAAAAAAGGCGGCTTCGCTGATTCCAATCATGCAGGATATTCAGGCAGAGTACCGCTATCTTCCGGGAGAGCTTCTCACCTATGTGGCAGAACAGATAGGGGTAAATGAAGCGAAGGCTTACAGTGTGGCAACCTTTTATGAGAACTTTTCTTTTGAGCCAAAAGGAAAATATGTCATAAAGGTATGTGACGGAACAGCGTGCCATGTAAGAAAATCCATGCCTGTAAAAGAGGCGATGATGAAGGAACTGGGATTAAGCCATAAAAAGCATACAACAGACGATATGCTGTTTACTGTGGAGACAGTTTCCTGTCTTGGAGCCTGCGGACTTGCTCCGACTCTTACAGTAAACGATGAAGTGCACCCGAAAATGACTCCGGAAAAAGCGGTGGAGCTTTTAAATGAATTGAGAGGTAAAAGCTTATGAGTATTCGCTGTAAAGAAGATCTGTTAAAAAAACAGGAAGAAATCCGTGAAGGGATAAACAGTTACACCTGCCGTGTACTGATCTGCTCCGGTACAGGCTGTATGGCGTCCGGCGCGCAGAAAATTTATGATGAGATGGTAAAACTTTGTCAAGATATTGAAGGGATACAGATAGAAATGCAGAAAGACGTACCGCATATAGGTATAGCGCGTACAGGATGCCAGGGGCTTTGTGAGCTGGGACCGCTTATGCGGATTGAACCGTATGATTATCAGTACGTGCATGTCCAGGTGGAAGACTGTAAGGAAATCGTATCAAGAACCATACTTTTAGGTCAGCCGGTAGAGCGTCTGTTTTATCGTCATGAAGATAAGGTCTGTCCGCATCCTGCCGATATTCCTTTCTTAAACCTCCAGACGAGGATTGTTCTGGAAAACTGCGGAAAAATTGATGCGGAATCTATAGACGAGTACATAGCTTCCGGTGGATTTTCTGCTCTTGTAAAAGCATTTACAGAAATGACGCCGGAGGGAGTAATTGACGAAATTACAAAATCGAACCTTCGGGGAAGAGGAGGAGCCGGTTTCCCGACAGGAAAGAAATGGTCTCAGGTGGCAAGACAGCCGGAAAAAATCCGCTATGTAGTATGTAATGGAGATGAAGGAGATCCGGGGGCATTTATGGACGGTTCTGTAATGGAAGGCGACCCCTATAAGATGATAGAAGGCATGATCATCGCTGCCTATGCAGTGGGAGCGGAAGAAGGATATATTTATGTTCGTGCAGAGTATCCTCTTTCTGTAAAACGTCTTTACATGGCAATTGAGCAGGCGGAAACATATGGTCTTTTAGGTAACAATATCATGGGTTCCGGAGTTAATTTCCATCTTCATATTAACAGAGGGGCAGGTGCTTTTGTATGTGGAGAGGGTTCTGCCCTTACGGCTTCTATTGAGGGCAACAGAGGAATGCCACGTGTAAAACCGCCGCGTACCGTAGAAAAAGGTCTGTGGGAAAAACCAACCGTAT
>JAUNAX010000085.1 GCA_030527365.1 Eubacteriales bacterium | reverse complement strand
TGAATCCGTGAGGATCAATAAAAACTTAGATAAGGCATAGCAAGATTGCGATAAAGATTCTGAGTTGTTCATCGAACAATCAGAGAAAAACAGAGATCTTGCTATGTCTTTTTTGAATGATTTTTTCTGAAAACAGAAGAAGGGGAAGAGAAAATGAGAGTATGACATGAGAGGATGGGGAAGGAAAAGTGATTTAGAATGGTAAGAAAAACGTTTTAATAAGTTTTGAATGGAAGTAAAAATATATAAAAGCATGGGTGTGAATTTGTGGAAAATAGTTATTTGAAAGAAAATAATTATATAAAATGAATAAAAATATAGAAAAATAATCGGTATATTATACGAATTGACAATCTAAAAAAGTTGATTTATCATCATATATAAGAAGTAAATAAATCGATTTATTTTTTTAGCAGATTAGAAAAACGTTTTACTAAATATTTAGAAAGTGTTTGGATGAGAAGGAGGAAGAAAAATGAAAAAAATTGACAAATTAACAATCTTTTTAATTCCGATTGGTATTGCGATTAATGTGGTGGGGGGACAGCTTGCAATTCTTTTAAAACTTCCGTTATTTTTGGACAGCATCGGAACATTTGTAGTAGGTGCCTTGTGCGGAGGTATTCCGGGAGCTCTTGTGGGGCTTGGCTGTGGTCTGATCAATGCGATTTCTTTGCCAACATTGCTTCCTTATACAATTATCGGAGTTCTTTTTGGAATACTTGCTTCTTTTTTTGCAAAGAAAAATATGTTTTCCTCTTTTTGGAAAGCAATTATTAATGGTATCGTCATTGCCATCATAGGCACATGTATCGCTGTTCCGATTACTGCAATAATTTATGGAGGATTCGTAGGAACCGGCGCAAGTGTGATCGTAACAACACTGATGGCAGCAGGATGGGATGTAATACCGGCAACGTTTGTCAGCGAATTAAGTTCTGAATTGATGGATAAGTTGGTATGTCTGATTATTATTTTCTTTGTTCTTAAATCTATGCCGGCGCGGTTTGTTGTAAAATTGCCGAATGGAAAATATTTCTTAAAAGAGGAAGTATAGGGGAAAGGGGAGAAAGGAGGCAATATGGAATACGAATTTGTAAAAAAATACCTGGAGCCTAAGAAAACTGGAAATGTTATACTGGATTTAAATCCGATGAGTAAGCTTAATCTGATGTTTGTGTTCGGATTGCTTCCATTTCTCATTCAGAATTATTGGTTCGGCTTTGGAATGGTACTCGTTTTTATGGCAGTTGCAAAGCTGGCAGGAAAGTTTCAGACATTTTTTAAACTTTACTGGAAAGTGCTGTTATTGTTTGGAGTGTTTCTTTTTCTTGTAAAGGCAGCATTTTCTCCGGGGGAACATGTATTATACCAGCTAGGAGGAATTTGTGTGACGACAGAAAGTATTGCAGATGGTCTGAATATTGTCTCACTGGTACTAGCATTTAGCGGTGCATTTATACTGTTCAGTAAAACGACACCGATGGAGGATCTTACTTATTCCTTAGAGAAAAAAGGAGTTTCCCATGTAGTCTCATTTATTATTCTTTCTTCTTCACAGACGATTAAGGATTTGGGAAATAATGCACAGATTATTATGGATTCTCAGAAAGCAAGAGGAATTGAAACAGAAGGAAACATGCTTCAGAGGGCAAAGGCGTATATCCCGGTTATGGGACCTTTGATCTTAAATGCAATTTCCAGTACAGAAGAAAAATCTATTGCGATGGATGCAAGAGCGTTTTCTGCGCCGGTAGAGCATACTTTTTTATCGGAGCTTCCGGAGGTAAGTAAAAGAGAAAAAATATTTGTTGGGCTGATGGATATTGGATTTTTGGTAGTATTAATCTGGAGGGTTACAGCATGGGTTTTATAGAATTTAAAAATGTTACGTATACATATCCACTTGGAAAGAAGCCGGCATTAAAAAATATTACATGTACATTTGAAAAAGGGAAATTTTATGGGATTATTGGAGAAAATGCAGGTGGAAAAACAACATTATGTAATTTGATACGAGGGTTGGTTCCACATTTTTATCATGGAAAATTAGAGGGAGAAGCCATGATAGAAGGGGTAAAGATCCAAGAGGCAAATATAGATGTATTATCGACAAAGATAGGTTATATTTTTCAAAATCCATTTACACAGATCAGTGGAGTGAGGAAAACGGTCTTTGCTGAGATTGCACTTGGTCTGGAAAATCTGGGTGTTCCTAAAAAAGAGATGATAGAACGTGTGATAGAAGTAGCAAAACTTGTGAAGATAGAAGAGTTGTTAGAAAAGGATCCAAACAGGCTATCAGGAGGACAGCGCCAGAGAGTTGCATTTGCTTCAATTATTGCAATGAATCCAGAGATACTTGTAATTGATGAGCCTACATCACAACTGGATCCAGAGGGAACAGAAGGGGTATTTGAAATTATCCATATGTTAAAAGAGCAGGGAAAGACAATTATACTGGTGGAACATAAGGTTGATTTGATGGCCGAGTATGCAGATGAAATGCTTGTAATGCATGAGGGAGAATTAATTACAAAAGGAGAAACACATGCAGTATTAAGTGATCTTTCCATGTTAAAAAAAGGAGCCATGCTGCCACAGACGGTTCTTCTTACACGGGAATTGAAACGGCAAGGAATCATTTTTCCGCATATACCGGTAACAAAGAAAGAGTGTATAGAAATGGTGAAAGGCTGGAAAAATCATGAATAAAATCATATTTGAACATGCAAGTTTTACATATCCGAATGGATTTGTTGCAAATGATGATCTGAATCTTGTAATCGAGCAGGGAGAGAGGGTTGCGATCGTAGGTCAGAATGGAGCAGGAAAGACAACAGCGGTAAAAATGATGAATGGACTTCACAAGCCATCTTCTGGGAATGTCTTCGTGTGTGATAAAAATACAAAAGAGTATACGACAGCACAGATTGCAAAGCAGGTGGGATATGTATTTCAAAATCCGGATGATCAGATCTTTAATCAGACGGTAGCGAGTGAAATTTCTTATATGCCGAAATATTATAAATGGCCTCAGACAGAAATCGAAAAAAGTGTCAGAGAGGTTACCCGGTTTTTAAAAATTGAGGAGTTTTTGGATAAGAATCCGTTTGAGATTCCCTATGTTACAAGAAAATTTGTCACGATTGCTGCAATATTAGTTACAAGGCCGGATTTTATTATTTTGGATGAGCCCACTGCGGGTCAGGATCTTCGTGGAATCCGTATTTTGTCAGAATTACTTGATTATCTGGAAGAACGACAAATAGGAGTAATTACAATCACGCATGATATGGAATTTGTGGCTGACAATTTTCAAAGGGTGATTGCAATGGCGAATAAAAAGATTATTGCGGATCGGACTGCGCGGGAGATTTTTTCTGATGACGAGATTTTGCAGAAAAGCAAAATTAAGCGGACGCAGATTGGAAGTATAGCGGAAGAACTTGGTTTAGGAAAAGATATATTAAACGCAAGAGAATTTGTAGAAAGGCTAAAAGAGCCAAAATAAGATGAAAACAAAGGAGGAAAGGCATGAAGAGTGTATTAGATCAGACACTAGAAGAGAATAAACAAAAATATATAGATAGGCTGCTGAAGTTAGTTAGTATCGATACGCATGATATTGGACACGGAATTGAAGGTGGACTGGAGGCAGAAGGGCAGGAATATCTTGCGGAAATTTTTCGGGATATTGGAGCGGAAGAGATTGTCCGCGATCCCCTCAAAGAAGAAAGCATAATAAAATGCAAAGAATTATACCGGGAGGGAAATTTAGGGCATGATTATACAAACAGGTATAATTTGTATGGCACATTTCCGGGGGAAAGTAAAAAGACATTGTTATTTAACGGACATATAGACCACATGCCGGCAGAAAATGAAGAACACTGGACAATTCCTCCGTTAAAACCGCAGGTGATTGAAAATCGAATCACAGGATTAGGTGTTGCAGATATGAAAGCTGGTCTAATGGCATCAGTCATGTCATTAGAATTGTTAAAAGATGCAGGAATTTCGCTCCCCATTACAGTGAAAGTTGCCTCTGTGTGTGATGAGGAAGGAGGCGGAAATGGTTCCTTATGTGCAGCAATGAGTGGAGTCAAAGCAGATGCAGTCGTTGTATGTGAGCCGACTAACCGGGAATTGATTGCGGCACATATGGGGTGGGTATTTTTCCAGATTGAAGTGGAGGGACTTGCGGTACATTCCGGCTTAAAGCTTTCAGGAGTAAATGCCATTGAAAAAGCAGGAAAATTGATGAATGCGATCAATGAACTGGAACACAGATGGCTTTTGAAATATAAGCATCCGCTGCTTCCACCTCCATCGAGTAATGTAGGGGTGATTTACGGTGGAGAAGCAGGCTCTACCATTCCAGACTATTGCTGCTTTAAGACCTGCGTACACTATCTGCCGGGGCTTATGAATCACGAACAAGTGGTAGAAGAGTATACAGCAGCGATTCTGAAGTGCTGTGAAGGTGATGAGTGGCTGAGTAGCCATAAACCGAAAATTACAATCTATCAGACTGGAAATCCATTTGAAATGGATCTAGAATATCCATTTGTCAGTGCATTTGAGAATGCATACAGAAAAGCAACCGGGAATGAAGTGAAAATTGTAGGTTCTCCGGCGGGATGTGATTCGAGGACATGGCATAATATTGTCGGATGTCCGACACTTCAGTTCGGACCTGGATCGCTGGAACAATGCCATACGGTTAATGAATATGTAACGGTAGAACAATATTTGGAAGCAATCAGAGTTTATGCAGAATTGATTTTAGAGTGGGCGAAACATGTATAACGAGCTGTTACGAAAAAAAGAATCTGTATTATCTCTCAGACGAGGGGTGGCACAAGATTTGCAGAAATGGAATGGAAGAAGAACGATACTAAAAGATGGACTTGTAGTAGATCCTGAAAATGAGAGAAAAGATCAGTTTGATATTGTTGTGGAGGGAGATACTATTTCTTCTGTTGAAAAAAATGTTTACATAGAAAAAGGAGACCGGATTTTGGAATGTGAAGGTCTTCAAATCTGGCCGGGTCTTATTGATAGTCATCTACATTTGGGAGATCTTTTTGATGTCAGCACAAATTCAATCGTCTGTGCAGTTCAGGATGGGGTGACGGCAGGGATATCACCGGGAGCAGGAAATTCCTTTATGGCACCTGCATTACTGGGAGCAGAGATTGATCGTGGACTTCCACTCAATGCCGGAGTTTATTTAGGAGCAGCAAATATACTGGGAACTTCCATGAATGAGGAAGAAATGATCGACTTGTTTCAGGGGAAAGCTGCTAAAGAACTGCTTGAACAGAAACTAAGCAGGAATGTTTTTACAAATCAGATGGCTCCTTTTATTATCGGAATCAAAGATCATATGGGACATTTTATTATGAAAGATGAAGATATTGATAAAATATTTGATATTACGCAGAAGGCGAATCTTATTTATATGTCACATACACAGGATCCAGAACATAGTTGGCGGATGTATGAATTGTCGAAAGGAAGAAAGTTACATTTGGGACATGCCAATGCAGCAGGAACAGGCAGTCACGGAAATGCAGAAGAAGCAATGCAGTCGGTAATTGAATTATGCAAAAAGAAAAATATTACAGCAGAATTTGTGACAACGATGCTTCGGAAAAACGGTGGAAGTAGAGAAGGGCTACGCATGTCTGAGAAAGCAAGGGAAAAGGCATTCAATGCTCTCTCAGAGGGAATTGTAAAAATTCTGGTGTCAGATGGTCAGCACCAGTCAACAATGAAAGGATTTGGGGATACGAGTGACAATATTCCATGTATTTTAGAATTGGTAGAAAATGGTGTCCTTTCTTTAGAGAAAGCGGTAGCCACGATGACATGCAATACGGCACAGTATCTTTCAGAAAAATTAAAGTGTAGTGCGTGGAAAAAGATGGGACATTTGGGAAAAGGAGCATTTGCTAATATTACAATTGTCGATCCTAAAAATGCGAGGGCAGTTTATGTGATTGTAAATGGTCAGATTGTTGTATTTGAAGGCAGAATCCTTCGATCTTTTGGGCATGCAGGGCGCTGGATCAGTAAATTCGGGATTTCAGAAAAAACAGGAGTCGGGGATAGTTCCCTTCAGATAATTAGATAGATGAGGAGGCAGAAAACAATGAGCAAAAAAGTATTATTAGCAGGGGAATCATGGATGAGTTATACAACTCATGTCAAAGGGTTTGACAGTTTTTATACATCTACTTATGAAACTGGCGAAAAATGGTTAAAAAAAGCGCTGGAAAAAAGTGGATATGAAGTAACGTTTCTTCCGAATCATATTGCGGCAGAGGAGTTCCCATATACTGTGGAAGAACTAAAGGGATATGATTGTGTCATTTTATCGGATATCGGAGCCAATACCTTATTACTACCGGCAGAAACATTTACAAAGAGTGTAAAGAAACCGAACCGTACCAAAGTGATTAGGGACTATGTTCTGGAAGGTGGATCTTTGCTGATGATCGGTGGATATCTTACATTTTCGGGTGTTGATGCGAAGGGAAAATGGCATGATACGGCGGTTCAGGACGTACTTCCCGTAGAGGTGCTTACGGTAGATGACAGAATGGAGCATTGTGATGGAGTGCGCCCGGTAACAGTCAGGGAACATGAGGCATTAAAAGAGATTCAGGGAGAATGGCCGGAAGTGCTTGGATATAATCGGACAGTGGCAAAAGAAGATGCGGAGGTAGTTGCTTTGGTCGATGGAGATCCATTTATTGCATTCGGAACTTATGGAAAAGGAAAGAGCGCTGTTTTCACAACAGACTGTGCGCCACACTGGGCACCGCCGGAATTTTGTGAATGGAGTGAATATGATAAAATCTGGAAAGGAATCGTAGATTGGCTTGTAAAGAAATAGCGGAAAGCGTATCGTTCGTATGCCAATGAGATCAAGATGCTGTCGAAGCCGGAAAAAGCTGGCGCGGCAGCATTTTTAGCAAAAGAAGACAGGGGGGCATCTATAAATGAGAAAAGATAGTCTGGAAGAAAAAAAGAAGAACGAGTGTATAGAAAGAAATAAAAGAAGTATTGCATTGCTGAAAGAGATACTTGCAATTCCGAGTGTCAACGGAATGAACAATGAGGGGACTGTTGCAGAATTTATTGCGACTTATCTGAAGGGGAAAAAGGTAGATGCTTTTGTACAGAAAATAGATGAAACACATGCCAATATTATCGCAAAACTAGAGGGAAAGTCTTCAGAAACGGTTGTGTGGAATGGACACCTTGATACGGTTCCGTATGGAAATGTAGAAGAGTGGAGTACGGATCCTTCTATTCCAGTGGAGAAGAACGGAAGAATTTATGCACGAGGAGCCAGCGATATGAAGAGTGGACTGGCAGCAATGGTGTTCCTTCTTGGGGAAATTGGAGAATCGGGACAGAAACCAGAACAGACGATTTTATTTTTGGGAACTTGCGATGAGGAAAAAAGTGGTCTTGGGGCGGAAAAAATATTAGAGGAAATAGATTTGTCGTCCGGTTCGCTTTTGCTGATCGGGGAACCTACCGGATGCAAACTGGGAGTAGCACAGAAAGGGTGCATCTGGACAAAACTGAATATAAGTGGGAAAACAAGTCATGGGGCTTATCCGGAGGAAGGATATAATGCGGTTGAGTATGGAATGAAAATGGTGTACCGGATAAAAGAGTGGGTAACAACGTATACACATCGAGTACTCGGTACAGCAACGGCGCAGGTAACTATGATACGAGGGGGCATTGCGCCGAATATGACACCAGATTTTGCAGAGATTTTGCTGGACATTCGGACGGTACCGGGAATTTCTGCTGAAGAGGTAGAAAAGGAAATTGGAAAAATATGTCGGGAAGAAGTAGCAAAGACAAATGGAGAAGTAAAAGTTGAAGTGCAAATCAAAAATGCACGAAGAGCGATTGAAATAGCAGAGGAAGAGAAATGGCTTCAGAAATTTAAAGCATATCTTAAAAAGAATGGTGCGGGGACAGAAGAAACAGGGATCAATTACTTTACAGATGCTTCGATTTTGACAAAAAAAGAAAGTGAAATCCCAGTGCTGCTTTTTGGACCAGGGGAGCCTCAGTTAGCGCATAAGCCAAACGAGTTTGTAGAGCTTGAAATGTATGAGAAATATATTGAAATACTCGGTGAAATATTTTCCATAACCTACCAAAAGTAAAAAAAATCATGTATAATAGGAAGCAGTACAGAGGTTCCAGAATGCATAGAGAATAGACAGCAAAAGTGTGGTGCAAGCATGCTTGTGGAGAAATAAAGGATAATGGAGAAGAAGGATAGTGAGAACTACAATTAAAGATATTGCAAATTATACAGGGTTTTCTGTGACAACGATTTCACTGGTCTTAAACGGAAAAGCAGATAAGATTTCAAAACAGACAAAGGACACAGTTCTGGAAGCGGTAGAAAAATTGAATTATAGACCGAATCAGCTTGCTGTCGGACTGGTAAAGAAAAGGACAAAGACGATTGGACTGGTAATTTCTGATGTCAGCAATGTATTTTTTTCTAATCTTGCCAAAGGTGTGGAAGATGAGTGTCGTAGAAATGGATGGAATTTGATTTTATGCAATACAAATGATATGCATAAGCGAGATCTGGAGTATATTCAGGTGTTGGCAGATAAAGGGGTAGATGGAATTTTGTTCTGTATGTCGCTGGATAGCGATAAGAAAAAAGCGCTGGAAAGTGTGCGACTGATGGAAAAGCTAAAAGTGCCATTTGTTATGATTGATCGTTTCTTAGAGGAAGCGG
>JAUNAX010000084.1 GCA_030527365.1 Eubacteriales bacterium | reverse complement strand
CCCTGTATTACTTTGTTTTTTCCGTTTTCTCCTGCTGTTGCTTCGTCTTCTGGTTTTTCTTGCCGGTGACATAAAATCCCCTCTCTTCTTTCTCTTTGGAAACTGCTTAATAAAGTTTTATTGTCTGGGGATATTGTAACATAAGTGAAGGAGAGGTACATCTAAAGAATCTCTAAATTCCAAAGCAGATTATTTTTTTGGCGTTTCCGGAAATATAATTTTATTCACAAAGAAAAATACAATCATGGAAACTCCTCCATTCAGTACAGTAGTTCCTATGTTGTAAATAAAATCTGGTACAAACATACCTGCTACCGCCACCCAAACACAGTTAATAGAATTTACGATACAGGTAATAATACAAAAGGCGATTGTATACCATGCAATCTGTTTCCCTGTGTTACCTTTGCTGCGGAATACAAAGTGTTTCTGAATTGGAAAATTAATACATTCCCCAATTATCATTGCAGTCATATATGCCATAAAATATGCTAATCCACCGTGTGCCTGATCATATCCTAAAATATTCCACTGAAATGTTTCTCCAAATAAAGTAACGGGAATCCCCGGCCAGCCAAAAGACTGATCCCCCATTCCTGCAAAAATATTCGGAAGAAACTGAAGCAGAACATATTTCAGAACTGTTATCAAATTGGAGACTATGACAAACAGACCGCCTTCTCTTACCCACTTTGCAAGCTTTGGGTTTTTTGTTTCAAAAGCATTCCATATATTCATTTTCCAGCCTCCTATTTCTCATTTTTCAACAGTGCTTCATATTTTTTATTTTCCCGCATATTGCGGAAAAATCCACCAAGTACGCCTGCCAGACCACGGAAAAAATGTCCGTTAGCAGCCATTACCATAGATTCTGTCATCTCTCTGGATACCATTCCACCTGTCATTTTGCAAATCGCACGGAAAGGCATATTATAAATAAACAGTGTATTCAGATCCGGTACTCCTTTTTCCACAGATTTATCTAATTTTTTCTGAAGAACCTTATATATGAAACGGCAGAGTCCGTTTTTAGCGTCTTTCATCTGACAAAGAGCATCATTAACCTCAAGCGGCCCTACTTTTTCTTCCGGAAGAACATCTCCGTAAAAAATCTGGAATTCCTCGTAATGGACATTTCTCACAAGACCTGCTTTATAGTTCGGGAGTTTCTCAATATCGTATGGCAATACCTCTGTTGTCCCCTGTTTTTCTATTTCTGCTGAAAGTCTTATATCTGCACTGGACGCTCCCACCATAATTGTGTAGATACCGCCTTCTACCTCCCACTTATTTGTCTTTGTATTAAAATACCGGAAGGTTTTATCATCAAATTGGATTTCCACTTCTCTGGATTCTCCTGCCTCCAGCCATACTTTTGTAAATCCCTTTAATTCCTTTTTCGGTCTCACAAGCCCGGATTCTGTTTTTCCCACATACATCTGAGCAATCTCAGCACCTGCACGCATCCCCGTATTTGTAACAGTAAAACGAACTCCCGTGTCTGTCAGTACAAGTGAGCTGTAAGAAAATGTTGTATAAGAAAGTCCATACCCAAAAGGAAATTGTACCGCAACACCAGCTGTATCATAATATCTGTATCCGATAAAAGGCCCCTCTCGATACTGAAGATTCCTGTACTTCTCATCAGCATAATTAAACATGGAACAATCTGCATATGCAAATGGATAGGACTCTGCAAGTTTTCCTGTTGGCGTCTCTTTTCCTGTAAGAAGATCAAGAAGAGCGCTTGCACCCGCCTGCCCTGTAAGATACCCGTGAAGAAGACCAGTCAGCTTATCAAGCCACGGCATTTTTACTGAGGAACCGGCTGACATCACGCCAACTATATTGGAATTAAGAACAGACAGTTTATTAAGCTCTTCAATCTGATATTCCGGAATATCCATAGAAGTTCTGTCTGCACCTTCTGATTCTGCAATCTCATCAAGTCCGAAGAAAAACAGTACAACATCTGCGTCTTTTGGATCCTCTACCACCTTCAGATTGTAATTCTTTATTTCTTCTGCAATCGTTTCCACCCTCGTTGCATTTACCTGAGAGGAACCAGAGCCCTGATACCTTGGTTTGTTTACAAATGGTCCTTTCAAAGCAACCTTTGTTCCTTCTTTCAAAGGAAGAATTTCTTTCTCATTTTTTAACAGTACAGCGCTCTCCACTGCTGCCCGGCGTGCCAGTCTGTGATGCGCTTCCCTGTCGAAATCCTTTGCTTCATTTTTGCTGAAGTAAATCGCCGCTTCAATAACAGGCTCTATCGCCCGGTCAATTTCCGCTTCCGTTATTTTTCCAAGTTTCAAATCCTCAAGAAGTCCTCTGGCGGAATCCAGCCCTGGATTCGGCATTTCCACATTTGACTGACATTTCACACCTTCTGTGTGGTTGTTGCTGGCTCCCCAGTCTGTAACTACAATTCCGTCAAAGCCCCATTCTTTTCTTAAAATATCAACAAGCAAATGCTCATTTTCATTTGCGTATTTTCCATTTACCTCGTTGTATGCGGACATAATGGATCTGGCTTTTCCTTCTTTTACTGCGATTTCAAAAGCTGTAAGATAAATTTCCCGAAGTGTTCTCTCATCTACTACCGCATTCATAGCCATACGTCTGTATTCTCTGGAATTTACTGCAAAATGTTTTGGACACGCGTACACATGCCTGCTCTGAATTCCCCGAATATAGGCTGCTGCCATTTTCCCTGCAAGAACAGGATCTTCCGAAAAATATTCAAAATTTCTTCCACAAAGAGGGGAACGCTTCATGTTCAGTCCCGGTCCAAGTACCACGTTCACTCCCTGAGCGACAGCTTCCTTGCCAAGCGCCTCGCCTATCTTCTCGCCCAGATCTGGATCCCAGCTGTTTGCAGTGGACGCCGCTGTAGGAAAACAGGTAGCAGGAAGAGATTCGTTCAATCCCAGATGGTCTCCTGCTCCTTCCTGGCGCCGCAGACCATGCGGTCCATCTGAAAATGTTATGGAAGGGATTCCAAGTCTTGGAATGTCTCTTGATTCCCACTCGTTTTTCCCGCTTAACAATGCTGCTTTTTCTTCTATTGTAAGTTTTGAAATAATATCCTTTACTTCCATGATTTCCTCCGTCTTAAAAGGGACTATCGTTTTGTTTTACGCGACAGTCCCCCTTAAAAATCTTACTCTGTTTCCTGTTTTAATCCTTTTTTTCTTTTCCGCAGGTAATGTACGAGTACAAACAATGCAATGCCGCCGATTATGATACCACCTGTTACGTTTACTTTCAGGAAGATCTTATCCATGTTGGACATTCCTCCAATCGGATTTTCGCTGCCTGCATAAGCACCGCTATTTACAATGGTATACATAATATTCTTGCATGCTTTACGCATTGCCAGCGTTGCTGTTGCGCTCTTATTATTAAACTGATTTGATTCTGCATTTCCATATCCAAGCATCAGATCATTTCCGTTTCTCATGCAGTTTTCGGAAATCATATATCCATAAGAACCATCATAATCACTGATTACCATACCCCGGAATCCCCACTCATCACGGAGAACTGTCTGAAGAAGATCTGCATTTGCACATACCGGAACTCCTCCCAGCCAGTTATAAGAAGACATACACGCCATTGAACTTCCTTCGAATCCTTTAATACAAAGCTCAAACGGTTTTAAATAAATTTCACGGATTGCCTGCTCAGAAGCAAAAGTAAGAAGGAACGCCTCTCTGTTACATTCCTGGTCGTTCACTGCAAAATGCTTAATGTACGGATACACACCTTTTGTCGCTGCTCCGTTTACCTGGTTCATAGCCAGATAACCGGCAAGTACGCCATCCTCAGAATAATACTCGAAGTTACGTCCTCCAAATGCAGAACGATGTGTATTCATAGCCGGACCATACCAGCCATAATTTTTAACATCTGCAAATTCCTGTCCCATAGATTCTCCTGTCTCGTAGGCAAGCTCTTTGTTCCAGGTCTGAGCAAGAAGTACTTCACATGGATACGGAGTTCCGTAAGTCTTTGTCACAAAATTGTTAAGACCTGCCGGTCCGTCACAGTCTGAAGTTGCAATTTTGCCTACTGATTCAATTTCAGCAGTCTGCCAGCCCCCTACATTGATCATAGTAGACATATCTTCAAAACTTAACTGATCCAGTAGCTTATCCCATTTTTCATCATCATAATCCACACCTTTTAAATCAAAAAGTGTAAGATCATTGTCAGCCTCAAGTGCAGGCATCTTATCATCTGGATTATCATATTTTGTACTATCGTAAATGCCAAATGTATTTTCTTCTACAGACGCGCGCAATTCATCGGACATGGTGCGCTGCTCTTCTGTAGGACTTTCCCATGAGTCTGCAGCATTTTTAAATCCATCTGCACGGGAAAGCTCAATAAAATCTCCACGTGTATAATCTTCAAACACATTTACCGGTGTTGTCTCGTCTGTAGAACGTCCTTCCTTACTGTAGTTAATATCTTCTTCTACTGTAAATTTCTCTTCTGCAATTACCGTATGAGAATCGGAGCGAACAGAAATCGCATATTCTCCGGCTTCCAGAATATATCCACCGCCTTCTACTTTAATTTCACCGGAATCGTAAGACGCCATATCTTCTTTTTTGATCTCAAAAGAAATAGTCTGAGATTTTCCCGGCTCAAGAAGCTCTGTTTTTTCAAACTGAACAAGATTTACAGAAGCTTTCTCAATGCCTCCGTTTGTATACGGCGGTGTGTAATAAATTTCTACTACATCTTTACCAGCTACATCACCTGTATTTTTTACCTCGACATCAAAGGAAACGGTATCTCCATTATCCTTAAAATTCGTCATCGTTTTTTCAAAAGTTGTATAGCTCAAACCATATCCAAAAGGATACTGCACATAACTGTCGTAATCAATAAGCCCCTCTTCTGCTGCTGTTTCGCAGAATTTATACCCTACATAAATTCCTTCTACATAATTCACGAAAGAAATATTTCCTTTATATGTAGCGTCTGCTTCCAGTGCCTGTGCCTTTAAATCCTCTACATTTGTATATGGAATATTTCCGATATTGTTAATATAATGTGCAGAAAGTAAATCCTTCACATATGTATCTGCTGTTTTTCCAGATGGATTCACAGAACCATTAAGAATCTCTCCCAGTGCAGCAAAACCTGTAGACCCTGCACCTGGCGCCAGAAGAACTGATTTAATCTGCTCATAATCATCTACCCAGCCCAATTCCATTGTATTATTTGCATTAATGACTACGATAACATCATCAAATTCAGAGCAGACTTTTTCTACCATCTGTTCTTCTGTAACAGAAAGCTCCAGATAGGACTCTCCCTCTTCAAAGTCATCATAAGAACCATTATTCGCATAAGTGGCGTTCATATAACGCCAGTTTGCAGGTGCATTAGAAGTAGAAAGCCCCTGGTTATATGTACCGTTTATAACTGCATTCATATCTGTTGGAAGATCTGCACCCTCTCCTCCAGGACGTCCGATTACAATAACTGCAGTATCAGAAAATTCTTTTGCTTCTGCCATAAGCTCATCTGTATAATGGCTCATATCCGGCTCCGGTAAAGACCAGTCCTGTGCAGACATGGAAATAACCGGTCGGTGATCATAATAATCTGTATACATTTTGGAAAGATTTTCATTTGTCTCAAATCCTGCATCCTGTAAGGACTGTAAAATGCCAATGGCACCTTCCGAGTGAGAACCTGCAGAACCGGTTCCTCCAAATACAGGATTGGTGGAATCCCAGCCAAATACGTTTAAACTTTTCACATCAGAGGATAACGGAAGGAGTCCCTCGTTTTTCACAAGCGTAATACCTTCTTCTCCAATTTTTTTGATAGTTTCCTTACTTCCTGCAATAGTTTCCTCTGAAAATTCTGCTTTTGACGCATTTAAAAATCCGGAAACATTAGAATACATGGGACCGTAGCAAATAGAATTGATAATAATCAGGATTGTTGCCAGAAACGCCATCAACGCTTCTATACGTACAACCGCGCGAAGTCCCTTTTTCACAAAATGAGCAAGTCCCAGAACAAGAACAAGCACCACTGCTGCCACGATAATTCCATAAATGTAGCCCTGCAGCTGTGTAAGGTAAGATATAAGGTCCGCTTCACTGACACCTAAACTGTACATAAAAGGTCCCAGAAGTTTAACTAATAAATTAACCATTTTTTCCTTTCTTCTCCTTTAAAATAAGCGTTTATCTGGAAGAGCTGCTGAAAATAAACCTGCTGTCCCAACCAGAAACCCGGCAAAGATTTCTCTCTGCCGAGTTATAGATTCAATAATTATTTATTTGCTTCTGCATATGCCGCATAATCAAAGTTTGTTATTTTTGTAAGAGGCTCTGCTGTATACTTAGCTGTGCGCTCGTCATCAATCTTGCCTGACCAGTTAAGACCAAATGCAAAATCGTAAGTATTTCCATTGGCATCTGTGTAACATTCCATATCTCTTGGAACATCTTCTAACTGTGCTTCCACAGCTTCCATTGATACCGGCTGCTGGAATACAAGAAGTCCGCTTGGTTCTGTCTGTCCGAGAATAGTCTCTGCAACCACGCTTTCACGCTGCTCATTGTAATTTACAAGAATAACATCTGCTAACGGCTCTACTTCATTCCATACCATTCCGCGCTCCATTTTCATAGAAACAATTACAGGAACATCGCCAGCTGCCTCAGCTGCATACTGAAGTGCCTCCAGATCACCATAATTTGCACATTCGTGTGCTGCAACGCCTTTGTAAGAACGGTTTTCCTTTGTTCCATCCTCCAGGATTTTTCCTCCAATAGAAGTTTCACGGGCTGTATCTGCCACATACTCACCGTACTGTAAGGATGCGGGATACCATTTCTGTTCTGTTCCTTCCGGAACCGGCTCTCCGCCAAATGCTCCCTCCAGAAGAGACTCATAGGAAGGTACATATGCTCCGCTCATTCCAACAAGAACGTAATCACATGCTGCAATCTCCTCTGCTGAAGCACGGGTTAAATCCTCTTTTGTATAAGCTTTGTTTCCTTCTTTATCAGCTTCACCTGTAGGCTCTCCCAGTGTATCTGTCACAACATTAAAGTACTGACCAAGCTCTTCCAGATCCATGCCTGGCTCCCATTTTGCCGGACCTTCTGCTATACCATTTGTCCAGGTTGCATCAAATCCTGTATTGTATACATATGGCACATACACAGTTGGTTTTTCGGAAGCTGCGCCCTCTGCACTGATTGTTCCGTCATTTTTCAGCATAACAATCGACTGTTTCTGTGCTTCATGTGAAAATTCTTTTGCAGAATCACTGTCGATAACTGTATCTGCATAAGCAGTATCCGCATAAGGCTGTTCAAACATTTCAAGATTCATCATTGTTCCTACAAATTTCTCCACTGCACTGCGCATGAGCTCATCAGCTTTTTCCTGTCCATCTCGCTCTACCAGGATATTGTATGCTTCTACCGCCTTATCAACATCGCTGTATCCGCCAAGAAGATTTGCTCCTGCCTCCCAGCTTGTAGCAATACGATCAGCCTCTTCCAGGGATTCTGCACCCCATACGCCTGCAAACTGATATACTCCCCAGTCTGTGATCTTGAGGCCGTCAAAACCGCCCTCTTTCAGCATATTGTTCAAATAAGGATTGTAAGCGCCTGCCTTCTCGCCTCCGATGCTATTTCCTTCTGCGTCTACATTAATCGCATACTCTGTCATAATACCGGAAGTTCCTGTTTTTCCCGGAAGATTAAATACACCGTCAAAATAAGTGATCAAATGTGCTTCCAGATTGTTTCCCGGAAATACTGCGTAACGTCCGCCATTAGCATGGTCATCACGTCCGCCTTCTGTAGATCCTGCACCTGCAAAATGTTTTGTAAAGCAGTAAACTGATTCATTTCCCCAACCAAGATCTTCACCGTTTTCATCGTATGTAGACTGCATTCCGTTTACATATGCAGTTGCAATATCAAGTGTAAGCTGCGGATCTTCTCCATAAGTACCACCTGCACGCTTCATAATCGGAGATGCAATATCTACCTGCGGTCCGAGAAGTGCAGATACACCAGCTGCACGATACTGTTTTGCTGTTTCCTGTCCGATTTTGGCTGCCAGCTCAGGATTCATAGTGGAAGCAAGGGAAAGTGTTTCCGGAATACCTGAAATACCAGAAGGATCAATGGAAATCATTGCCGGAATACCATAAAAGCTCTTCTCTGCTACCTCCTGAACTGCATTTGCCCATTTCGCATGTTCAGAACCTCCCTTAGAAATATAACGTGAAACGCCACCGCGTCCACCCTGCATCAGGTAAGTATAAGAACCATCATCTTCTTTTAAAGGCTCTGTGGTAAAATCTCCCCAGCCACCGTGTGTGAGAACTGCTGCAATTTCCTCACCTTTCATCTGACCTGCCAGATTATCTGCACGCTCTTCTGTCTCAAGTCTCCAATCCTCATAAGCATCTAACTTACCGTTCTGGTTCATATCTTTAAACGCATATCCATCTGCTTCAATCAGCTTTACGCCAGATGTCTGAGATAACCCAAGTGTGTCTCCGCCCTCATTTTCAACTTTAATCCAGTTATCATCTGTAACTGTAATTGTATATTTTGCATCTTCACTTGGAACAATTCCGCCAGGAGTATCTGACTCCGCATCTTTTTTTGCCTTTTTATATGGGTTATCTTTTGCAGACTCTGCCTGTTTGTACGGATCGTCTGTTGCGGACTCTGCCTGTTTGTACGTTTCGACACCTGCACTGAATCAACCTGGTATAATTATAATCTGTGATTTTTTGAT